>DUBF01000098.1:0-1606 GCA_012960465.1 Rhodospirillales bacterium | reverse complement strand
CTAAAGAAAAGAGCCCTAAACTTTTTTCTGAGAATGAACCAAAAAAACCTACGGAAATAGTTAACGATAATCAAAAAGGCCCGGTTTTGCGCAAGAACCGAGCCTTTTTTTAATATTTTTTTAATGCCTAATTTTCTAGGACATCTTTTGCTAGTGTCGAAAATTCTTCATCCTTCATTAAACGTTTATGAACTAGGCCCCATTCTTTAACGGCCATCAGAACTTCCATGGCTTCTTCTTCAGACGCCCGGATTTGGAATTTATCTAGCCAATGTTTGCAGTTGTCTATACCTGAACCTTTACCCATAACAGCTTCCGGTTCTGCCTGCCCCACCAAACTAGGTCGGAACGGCATAACTTCGGTTTGATCTTCGTAGCCACAGTTAAGTAGCCAGGTTGCAATAATTCCGGATTCAACTTTGAATAGATTGTCGCCAACAATAGGACGATTTGAAGCGATCTGAATGTTAGAAATCTCGGCAACCATATCTGCAAGTTTCTTAAATTGCTCGGTTTTTATTCCGATGTCTATATTATAAAGACACTTCAATGCCATAACCGTTTCTTCCATTGGTACATTACCTGCGCGTTCGCCAACACCTAAAACAGTTGATTGAATAACTTCAACACCTTCGGACAACGCCATGATGGTATTGGCAATACCCAAACCAAAGTCCATATGAAAGTGGGCTTCCAATGGAATATCTGGGAAGCGATTTTTCATTGTACGGACAAAAAATTGCATAGCGTGTATTGAGGTGGCGCCCATAGTATCAACTAATGCTAGTCCATCCATATGACCTTCCTTACCGACGCGTTCAATCAGGTCGCAGACCCAGACGAGATCAGAGCGGGTAAAATCAATAGGAAAAAACACAACTTCGAGGCCCTGATCACGAGCGAAGGAAGTTGATTCAATGGAAAGGTCGATTGCTCGATCCAGTTCCCAGCGATAGCCTTTTTCAATTAAATGGGGGCTAGCGGGCACTTCCATAATAACACCTTTAACGCCAGCATCTACTGCACGTTTCACGTCATCAACCATGCACCTTGCAAAAGAATAAACTTTTGGACCAAAATCGCGTTTGGCTAACTCTTGAACAACTTTTTGATCGTCTTTCGAAACGACTGGCATGCCGGCTTCTAGGCGCTGTACGCCGATTTCGGCTAGTCCTTCAGCAATCCGGATTTTATCATCATAGTCGTATGCCAGACCAGCCTGCTGCTCGCCATCACGTAAGGTTACATCATGAATACGGATATTATCTGAGAATTTCCAGTCTTTGGTGACTTCGGGATCAAAATTCCAGGGGCTGGTGAACCAATCCTCTTGTTTCCAAGGTGTATCAGTCATAAATAATTTCTCCTAAGTTTGTCATTGAAATTTTACCTAATTTAATCGGAAAATGATCAGAACATGGTAAATAATGGCCATTAGTTTTGCATATATCTTGTCTTATATAAGACCTAGTTTCTAATGGCCGGGAGATTAAGCAACGTTTTTCGAACTGTCAAACTGTCTTGATTTTGGCGCTGAGTTCGTTAATGAGGATAGCGTAACCAGTCAATACCCTTCCTTCTGTTGGTAGTTTTATACTGCTGTAAA
>DUBF01000097.1 GCA_012960465.1 Rhodospirillales bacterium | reverse complement strand
TTAGAGAAACCCAAGAACAAGTAATTACAGGGATTCGTCTAGTTGACGATTGATTCTTAATCCAGTCATTAGCAATAGGTAGCTGCGGCATATGGATTTCCGCCGGCTACTGCTGCAGCCCGCCTTGCCTTGCAGGCTCTTCTGTTTGCTCCTGCCTCAGCCGCCCTTGCTGCTTGTGCTTGTTGTTCTGCTGCTTGACGGGCTTGTTCAATCTGTCTTAAGTGCATAGCATATGCCGCATCTTGGGCATAACCTTCCCCTCGTGGTCTGATAGCTGTTGCTGAAATCTGACGGGTGTCTTTGGTTATAGATTGTGATTGGTAATATACCTTTTTCCCACTCACCCAAACTGCAGCGCAGTCGCCTGGTCTAGGAAGTGCCCCTTTGAAATGCTCAATAGGAACTTTCCTAGTTTGAGGGGCTTCCCCTAATAATTCACCTTGACAGTAAATTGATGCACCTTGAGGATTTGAGTGTAAAGTAATACGTGGGTTGCTGGCGCAACCTATTAGAGTAAGCATCAAAAAGACTAAAAAAAAGATATTAAATAATTTCATAATTGTCACCATGATTTGCGTTGTTTTTGGCTAAACTGCAATAGCGATAATTGAAATGCATAACTTATAGGGTCTATAGTTATTTACGCCACCATTTATACATATTTGTACTGGATGGTTTTTTTACAGCTACATTTTGTGTAACTTCTGTTTGATTTTGCTGCGCTGTTCGCTCTAGCTGCTTATATTTAGTCGTGTCGTAACAATTAAGGCGGGCGCCACTCTCTCTTATAGCTCTGCATCCTTCAAGTTTTTTATTATGGTCATATGGGCGTATTGAAGAAATACTTGTTTCAAGACCTAGGTCTTTATAAGTGTCTGGCTTATTACAGAAACTATTGCCAGTTGTTCTAAGGCAATCAAGTTTTTTCTGGTCAGAATCAGATTTTTTTTGTTGGTCGAAATACAAACCAGATGTGAAATCGACAGCTTTAACAGCCACATCTTTCGCTACATTAAGCCCAATCGCAGTAACTGCAAATTTTGCATCTATAGCTGGGTCACTATGGTGGAGTCTAAAACTTCCGCAACCATTTAAAGAAATGAGAACTAGTACAGCGATGATGATTTTGATTTTAATTTGCATCTTCATAAGACCTCACCGCTAACTCAAATTAATTCTTCTATTTAAGTGTACCCCAGGATAACAATTAAACACAAGAACGTGTGATTACAGGTATTCACCTATTTGACGTATTCATTTTTAATGCATCCATAAGTATTCAGGCGTACTATTTAAGACAAGTAGTTTCATAACAAGGAATAGATATGAATAAAGTACTGCTCAGTTTAGTTCTTCTATTAAGGAACTTTATTGGTTGATTTCATAAATAACGACCCTTCACTTGAATCTCAGTGGCGTTCATTAATACTCTTTGGGAAAAACGTAGCAACGTATAAGTTTGCGTTTGCTCGCTCATTGCTCGACTTAGTTGATGACGAAAAAACAATTATTACTCTTGAAGAGTTATCTAACCCCTTTTCAAAACACATAATAAGTCATCTAAAGAACCATGATAAACAAGGTAGTTCGCCGAGCAGTAGTTTCCTGGATGCCTGTAGAAAAAATATACGCGGAGAAATTTCTGAACAAGAACTACTCAAAATAACAACCGAAAAGGGATTTGTTAATGTCATTGATGCTTTTCAGAATTTGGCAGGCGGTCAGATAGAGCGACCTTTCTATGTAAAGGATTATTCCAGAGGAAGTAAAAAGATTATCGTTACTGATGAACTGTTATCCCTTAAAGGAGCAACACAATTCTCGAATTTCGATTTAGAAGTCGATGCTAGGTGGAGTTTGGTTGAAACAGCATGGAGTATTGGCATTTCACCTAACTTGCTTGAGGTGCACCATAATGAGAATGACGATACCTTATTCATAGAGACTGATTTACTTAAACGAATTGATATCACCTCATCACGTGACGCTCTCAATGGTTATCAAAAAGGAAGGTGTTTTTATTGTTCAAATGACATATCAATAGTGTCAGGAACAGATGATATTTGTCATATTGACCACTTCTTGCCTCACCTCCACAAGCAACTTCACTTGCCCTCAAATATTAATGGCGTATGGAACCTTGTGCTTTCTTGCTCAACTTGTAACGGAGCAGGTGAAAAGGGGGCAAAGACACCGCACATCCGTTTCTTAAGCAGGTTGAATAAAAGAAATGAGTATTACATTTCAAGCAAGCACCCGCTTTCTGAAACAATAAAAAACCAAACTGGTTATGCGACTGAAGATAGAATAAAGTTCTTAAACAAACATTACCAAATAACAAAAGACAACAACGGTGGTAGTCCTTGGCAACCCAAAGACAATCCCCCTTCCCAACTTTAATTAAAAAATGGAAACCATGAGTACATGTTTATTTTGTAGCATCCCACCTGAAAGGGTCATTAATGAAAACAAACTAGCATATGTAATTTACGATGGTTTTCCTGTGACTGAATACCATATGCTTATCATTCCTAAGCGACATGCTTCAAACTATTTTGACTTAACGTCAGATGAGATTGATGCTTGCAATGAATTGCTACGTACCTGTAAAAGTGAGGTTGAGAATACAGATGAGTCAATTGATGGTTTTAATATTGGGATGAACTGCGGCGAATCTGCTGGTCAAACAATCTTTCATTGTCACACGCATTTAATACCAAGAAGGCGAGGAGACTCAGAAAACCCTAAAGGTGGTGTGCGGGGTGTTATTCCTAAGAAACAACAGTATTAAGTTCTTTAATGCACCCATAAGTATTCAGGCGTACTATTCAATACAAGTATTTTCATAACAAGGAATGAATATGAATAAAGTACTCAGCATATCCACACTCATAATTACCGTGATGTTCCCATCCACCAGTTTTGCTGAATGGACTTCGGTTAGTAGAGACGGCAATGGAAAAGATTAATCTCGAATCATTTTATGATAAGTATTTTAGCCAATTCTGGGGTTGCTTAGGCTACCTTGTAACCGTATCTTTTTTTCTCAACACAGAAGCAATTGAAAGGAACGGTTGGCTCACCAACATCGGATTATCTTTTCTTCTCACTGTTCCAATTACTATGTTTCTTTATTGCGTGTTCGTCATTTTTTCATTCGCAGTCAGCATATTTTTTAGGGGCGTAAAAGATAAAGATATTGCAGCAATATTTGCAGGATTTTGGCTCATCATTGGTTCGTTCTCTTTTTTATCCGGACTATCAAGCCATACTCCATAGGTATTAAGGTGTACTATTTAAGAAAAGTAGCTTTAACAAGGAATGTATATGAATAAAGTACTGCTCAGTTTAATTCTTCTATTAAGCCTCTCAAGTGCCTATGCAGGCAGTTGTTTAGAAGATGTCGCCGCCTGCAAGGTAAAAGCTGAACAAGGAAATGCCGATGCTCAATATAAGTTAGCGGGGACGTATAACTTCGGAAAAAGCGGACTCGAAGACTATAAGCAAGCCCTTAAGTGGTATCGAAAGGCTGCTGAACAAGGACATGCCAACGCCCAATACAATTTAGGGGCGATGCATGCCACCGGAAAAATCGTATTCAACGGCAATAAATACGTCTCACTCCAAGACCATAAACAAGCGGTTAAGTGGTATCGAAAGGCTGCTGAACAAGGATATGCCACTGCCCAAT
>DUBF01000096.1:2803-3697 GCA_012960465.1 Rhodospirillales bacterium | reverse complement strand
TAAAAAAGGGGGATTAACCAGAGGTACACCTATAAAGAAGTCGAGTAACAGGTGAGGTAACAGGTGCATCTTTTCAAAAGTGACCAGTACCATGTGGACATCTTCAAAAGCGACATTCTCACAAACGTAGCTCCCTGAAATAAACCAGATTCTGAAGCCAAAAAGATGGTGCCTCGAACCGGAATCGAACCGGCTTAGGGTTAACCTCCCGGGATTTTAAGTCCCGCGCTGTTCCCTAAGGGAACTTTATATCTGAGTTTTCCGCAACCGCTCACCACATTAAAATCTGAAACAAACCCCTCGGGATTATCCCCAGGTTGTGTGTAAAAGCGGTGTATTAACCACCCAGCCTCGAGCTGTATATGGCATTTCCTTAAAAATCGCTAAAGTCATGAACCACTCAAGCGAGGCCGTGACCATGAGGTACATCGGAATTACGGCTGAGGAAGTGTTGCAAACTTATGATGATTTCATTATTTAGCCACTGTTATAAATACCCCTTGATGGTTATCGGTAACCATGCAACAATAGACCATCCTGTGAAAACCTATCTATAAAACCGGTTCGGTTAAAAATGGCACTTACAAATAGAGAAAAACAGGCTGCTCTACGACTCCGAAGAGTAGCACTAGGATTGAAACGCAAAGAATTTTGGCTAACAAATGATGAATATAAGGAGTTGGTTCAGTTTTTAGCTGAATTGCGGAGGGAGAATAAAGACAAAACTTAGCCTGGCTAAGGGGTGGTTATATTTTTAAAATTTAGGAGAATTAAAATGAATGATTATTCATTTCCAAACGGCCAGAAAAAGTTCGATATTGATTCGCTGAAAGAGCAGGGTATATATACATTTGATGCAGAAGTAAAAAAATATGAGGATGAAGGGTATCTCGA
>DUBF01000096.1:0-2740 GCA_012960465.1 Rhodospirillales bacterium | reverse complement strand
AGAAGTACAGGGAAACAAACTACAAGGATGACAAGGAAGATGGGCTTATGACTCTGTGGGAAGAAAACGGGAAGTTAGCCTCACAAATTGATTTTAAGGATGGCAAGCGCCACGGGTTTACGACTGCATGGCATGCGAACGGCCAGAAAAAAAACGAAACAAACTACAAGGATGACAAGGAAGATGGGATGGCGACCTGGTGGTATGAGGATGGACAGAAGATCGGTGAATCAAACTGGAAGGACGGGATTAAGGTGGAGATTCAAGAATAACCCTAAGCCAGGCTAGTTGTGTCACCAAGTAATACTAAATGATATGATATGATATGATTCCATACTACACTATATGATATAGGATGAAATGATATGATTATTTTAATCGGCGGGGAAAAAGGAGGCACTGGTAAAACCACCATTGCATCCAATTTAGCCGCTATGCGGTCATTAGAAGGGCGGGATGTATTATTGATTGATACTGACCCCCAAGGAAGTGCAAACTATTGGGCGCAGAGCAGAGACGATGAAAACATCATTCCCAGAGTGGCATGTATTCAGAAATTCGGGAAAGGATTACCGGCTGAAGTTCAGGATTTAGCGCATCGTTATCAGGATATTATTATTGATGCTGGTGGTCGTGATTCCATCGAATTGAGATCAGCATTGGTTGTTGTTGAGAAGGTTTTTATTCCAATTCAACCATCCCAATTCGATATTTGGACACTGAATCAGATGGATGAATTAGTGGAGACTGCGAAATCATTTAACCCTAATATCCAGGCACGAGTAATCATTAGCCGAGCGTCCACCAACCCATCCGTTCAGGAAGCTTCTGAAACCGCAAAATTGATGGCTGATTTTTCAAATCTCGAATTAGCTGATGCCACTATTAGAGATCGAATTGCGTACCGTAAAGCCGCAAAAGACGGATTGGCTGTGACTGAATTAAAACCTAAAGACCCTAAAGCGGTTAGTGAGATGAATATCCTGTACAAAGAGGTATTTGGCAATGAGTGAATTAAAAAGCAGACCTCCATCTAAAAAGACACCTGATTTAAATGCATTCTTGGCTGGAGCAGAAGAGAAGACCGCCCCTAAAAAGGCAACCAAAAAACGTCAGTATTCTTACCCCTGGGAAGATGCCAGTGTCCGTGATGATGTCACTAAAGTTTACAATTTGAGACTATCAGAACCCTATTTATTAAAACTAAAATACATCGCTGAACACACACCAGATAGTATGCAAAAGTTTTGTATTTCTATAATTCAGGAAGAAATAGATAATAAAATTAATGAGTTAACAAAATAGTATCATACCGTATAGTATCATATCATACCATATTATATTACACACCAAATCCAGGTTGCCTTAACCTCATGGCCTCTGAGGAAGAGCAGTAAGGATTTTCAAATAAATCGGTGACTGTATGGCAACAGCTTCTAAAAAACCACATCGTATTGCACACAAAACCCGCGTCCACCTGAACAACAAACAACGCTCCTGGATGGTGGCAAATTGTGTGGGTTGTCGATTGGCCTACAACTACGCGATTGAGCAGATGAATAGGGCGTATCAGGCCCGTAAATATGAACCCGATATACCGCATTTATCCCCCAAGGATATTCGGAAAATGTGGACGGTTGAGCGCTATAAACGCTACCCCTGGATGGAAAACCAACGCCTGCTGTTATCCGCGCTGAATAATGCGATCAATGTTAACTATGCTGCGGCACTGAATCAGTGGAAAAAATCCCATTGGAATGTGGATAAAATCCCTCGCTATCATGGCCGGAGAACATCACTGTCAGTGATGATGGACTACACCGCCATAGCAGACAAACACATCGATAAAAAAACCCTGCAATTACCCCAGAAAATGGGCACCTGCCGTTTAGCCGAACCGTTGCGATTTAAAGGTACATTGAAACAAGCCACCTTTTCAGAATCCGGGGGGAAATGGTATGTCTCATTTTTACTGGCCGTGGATGAATTACCCGAAAGAACTGCTGCGGCCACAGGTACATCAATAGGTGTGGATATGGGGGTGAGTAAATTCGTAACCCTGAGTAATGCCGAACATATTGAAATGCCACCGCAATTAGATGAAGCTCGTGAGCATACAAAAAAAATACAGCGGCAGTTGTCCAATAAACAGGGGCCGGTTAAACGCAAGCGCAAGGCCAGCAAAAACTGGTTAAAACTGAGTAGAAAACTCTCGGCAGCGCATCGCAAAACCGCAAATATTCGCCGCAATACAATGGAACATGTGACTAAATCACTGGCTGAACAGTATGAAACCGTTGTGATTGAGGATTTAAAAGTAAAAAACATGACGGGCAGTGCCAAAGGCGATGCAGATCAACCTGGAACTAATGTAGCGGCAAAATCAGGACTGAACCGGGAAATATTGAACAACGGGTTTTATCAATTCCGAGAATTAATAACGCATAAAGCGGCCAAGGTTATCGCTGTTGATCCCAAATACACCAGCCAGACCTGTTCGCAATGTGGTGTAATAGATAAAAACAGTCGATTATCGCAATCCGAATTTAAATGTACGGGTTGTGGATTTGAAATAAACGCCGATGTTAATGCGGCACAGAACATTCTCGATCGTGCGTTGTCACAATAGAGAAACGTCAGGGCGGGTTAGGCCCGGAGTGCCTGTAGTAAAGCGGGGTTGTTGACCCGTGGAGCAGGAAATTCGCGTACATGGAACAGAGTTATGAGACGAATATTGTGC
>DUBF01000095.1:1129-3698 GCA_012960465.1 Rhodospirillales bacterium | reverse complement strand
TATAATTTTAATATCTAACCATAATGACCGGTTTTCTATATAATATGTATCCATTATAAATTTATTAGAATAATCAAATCTTCCATTTCTACAGGTACAAAATGCTTTTAAAGTATACCTTATTGCCATGAGATTTCGGGCATCCTAACCTGTTTAGCAAAGGCAGAAATCAATTTAGATGTAGATAAAATAACTTCATAATCATTGGTTGAACGCTCAGTGGTACAATGGGAAAAATGGTCAAGCATATTTACATAAGAATTTTCGGAAAGTAACTTTTCATCCTCAAAATCACCACTTAGCATTCGTACCCTAAGAACAGGGCAATAATCATCAGACTTTGAAAAAATCTTATCCGTAGTAATTGTTCCTTTTTCAAACCAAAGTTCGGCTTGATTGATATAGCAACTATTATAACTCCATTCTAAAATGGCTTTGGTACCCCCTTGGTACCCTAGAACACAAAACCCATTTTGATCTATGGCTTTGTCATCTTTATAATATTCTGCTAATTCAAAAGTAGGCTGACCTTTAAACAATTCATTGGCTAATGAAAATGTGTAGCTGCCCAAGTCTAATAGAGCACTTGCCCCTAAATCAGGGTTAATACGAAAACCAGGTTGATCTAAGGTAGGGATTGAAAAACGGCAAATTAATCTCTTTAACTTACCAAATTGCAAATTTTCAACAATATTTTTCAACTTTTTAAATTGTAGGTGGTATTTGTACATATATGCTTCACCTACAAACAAATTTTTATTTATAGCTAACTCTATTAACTCCTGTGAATGCTTAAAAGAAGTTGCAATTGGTTTTTCGCACCACAAATGCTTTCCTGCTTGTAGTACAGATTTCCCTTGGGAAAAATGTAGGCCTGTTGGCGTACATAAGAAAACAGCTTGAATATTTGGATCAGATAACATTTCATCACTAGATAAAAAATATCTGCAGCCTCTTTTTTTTGCTTCTTCTTTACCATGTGTTTGATTGCGAGTATAAATGCCTGAAAGCTCAACTGATTTTGAATTTTCTATTGCCGCCAAAATTCTTTTTCGGGCATGTCTTCCCACACCCCAAACAGCCAGTTTGATTTTATCGTGCATACAAGGGTCCATATTTTAGGACAAAGACCAATATAGGAATAACACTGGCGGCAAAGGCCAGCCATGCATACTGTTGATATTGGATTGACAGATAGGCCAATGGCAGAAGGTAAAACACATTGATACCCGTTATTAGGCATGTCACAAATTTATGGTTATCAAGTACCCGCGCCAAATTCTGGTAGGCATGACTGCGATGTGTATGGTACCAGCCCTTTACCAAACATAGCCGGAGAAAAGTTGTGGTGGTGGTATCCGTAATGAGATAGGCAAGGATTATCAACCATGTCCAGATAGAGAGATTTCCATTCTTTACAGTGATCAATACCATGGCCCCAAAAAGGTAACCAAAGAAATTGCTGCCGGCATCACCCAGAAACATTTTGGCGGGGGGCCAATTGAAACATAAAAAAGCCAAAGAACAGGCAGCCAAGACAATGAGTAAGCTACCATAAGGTTCAATGCCTTGCCAAAGGAAATAGCCACCAGTGCTCAAAGAAAAGAAGGTGGCACTAGAGGTAGCGAGACCATCGATACCATCGATAAAATTGAAAGAATTGATAAACCAAACCAATGCCACAACAGCGACAGCATTGGCTATTGCATACAGAACAGGCAGTCTTTCAAAAAAAGCAGTGGAGGGTATTCCGCCGATCCAATAGAGGCCCCAGCCCACTGCAAAGAATTGTATGATAAAACGAATACTTGCTTTGAGTTCCAGGATGTCATCAAGAAAACCGGTAACTGCCATGATCAAACCGCCGCCAAACAAAACAAGGAACTCTGCAACCATTATCTGCCTGGTTATGTAGAAGACCAGAAGAAAAGCCAAGAAAACGATAGCGATGATTACACCACCACCTCTCGGAGTCACTTTATTGTGAAGACTGCGTTCATTAGGTATAGCTACTATCTTCAATCGCAGAGCAGACTTCTTAAGGAAGTAAACTCCCAAGAAACTCAGTACGAATGCTATTAGAGGAAGCCACATTATCAACTTGGATCCTAATTCGATGAAATCGGTGGTCTCTTGCCCTTAATAACAGCTTGCCTGCTCCTCGCAACGGTTAGCTCATATGCCGGAACATCTTTCGTTATCGTCGATCCGGCGCCAATCATCGCCTTTTGTCCCACTCGCACCGGAGCCACCAATTGGCAACCAGAACCGATAAAAGCACCCTTTTCAATGTAAGTATTGTTATTCTTCATGCCATCGAAGTTACAGGTGATTGTGCCGGCACCAATAATAACACCTTCTTCAAGGATAGCGTCGCCGACGTAACACAAATGATTAACTTTGCAGCCAGCACCCATGGTTGCCGCTTTGACTTCAACATAATTTCCAATCTGGACATGGTCTCCTAAGGTTGTGCCGGGACGAACTCTTGCGTAGGGTCCGATCAGACAGGATTTGCCAATATTTGCTCTTTCTATGATGGAATTAGCCTGTATCTTCGTTCTGGAAT
>DUBF01000095.1:0-953 GCA_012960465.1 Rhodospirillales bacterium | reverse complement strand
GTCTGCCTTTCAGTCTCTATTTTCTTGTCTAATTCACTCATACCCAATTTCTCACACTATGACACCATGCGAATAATATGAAAACCTTCCCCATAGGCAAAGCCAGACTGGGTTCCGCGGAATATGGACAGGGCTTCTACTGCCTCAATGGATCGTGGACCCGGAAAAGGAGAAATCTGGCTTACAAAACAGGACAGTGCCTGTTTCTTAACCTCAATGGTGTCTGTAATGTCTACGACCAAGTTAGGTACAAAATTAGCTTCAATATGTGGTGCATTCCAATGGGTCTCAGACAACGTTTCATAGGCAGCAAGGAGCCTAATGTTTGCCCCTGCCCCTACAGGTCTTGTGGCCACCATTGCCGCATCGAATACTAACCTGTGGTCAATATGACGATCAGGATAAGGACAAAGGACAAGTGATGGTTTAAAGGTGTTTACCGCATCAACCACCTTGTCGTTTAGTTCGTTAATAGGGACATCGCCAATTGTTGTAGCGGGAATTTTCAGGTATTGGGAATGTGCAACCCCAACCAAGGCGTGCGCTTTTGCTGCCTCTTTTACCGTTGTCGCAAAAGCATCTTTCGAATACAAGGGGGGAAGATGGCCTGAGACAGTTAACACATTAACTTCACAGCCTGATTCGCTCAGCTTTTTTATATATCCCCCTGCACCCAGGATGTCATCGTCAGGGTGAGGGGTGATAATTAGAGCACGGTCATAATCCATAATATTTATTTCCTATTCTACAATATGGGCTATCGGCATGGGCAAAATAAACTGTCCCCCGATGTTCTTGTATTTCTGATGTTTCTCCATTATAGGCTCTGCAAAATTCCATGCGAGTACGACCAGGTAGTCAGGTTTCCGCTTATACAATTCATCAGGACCCATTATAGGGATATGAAAGCCAGGCGTAAATTTCCCTTGTTTTAAGGGATTATCGTCGACGAT
>DUBF01000094.1 GCA_012960465.1 Rhodospirillales bacterium | reverse complement strand
GGGAATATTATTATCCGAATGAGAAGCTGCATTCCAGAGGTA
Organism: Rhodospirillales bacterium; assembly: GCA_012960465.1. GTDB lineage: Bacteria > Pseudomonadota > Alphaproteobacteria > Rhodospirillales > UBA2165 > TMED23. The sequence goes on along the minus strand of DUBF01000094.1, from coordinate 22,300 downwards.
CTTACTTAAAAGGAAAAAGAGAAGGGCTTATGGAGTGGTTTCATAAGAATGGTACATTAAAAAGTAAAGGTAACTATAAAAAAGGAAGGCGTGAATACGGTCCTTGGGAGGTGTATAATATAAATGGTAAATTGAAATCCAAAGGCTACTATAAGAATGATAGAAAAGACGGACCCTGGGAGGTCTATGATGATGATGGACAGGTAGAAAGACAAACAAACTTTGTAAATGGAAAAGAGATTAAATAAGTTCGATTTAATTTCAACATTATGCGTATAAGAAGCTTTATATGTGGCGGTGAAGCCGACAATGGGTCATGTCAAGGTTTAGAGGAATTTTATCCCTTATTAGTGCCGTACTATATAGACTCTGATAATGGTTCTTTCTCCCCCAAGTGGTTTTTTGTCTGAATGCGTTGGTGTGTTTTCTAATCTTTTATAGATTAGGTATTTTAGTTATTGATAACAGACAAAGTACTATATAGTAATCAACGAATAAATCAGTTGATAAATGACAGCCTAAGTCCTCAAACTCTCTTTTTGTTAGTAGAAAATTAAAATATCATGGTTTTTTTATTTTTTCATTAGCAATCCCATTTGACCAAATCTTATTGCAGGCCGGTCATTCTGAGCGTCAAAGTTTTCTAATGATGATTAACTTAACGGTCAGCGTCGCTTTGAATCTACTCCTAATCCCAATATTTGGACTGTTCGGTGCTGCTGTAGCAACTGCAATTGCATTTGTTTGTTCAGCTATTAGCGTCAATTTGGCTGCCCATAAATGGCTCGGTTATCGGCGGGGTGTGCTGCTGTATTAAATATTGTAGAATTAGAAATATTGTATTTTCCACTAAGGCTTAATTGATGTTAATACCAATTGATCCTGGTGAAGCATTTTGGCCCGATAATTATTTTCTTTGAGGTGCCGTTGGATGAGAAAGTACAGTTGACCGGTCCCATATAGCAATATATTTGCCTCGAAATTTTGCAACAAAATCAGGTTTTGGGCTATTCTCATCTATCTTGATACGAATTGAAATAATTTTTGCTCGCGGGGTTTTAGCCAGCCAATTTTCAATATGGCCATCTCCGGTCTCAATAATTGGTTTTTTCAGCTTTCCTAAAAAATGAAATTGCCCATGATATTTTCCGTAATAAGCTACGGCATATCCTTGGCGCTGAGCCTTGGCTATATAATTTGAGACCGATTGGAGGTCGTAACCGTAATCCATAATCGGTTTTAAAAATCCAAAGAGAGAAACGACAAAGATGGAACTTAGACCAGAAATTGCTAATAATCGGTTGCAACCTTCCTGTGGTGGCTTGATTAGCGAGAGTAATGCAAAACCAAAAAGTGGTAGCGCCCACCAACGATTTATGTTGGCAGTCCATTCTGAATAGTTTAGCCAGGCCCCCAACTCTGGCGAACAGGCAACCGCTGCACCGAGAGAGAATAGAAACAATCCCGGAAGTGACATATCCCAATAACCTCGGAAAAAGTCCTTTTTAGTAAGGCTTGCGATCGCGACAGCGCCTGTTATCGCTAGTGGTGGAAATATGGGTAAAAGATAGTGAGGTTGTTTTCCGCTAATTGCAGAGAGAATTATGATTGGCGCGATGCTCCAGATGAGCATGAGCCTGAGCCCTTGATTTGGTTTTTCTTTTTTATTAATTTCTCTGAGGTTAAGCCATAATTTTCGAAGGAGGCTCGGCCATAGCATCCAGGGTAATAATAAGATAGGTATAATTGCTAGATACCACCAAATCGGCTGACGGTGCGCAAATGATTGCACTATCCTTCCAGCAGACTGGCCCCAGAAAATAGCATTTTTATATTCCTCTCCGCCGGAAAACCCAGCAGGGAGTGCCCAGGCAAGAGCTATCCCGGCTCCAACTAAAACTCCAATTACCATTCCTAAATACCACATCACCCATTTTTGTTTTTGGCGGTTGATTGCCCAATAAGGACAAAGGAGAGCTACTGGCATCAGGTATACCAAAATGACTGGGCCTTTGCTGAGGGCGCCAAAACCAACGGCGATAGAAAATAAAAGCCAACCGCGAAACCAGCGGTTTTGCGAGACATCAATCATACCGTTGATGCCGACCAATGTCCAAAGCGTTAAGATTAAATCAAACATGGTCAGAGTTGTGTAAATAGCCCAGTAAAAATTACCAATTAGTAGGATAGGTACAATTAGATAGGCTTGGGTTTTGGGCCATAACCGGTGACAAGTGCTAGCACTTAAACCTAAACAAGCTAAGCCAAAAAGCGGAGCTATCAGGCGTGGCCACCAATCGTTGACCCCAAAAATTCCCCAGCCAGCATTGATAATCCAAAAAAGTAAAGGTGGCTTGTGGCTATAAGTACTTCCGTTGAGATGTGGTACAAGAAAGTCCTCCCTTAACCACATTTCCCAAGCCACTGCAATATAGCGGGTTTCATCTACCGGCATTAACGGGCGAAAGGACAGTGCTGATAAAACGAGGACTGTCCACATAAATCCCCAAACCCAAGGTTTTAAGCGTGAATAATCAAGCATAAGTCAAATCCAGTTATTCTTCTTTAGGTTTTACACCCTGTCATTTGAAAATACGTACTAATTACGTACCCCAGAGCAAAAAAATAGTAATAAATAGATCCACTGGAACACTACTTCTACACGACAGAGCTTAATTAGAAAACTAAACTATGTATGTCGCAATCGTTCCAAGATAACGTCAAAATCATAGGCCTATATTCTAGTCAGCAAAACCATAAGAGAAAAGACAACCAGAAAACCCTCATGAAATCAATAGGTTATATTCTAGGTTGAAATAGTTCAGAAGTTTTGAATGGTTGCAAAAAAATTGATTCTTAACACTGTTAAAATTTTGGAATTACTCCCATTCAAAAGTAAAGTAGAATTTTAATTATTTAAAAGCAGTAAGTTAAATGATATATAATAATTCTGTGTAACTTTTGTGTAAGTTTCTAATGCAAATTATTGTTCGAAAGCTGACCGACGTTCCTATCCGATTTCAATAGTCTACGTGTTTTGTGGTTACCCATTGAGCGGCACTTTTTCTGTGGTAAGTCTTAAGCGTAATATTTTTCATAATAGTTTTCTCTGTCTGATTTTATCATTCCGGCAGTCTCTTCGACAAACCTGTTTCTATCATCTCTTGTTTTAAAAACCCAAATGCAAACAGTATCTTTGCTGTGATAAATAGCTTTAAGTTCGTCGTCGATATCACAAATATTTTGAGGTATATCTACTTGAATACAATACATTTCTCTTCATTCCCACTCAATTGTTCCAGGCGGTTTTGACGTGATATCATATACGACGCGATTAATTCCCTGAACTTCATTAATAATACGGTTAGTAACGCGCCCAAGGAATTCCATATTAAAATGGTAATAATCTGCTGTCATTCCATCAGTTGAGGTAACAGCTCGTAATGCACAGACAAAGTCGTAAGTTCGAGCATCCCCCATTACTCCCACTGTTTGGACTGGAAGAAGAATGGCAAAAGCTTGCCAAATTTCATCATAAAGACCAGCTTTGTGAATTTCATCGAGGTAGATTGCATCCGCAAGTTGAAGGATTTTTACTTTCGTTGGCGTAACATCCCCGGGTAGGCGAATAGCTAGGCCTGGTCCGGGGAAAGGATGGCGGCCGACAAATGCCTTCGGGAGGCCTAGTTCTTTGCCTAGTCTTCGGACTTCGTCTTTGAATAGTTCTCGTAAAGGTTCAACTAATTTCATGTTCATCCGGTCTGGCAGGCCACCAACATTATGGTGTGACTTTATGGTAACGCTTGGGCCGCCATGGAATGAAATACTTTCGATAACATCAGGATAAAGAGTGCCTTGGGCGAGAAAATCTGCGCCGCCTATTTTGGTTGCTTCTTCTTCAAAAATATCGATAAAAGTTGCTCCAATAATCTTTCGTTTTGTCTCTGGATCGGTTATGCCGGCGAGTTTATCGAGAAATAAGTCACTTGCATCGTGGTGAATTAACTGAATGTTATAGTGGTCTCGAAATAAACTTACGACCTCTTTAGCTTCGTTCAGTCGCATCATACCCGTATCTACAAATACGCACGTGAGTTGTTTGCCAATTGCTTCGTGCAGTAAAACTGCGACAACAGATGAGTCAACACCGCCTGAAAGGCCGCAAAGAACTCTTCCATCATTGACTTGAGCACGAACCTTTGCAATCTCCTGTTCTTTAAAGGCCGCCATTGTCCAGTTGCCTCCACAACCAGCAATCATGTGAGTAAAGTTTTTTAACAGTGTGGATCCGTCAGGCGTATGTATAACTTCCGGATGAAATTGAACGGCGTAAAAGTTTTTATCATCATTAGCGATAGCAGCATAAGGAGCATTTTCAGATGTACCCACAATCTTGAAACCATCAGGTAATGCCTCTACTCGATCACCGTGGCTCATCCAGACTTGTTTCTCATTACCAACGGTCCAAATACCTTTAAATAGATTACAATCGGCAGTGACATTCAGTATTGAACGTCCAAATTCTCTCTCCTTTGAGCTCTTAACAGTGCCTCCTAATTGATCAACCATAGTTTGTTGGCCATAACAAATACCTAATATAGGGAGACCCATATCAAAAATTTCACGGGGTATTCGTGGTGTATCACTTTCGGTAACTGATGCTGGCCCACCAGAAAGAATAATTCCTTTTGGATTATAGTCGATAATGTTCTGTTTAGTAATCTTATTAAAGGGATGAATTTCAGAATACACGCCACTTTCGCGCACTCTTCGGGCAATAAGCTGTGTAAATTGTGAACCAAAATCGATGATTAAAATACGGTCTGTCATGAGACCTCTATTACCTTAGTGGGTTTATAAATGGAAGTGGAATTAAATGTGGTTAAGAAATTGATACGATTATATTACTAAACTATTCATACTTTATTTCGAGTAGGTATGGGAAAAACCCAAATTTAAGACAATTGAGGTCTACCAGATTCTAGCGCTCCTTCTAGATCAGACCAGCCATAGGCAATTTCTCTTACAACGGTACCCCATAGTTTTTCCTCGCGTTCACCAATGCGTTGACCTTTCATAACTTCGTAAAAAAAACGCGATGGATTTAGACTAAGCACCCAAATAATCGCTCCATTATAGCCTTGATCGATCATGATTTCAAAGAGACCGGCCAGCATTTTTTCGCCGTAGCCGTTGTTCTGGTGGTTCGGATGTATATAGAGTGTATATACTTCTCCGCTGTAGGAACTATTACGATCTCTATTGAAACCACAACTACTCACACCTATAATGCCTGCTTTTTCTTCTTCAATAATTATGATTTTTTCTTCGGCGTGCCCTCCCGCATGTCGGATAGCACGCGCCCACATCACCATTTGACGTTCAGTTGACATTTCAATCAATACTTTATCTGGTAGGATGCCTGCATAAGTCGAGCGCCAAGTGTCGACATAGACACTGGCTATGGCCTGGACGTCGTCTTGTTCGGCAGGTCGAATTCTAGTTATTAGTTTTCTCCAACACAGCAGTGAAAAACCCATCAGTATCATGCCGTGCTGGGGTTAAAGAAAGGTAAGTACCGTCAATTAAAGCGTTACTAGGGCATTTTATATCAAAAACGCGTTTCCAAATCTCTGGAATAGTTAGAGCTCTAAAGTTAGGGAATTGTGTTAAAAACCATGTTATTTGTTTTTCATTTTCGTCTGGTAGGACCGAACATGTTGCATAAATCAAGCGTCCACCAGGGATTACTAGATCAGCGGCTTGTTCCATTATTCTTTTTTGGAGTGCGATTAGCGCTTTGAGTTGATCGCGATTTAGCCGCCATTTTTGTGCAGGTGTTCTCCGCCATGCACCAGAACCTGAACAAGGAACGTCTACTAGTACTCTTTCTGCTGTTAAAGTGTGTTTCTTATAAAACGTATCATTATTGCCTGATAGATGATGCCTAGAGATATTTGTTAGGCCACTACGTCTTAATCTCGGCTTTAATTTTTTTAATCGATGTAAGTCAACATCACAGGCAATTAATGGGCCACCATCTTTCATAGCAGCTCCTAACGCTAGAGTTTTACCTCCACTGCCAGCACAAAGGTCAATAGTTTTTAAATTGGCTTTTGTTTCGACTAGTGCAGCTACCAGCTGAGATCCCTCATCTTGGATTTCAATAAATCCATCTTTGAAGGCTGACGAAGTTCTTAGATTAATCCGGTCTTTAACTTTCAAACCCAGGGGTGAAAATGGTGTTGCATTAGCGCTAATTTTATCTTTTTGCAATATTTGCAGAGTACGCTTGCGGTTACCTTTAATTGTATTAACCCTTAGATTGAGGCTAGCTGGTTGATTTAGTGCCCAAGCTTCGTTCTGAAAATTATTTCCCCAGTAGGCAGATAATATTTCAGCGAGCCAGTTCGGAAGTTCAGCTTTAATTTGAGGTGGATAAGCTGCATTCTCAAAAGACTTACCTTTAATTGTGTCAAGAAGTTCAATCTCGTCCATGACTAACGGTTTGGGAGAATAGCCCTTACCTTCGAATAATGAGATTATTTCGTTTTTTGAAATTTTCTTTATAAGGAAAAGGTCAACTATTACGCGCATGCGAGGTATACTCATGCCACTTAACCAGTCGAGGCGAGCTTCCTGACGCTGAATTCCGTATATCCGGTCTGTGATATTTCGGCGATCTTTAGATCCAATATAGCGTCGACCACGAAGATAAGATGAAACGACATCTTCAGCCGGTGAACTAGACCGTTCTATTTTTTCTAGAATTTCTATAGCAGCGGCAATCCGTGCTCCGGGTGTCATAAATGTTTAACTATCTAATCTATAATTGGGAGCTTCACGGGTGATTGTAACATCGTGTACATGGCTTTCTCGTAGTCCAGCAGCTGTAATTTTGCGGATCCGGCAACTGTTCTGCATATCAGAAATGGTTGCGTTACCGGTATAGCCCATTGAAGAGCGGAGGCCACCAACTAATTGTTGAATAACATCAATGACTCGGCCTTTGTAGGGGACCCGGCCCTCTACCCCTTCAGGCACAAATTTTTGGTTATCTGAAATTTCTTCCTGAAAATAGCGATCGGCTGAGCCCCTAGCCATAGCGCTTAAAGAACCCATTCCGCGATAAGACTTATATGATCGTCCTTGAAATAAAAAAACGTCTCCGGGGCTTTCTTCGGTGCCTGCAAACAGCGATCCAATCATCACACAGTTTGCTCCTGCTGCGATTGCCTTAGCAATATCGCCAGAGTACTTGATGCCACCATCCGCAATAATAGGAACGCCTAATTTCTTACAGGCGCTGGCGGCTTCCAAGATTGCGGTGAATTGAGGTACGCCGACGCCAGCAATCATACGAGTTGTGCATATTGTACCTGGTCCGATACCGACTTTAACGCAATCTGCGCCTGCATCGACAAGCGCTTTTGCCCCGTCTGCGGTAGCCACGTTGCCTGCTAGAATTTGCACCGAATTGCTATAGTTTTTGATTTTTTTCACGGAATCTAATACACCGGCAGAATGGCCGTGTGCCGTATCAACAACGATGATATCTACCTCTGCATCCAATAAAGCCTCTGCGCGCCCAAATCCTGCATCGCCAACACCTGTTGCTGCAGCGACGCGTAGGCGACCTTTGTCATCTTTGCATGCATTAGGATATGCCTGAGCTTTTTCCATATCTTTAACTGTAATGAGCCCAACGCAAGCAAATTTTTCATCTACAACGACGAGTTTTTCAATTCTATACTTGTGTAGCAGTCTTTTGGCTTCCTCTAGAGCGACACCCTCATTTACAGTGACGAGTGGTTTGCTTTTACTGTTTTGCGTCATTAGCTCTTTAATTTTTTGTTTAGGGTCAGTTGCAAAGCGAACATCACGATTGGTTAAAATACCGACTAACTTTCCATTCCGGTTCTCGACAACTGGAAAACCTGAAAACCCATGATGGTTCATCAAATTACGAGCATCCGCCAAAGTTGCAATTGGTTCGATTGTGATGGGATTAACAACCATGCCCGATTCAAATTTTTTCACTTTTTGAACTTCTGCAGCCTGTTCAATTGGGTCTAGATTTTTATGGATTACGCCGATTCCTCCAGCTTGAGCCATTGCAATTGCCAACGAATTTTCTGTTACTGTATCCATTGCTGCAGATAGAAGAGGAATACCCAGTTTGATTGATTTTGTAAGTTGTGTTTGAACATCTGCATCAGCGGGTAAGACATCCGATGCTGCGGGTTCAAGTAAGATATCATCAAAGGTCAGGCCATCTTTAATTTCCATGGGATTTGTGCCACTTCGTTGCTAGAATTGGCACACAATCATACAGGGAAAATTTATAAAGCCAAGCGATTAACAGACAGGATGAAGTTATCTAACTTTTAAGATAATTCTTAGCAACAACAAACATTTCTGCCGACTCGGCCCGACTGGAAGGGGGTTTGGCATGGCGGACTTGGCTGAATGAGAGCTTTATGTCATTCAGTAAATCTTTTCCTGTACCACCTTGGAATACTTTTGAAACAAAACAACCGCCAGGGGATAATACTTCTTTGGCGAAGTCGTATGCTGTTTCTGTAAGATCCATGATGCGGATATGATCTGTGACGGAATGACCGGTCATCTTTGGCGACATGTCGCTTAACACAGCATTTGCCTTACCGCCAAGAGCCTTTTTTATAATATTTATAGCATTGTTACTCATGAAATCCAGTTGAAGAATTTGGGCGCCATGCATGGGCGCCATCTCCTGAACGTCTATTGCGATGATTTTACTTTTTGTGCCAACTTTTCTTGTACCCAGTCGATTTACTAAAACTTGCGTCCAGCCACCTGGCGCTGCACCCAATTCAATGATCCGCATATTTGATTTAAGGAATTTGAATTTATTATCTAGATCTTCAAGCTTAAAGGCTGACCGGGATCGCAATCCCGCTCGTTGAGCCGCAACGACGTATGGATCATTAAGCTGGCGTTGCAGCCATCTGGTAGAAGAATGTTTACGTCCTCGAGCAGATTTGACGCGGACAGTTAGGTCTCTTCCGATCTTGCCGGAGGCGTTCTTTCTATTGCTTTGATTTTTTCGATTGGGATCCTTACTCATCCTTTACCCTTAATCTCTATATTATTTCGCTTTTTTGATCATTTGCTGTCGGATTACCAGTAACTGGTATGCCATCTTCAAACATTAATTCCAATAATATACCTTCGCGTAAACCACGGTCAGCGACGCGCAGTTTTCCGACTGGCCATCTTTTGCATATAGCTTCGAGAATTGCGCAGCCGGGAATGACAAGTTCTGCACGTTCATCACCGATGCAGGGAATTTTCGAGCGATTAAGATAATTCTGTTCGGTTAATTTTTTTGTAGCGTGATCTAGATCTTCAAAAGTCAGATTGAGCCCATCGATCAGGGACCGATCATAATAATTTAGTTTGAGGTGGACAGCCCCTAAAGTTGTTACGGTTCCTGATGTGGCTAGCATTTGAACCTTTTTCTCTTTTATTTTTTGTTTGATATTATTGCGTTTACAGAAAATTGGTAGTTTAAGGGCAACATAATGGCGCATTTCTTGGTAATTATCATTGTTAGATCCTGCCGTTGCCCACTCTTCTGCAAGGGTAACGACACCTAGGGGAAGGGAAAGAACATCAAGAATATCAAAGTTCTTAATTCCTCGTTTAGCCCAAATAATCTCAGTGCTTCCTCCACCTATATCAAAAACCAATGCATAGGGCTGGGTTGGGTTTAGAAGATTTTGACACCCCCGGAGAGCGAGGCGGGCTTCTTCGTTGCTGGTGATTGTTTCCATTCTAAGGCCAATTCTATTTTCAATTCGAGCAAGAAATTCATCGCAGTTCTTTGCACGACGGCAGGCCTCTGTTGCAATACTTCGAGATTTGATAACACTAAAAGATTTGAGTTTTTCTGAACACGTTGTTAGAGCTACAATAGTTCGATCCATTGCTGAATCCGAAAGATAGCCGTTTTCTGATAATCCTTCGCCCAATCTGACGATACGTGAGTATGAAGTTGTTACTCGGAACCCTTGGCCGCTTGGTCGAGCTATCAGCAGACGGCAGCTGTTGGTGCCTAGATCAACAGCCCCATACATTCGTGGCGGCGGTTTCCGCGATAATCCGTATTTGCTGCGACTGCGGCGAATTGAGTAATCGGTTTTTGTGCTGTGATCACTGAATTTTTTTGATTTGGTACTTTTGTTCATTATGGTTTTCATTTTATTTTTGTTTCTTCTACTTAAAGAAATGTTAACCCAGAAATAGGGGAAAAAGAAACCTTAAAGTTTGAACCTTGGGCCTAGTTTAGAAATTCTAGTAAAATAAAAATATCACTGAAGTTTTTGCGAATATTTTGCCTTTTCCATTATCTGAACTTTGTTTATTGTATCTAATAATTTAATTCTATGTGCAAAGTTTAATTACGGTTTATTTAGAATGTCTTCTCTCATTCTCCATGTTAATGGTGCAACGCATGAAATAAATGTGGATTCTGATACGCCACTTATTTTTGTTCTTCGAAATCACCTTGGGTTAACCGGTCCAAAATTAGGTTGCGGCCAGGAGCAATGTGGAGCTTGTGTCGTTTTAGTAGATGGTGAGGCTACAAATTCATGTGTTCGCGCAGCTTCCGAATTTAGAGAAAATAAAATTATTACTATCGAAGGCCTGTCAAAGGATGGAAATTTGAATTCTGTTCAGCAAGCGTTTATAGAAGAAGGTGCTGCTCAATGTGGTTATTGTACCTCTGGAATTGTTGTCGCTACAACGGCTCTATTTAAACAAAATGCTAAGCCTAGTCGTGAGGCGGTTCATGCAGCCTTGCATGATCATTTGTGTCGTTGTGGGTCCCATCGACGGATCCTTAATGCTATAGAACGACTAATAAGCGATGGGATGTGAGATGGGCAGTCATCCAAGTATTGATTCTCACCCTAACGTAGATCAATGGATTGAATTTGTTACGGATGGCCGCATTCTTCTTCACACTGGAAAAGTCGATATTGGTCAACGTATTTCAACAGCTCTGGCTCTCATCGCAGCAGATGAGTTTGATGTAGATTATGAGCGTATTGATGTAAAGCGAACCGAAACTGATATTGATCCTAATGAAGGGTTTACTTCTGGCAGTATGTCGATGCAACATTCGGGAAAGGCTATACGATTAGCTAGCGCCACTGCCCGCGAATTTATGCTGAAATTGGCTGCTGAGAAATTAGATGTTGATATCAAAAATTTAGAGGTTGCAGATGGTCTAATACAATCTCGAGAGACAAATGTATCAATCACATACTGGGAACTGATGTCCGATAAAGAATTTAATATTCTCGTTGACGAGGGTGTGACCGTTAAATCTCCTGACCAGTATAAATTCGTGGGCACACGGGTTTTAGCAAAAGACATGGTCAATATTATGACAGGAAATTTGTCTTACATTCACGATATGGCGTTGACAGGTATGCTCCATGCGCGGTTGGTTAGGCCACCGCACTATTTAGCTACACTTAAAAATCTGGATGACGACTTGATTGCGGGCTTAGCTAAAAGTAATGTCTCAATTGTGCGCGATGGCAGTTTTGTTGCTGTTGTAGCACCGGACGAATATGTTGCAACTAAAGCCGCAACCCAATTAGCCGCCTCGGCAAAGTGGGATCTAAAAGATGGCTTGCCAACAAAAGAATTGTTTAGCGCACTAACATCAAATAAAAGGGTTAGTTTGCCCATCGCTCCCGGAGGGGCGCCTGTTGATAAGCCTGTACCTCCTTTAGGTGATTTGTCCGAAGAAGCTAGTGTTTCTGTATCGGCTCGTTTTGAAAAACCTTATCACATGCACGGGTCAATCGCTCCCTCTGCTGGCTGCGCACTTTTCGAGAAAAATAAATTAACCGTCTGGACGCATAATCAAGGTGTATATCCTCTTCGCGTTGCTATGGCTGAGGCGCTTAAAATGGAGCTGGACGATATTCATGTTGCATTTGTACCAGGTTCTGGTTGCTATGGGCATAACGGTGCAGATGATGCCGCTTATGATGCAGCGTTAGTAGCTCGCGCTATCCCAGGCAAACCAATTTTACTCAAATGGACCAGAGAGGATGAGCATGCTTGGGAGCCTTATGGATCAGCCATGGTTTGTGAGTTGCGTGCTAGCTTGGATAAAGATGGTAGGGTTGTTGACTGGTCTCATGAAAGTTATGGAGACACTCATATGGGACGTCCAACGCCAGGTCGGTCAGGCTCTCCCGCTGAGAAATTATTATCAACTCATCTTCAAGAAAAACCTCTCGCCTGGCCAATTATGCCACCGACTATGGGTGCACACGTTGGTGTTCATAGAAACTTAGAACCATTATATAACTTCCCAAATCCACGTTTAGTAAAAAATTTGGTACGTGATTTACCTCTTAGAGTTTCAGCTCTACGCACTCTTGGAGCTTTTTCTAATGTATCCGCTATAGAATCTTTCATGGATGAACTAGCTGAAGCGGGAAATATTTCACCCGTTGAATTTCGTTTAAATCATCTGGATAATGAAAAAGCTATAGATGTTATCAGGGCACTCGATGAAAAAATGGTATCTGAAAAAGCTGGTACGTCGAACCAGGTGGGAGCGGGTATAGCTTTTGCCCAGTATAAAAATTCTGCGACGTATTGTGCCGTAGGAATTGAAGTGGAAATTAGTGATGCCGCAGAAGTGATATTACATCGAGCTTGGATTGTGGCCGATGCAGGCGAGGTGGTTGATCCCGATGGGCTAACGGCTCAATTAGAAGGTGGATTGATACAGGCAGCTAGCTGGACACTGCTGGAGCAGGTTACGTTTGATAGTGGTGGCATTACGAGTAGGGATTGGGATAGCTATCCAATCCTTCGGTTTAATAATATCCCTAAAATAGAGACGATTCTTATGGATCGATCAGGGGAACCTTTCCTGGGTGCCGGAGAGGCTAGCTCGGGTCCAACCGGTGGAGCTATTATCAACGCTATATATAATGCGATTGGTCTCCGTCTTCGTCGAATGCCGTTTAATCCCGATGCAATTCGTTCAGCCGCGATGAATTGATTAGACCATATATGCCCCAAAAAATTCTCAATGAGATATTTGGTTATACAAAATTTCGTCGTGGTCAGATAGAAGTTATAGAGGCACTTCTAGATAACACTAATACATTAGCCGTGATGCCGACTGGTTCAGGTAAGTCGGTTTGTTTCCAAATCCCAGCTTTGGTTAAAGGTGGATTGACCATCGTGGTCTCGCCACTTGTTGCCTTGATGGAAGATCAAGTTTCTGCGCTGAAACTGTTAGGTGTTGAGGCTGAAACTATTAATTCAGCCCGGGAGCGGGAAATAAATATTATTGCCTGGAACCGTGTTATTGAAGGTCGAGTGCAACTTTTGTATTTAGCACCTGAACGTTTGATGACGGACCGTATGGTTAAGGCCTTGACAGATCTTCCGATAAATTTGATCGCAATTGATGAAGCTCATTGTTTGTCCCGTTGGGGGCCTTCGTTTAGGCCAGACTATGAAGCATTAATTAAGCTTCGAGATATATTTCCAGCTGTGCCAATTGCTGCAGTAACTGCGACAGCTGATAAGTCTACTCAAGATGATATCGTTAACAAGTTATTTGGAGGTAAGGGTAAAATTTTTGTCTCTGGGTTTGACCGTCCAAATATACATCTTGGCGTAGCTATGAGGATGGATACAAAAAACCAATTACTTGATGTGGTTAATGAACATCCGGGCGAAAGTGGAATTGTTTATTGCTTGTCCCGAGCTAAAACCGAGAAAATAGCGGCATTCTTATTAGAGAAAGGTTTTAATGCATTGACCTATCATGCCGGTATGACGGCTGACCTCCGCAGACAAAATCAAACTGCTTTTATGACGGATACAGGAGGTATGATTGTGGTCGCTACAATAGCATTTGGTATGGGAATTGATAAGCCAGATGTGCGTTTTGTAGTGCATATGGACATGCCTGGTAGCATTGAAACCTATTATCAAGAGATTGGTCGGGCTGGTCGTGACGGTAAGCCGGCTGTTGCTCATATGATCTATGGTTTAGACGATTTGCGAATGCGCCGAGTATTTATTGAACAAGATAATAGTGATTTAGATCACAAGCGGCGTGAGCACAAACGCTTGGATGCGCTGATCTCCTATTGCGAATCTGCCGAGTGTAGAAGGCATGCCTTACTTGGCTATTTTAATGAGCGACAAGCAGTACAAGTTGAGTGCAATAATTGTGATATCTGCCTCAATCCTCCTGAAATGCTTGATGGTACCCAAGCAGCAAAAAAAATATTATCTGTGGTTTTAGATAGTGGAGAATTATTTGGCCAAGCGCACATTATTGATATTTTACGTGGGGCAAATACTGAAAAAATTCGCTCTTTCAAGCATGATCAACTCCAATTATATGGAAGTGGAGGTGATATTGATAAAAATATATGGAGAACAATTTTACGGCAATTGGTTGCCGGGGGATATTTAAACCTGGATGTTGCTGGGTATGGTGGATTGAGTTTATATCCAAAAGGTCAAGAAATAATAGACGGGTATCGGGTTTTTAATTATCGAAGTGATGTAATTAGATCTGTTAACAAGAAAAAAATCCAAAATCCAAAAAGAATGGTCATAGAGAAATTAAGTTTTGCACAAAGTGAGTTGCTTGAAGGATTAAAAGAAAAACGAACAGAACTTGCTCGAAAACGGCGAGTGCCACCTTATATGATTTTCTCCGACCGCTCCCTTATGGATATGGCTCACCATCAGCCTAAAGACAAAACAGCCTTTGCCGCGATTCATGGGGTTGGCGCAGCCAAGCTCAGAGATTTTGGCGCCGATTTTATCAGTGTGGTAAATAATTTTATTTATAAGTAGATACTTTATAAAAATATTATATTTTTCAATCGTGAGCGTTTAGCGATTTAATATGCTAGATATATATTTGAGGGTTTAGTTAGACTTAAATTGAAGGATTGTCATATGCACCTTAACCTTGGTTGCGGGAATGCTCGTTTAGATGGTTATTTAAACGTTGATAAAGAAGCGGGATGTCAACCTGATAAAATACAGGATTTAGAAGTTTTTCCTTGGGATTTTAAGGATGATAGTGTTGATCTAATTGAATTAAGTCATGTTTTAGAACATTTGGGACAAACTTCAGAAATTTACCTGTCGATTATGAAAGAGCTCTATCGGATTTGTAAAGCGGGAGCGCAAATTGATATAAAGGTACCCCATCCGCGTCATGATGACTTTATAACAGATCCAACGCATGTGCGGCCAATTTTACCTGGACAATTTTACATGTACTCAAAAAAACATAATAAAGAATGGAGAGAACAGGGTTTTGGAAATACGCCGTTAGCAGACTATCTCGATATTGATTTTGAAGTTGGAGATGTGGTTTGGGTACTGGATAATAAGTGGCTTCAGCGTTTACAGGGTGGTGAAATAACATCAGCGGAACTTGCAGAGAAAGCGGAGCACGAATTTAATATTATTAAAGAGGTTCAAATTCAACTGAAGGTAATAAAATAATAAAAGCTCGTTAAATTTTGATATATTTCATGTGATGCAATTATAACATTTTTTTCTATCTATAAATGCTGCATTAAGTGTTAAATGAAAACAACAATCAATTCTTAAGAAATTAAATTATTTCATGTATGGTATTATGTTGCATTAGTTGATTTAGCAAGTTTATTGGTCGAATATTACTTTCGTTATTAATTAAAATTATAGTTCCAGGAAATATTTTGGTATTTGGGGGGAATAAAAATGCTTTTCTTTTCGCGTAAAAACAGGCCTTTTGAACTTGGGCCATATCCGCTTGAGAGATTATCGCACGAAAAGTCTATTTTCGCTGTTGAGGCAGAAAAGTCTAAGGTGTTGCGGCCTAAGGAAGTTAAAAAGCTTAATGCAAATTCTTTTTCCAAAGCAATTGAGAAGTATAAAGTTATGTTTAGTGAATTGGGTGTAGTTGATCCAATCCCTAATAAAGCGCCAGTTCCAGATGATCTTGCGTTACGCACAAAAGATGTAAAGGGGGCCGCTTATTTTTTAGATGCAGCACAGGTTGGTGTGTGCAAAATGGCTGGGAACGCTTGGTATAAAGAAGCTACCGCTCGGAAGCATACCCATGCTGTTGTTATTGTCGTAAGACCTGGCCGAACGCCGGAGGTTGGTAATATCGCACGCGAATGGGCAAGTGGGCATGAAATCGCTGCCGCCGAGCTCAGAGCCTTTGAGATTGCGATAGCCGTTTCTGAGCACATTCAGTGGATGGGTTTTGAGGCCAAAGCCCACGATCATCAGAAGGGTGATGTTGATATAAATCGTTTGTCGGTTATGGCAGGCCTTATGGTTAGAGAAGACAATAAATTAATAAATCCTTTTCTTGGGGAATCGTATGCGGTCGCTGTCGTGACTACAAACTACTTGCTAAAAGTTGACGAACCACTTGCCCCCTCCGCTAAAAATGGTAAAGGCCTTGGCTATTGGTTGGGGCTTGGTAGTGCGGTGCCC
This sequence comes from Rhodospirillales bacterium, assembly GCA_012960465.1. Taxonomy (GTDB): domain Bacteria; phylum Pseudomonadota; class Alphaproteobacteria; order Rhodospirillales; family UBA2165; genus TMED23. Next base: position 5,740 of record DUBF01000094.1, on the reverse strand, counting down.
GGGATCGAATGGGGTCGCCGTGAAAAACGGGCGACGCATTTAAGTGCTTATCCTATGGAAACAGTTAAGCGAGTAGACCGACCAACCACAATTATCATAGATGAAGAAGTGCCGCGTGTTCCAAAGCGTGCTGAATTCTTTGCTCGTTCTGAGTTTGGTGATTTAGGTGAAAAATCTCGCGTTGAGCGCGGAAGATTTTCTTTCAAACACCCGTTCGCGATGTCGATGGTTAGTTTGATAAAACGAATGGTGCCCGAGCAAGATGGTGTTGTGAATAGTCGCATATCGAACAATTGTAATGATCCTGTGGCAAACGCAAAGGCATTAAAATCAATTTCATATTTATTAGGGTCTGAGATAACTGGTATTTGCGAAATACCCGAATATGCTTGGTATTCTAATCGTAAAGATGGTTCGGAAATACCTTATAAACATAAGTATGCCGTTGTCATGTTAGTTGATCAGGGTTACGAAACAATGGAGGGAGCATCAGGCGATGACTTCATTTCTGGCGCTCAATCGATGCGTGCTTATATGAGGGGGGCAGAAATCGCTGGCGTGATGGCGGAACATTTACGGGCAAATGGATTTCCATCAAGGCCACAAACAAATGCTGACTCTGATGTTATTCATCCATCACTCGTGATGTGGGCTGGTCTTGGTGAATTATCTCGCATTGGTGAGGTGGTGCTGAATCCATTTATTGGCCCACGGCTCAAAACTGTTGTAATGACGACGGATATGCCACTCGAAGTGGATAAGCCAATTGACTTTGGCCTTCAAAATTTTTGCTCAAATTGTTTTAAGTGTGCGCGCGAATGTCCATGTGACGCGATATCCTGGGGTGAAAAGATCATGTTTAATGGTTATGAGATGTGGAAGCCAGATGTAGAGCGTTGCACGCGATATCGCCTTACCAATCCCAAAGGGTTGGCCTGTGGACGTTGCATGAAAACATGCCCACTAAATAAAGTCGTCACCTGGGAAGGGCCCTTGATGACGAGAATGGCATCATGGTTTGGCATTAATGTGCGCTTCATGAAGCCCATCTTGGTACCTATTGCAGTTTGGCTTGATGACTGGTTGGGGAATGGTATTCGTAACCCCCTTAAAAAGTGGTGGCTTGATATGGAAATAGTAGATGGCAATGCTATTGAACCTCGGAAAGGTGTGAACCAGCGGGATTTAAATCTTAAACATAAGATTGATCCAGACGAACAAAAGATGGCTTATTATCATGCTAGTGATATGCCTCCACCGAATTCTATTGAGCCTGTTATGATAGATCGAAAGGCTGCTCTTAAAGCTAAGGAACTTTTAGAGACCCCCTTAGAAGCTCTAGCGCGCGTTGCAGTCGGTGGGGCAAAACCAAAACATTATATTCCGACCCCACCACTTGATAGACAAGATGATCTGTCCTCGGATGCAAAAAAGAAAGATTTATGGTGGGGTAAGAACTGAAGGAATGGTTTAAAGCTAAATTTTGCTTTAATGCCAATTTTTTAGAGGTTTATGGAGATATATCGCGTCAGGTGGATTGGCGGTTCTGGTATTGTGTGTCATACACATCTCCTGATATTTAGATAATAAGTTAAGGAGATATTACTCAATGTTTTTTAAGTGTTCCCATCGTGCACCAGCTGACGAACAGCCACAAGGCCGCGTAGTTTCGAAAGGCTCATCATCTAAGGTTGTGGATATACATTGTCATAGAGAGTGCGCGCCGGCTGCGGAAATGATGAAAGTCGAGGCCGAACGTGTCGGCTTTGGCGCACTTTCCTTTGGTAGTGAACTTACCAAAGAAGTTAATCAACAACAACTTGTTGATATTAAGCCTAAAATGCAGTCTTTGGATGAACGGATCGCTGATATGGATAGGATGGGCATTGATATACAAGCAGTCTCAATATCACCTTATCAATATTACTATTGGTCTGAACCGGGGGTTGGGCGGGATGTCTCTAAATTGATTAATGATAATCTTGCTAGTGCAATTGGTGAAAAACCAGATCGTTTTGTTGGTCTGGGTACTGTGCCATTACAAAATACAGAAATGGCAATTACCGAGTTAGATCGCTGTGTTAACGAACTTGGCTTCAAAGGTATTGAAATTAATAGTCAAATATCTGGTGAAGAATTATCGACACCACGTTTGGCGCCCTTTTGGGCTAAGGTTGAGGAGTTGGATATCCTTGTCTTTATCCATACGGCAGGTTTTACCCATGCAGATCGCTTGAAAGACCATTATTTCATAAACCTTATAGGCCATCCAATTGAGGCAACTTTAGCTATATCCCGCCTTATCTTTGATGGTGTTCTGGAAAATCATCCAGGCCTCAAGATTGTTGTGGCTCATGGCGGTGGTTTTCTGCCAGCCTACTCTGGTCGTATGGATCATGCTTACCGTGCTCGCAAAGACGTACGTGAAGGTCTTCCTGATTTACCAAGTGAATATCTTAAGCGATTGCATTTTGATACCATGGTATTTGAGTCAGATCAGCTGGAATATTTGATTAATAAATTTGGTCCAAATCATATTTTACTTGGAACAGATTATCCTTATGATATGGGTGAAGATGATCCGCTTGGGTTGGTCAATAAGGTTAAGGGACTAAATGAGCAAGATTGTTCATCAATTTGTGGCGGTAATGCTGCGAGGCTTCTCAAAATTTAATATTTCATTTGAACAGAAGGTAAGTGGCGATAAACAATTAGCCACATCAGAAAAATCAACCCTTTGGATCTGAAGTGCTGGTCGGGTCGGAGTTAACAACTAGCTTTGCTGCTTTGGCCTCTTGCTTTTTGAAGGATTGTAAGCCGAATGGAAACGAAATTATATATAATATTAATATGATTGTCATGGTGAGCCATGGGGCACTTACAGCCAGAGCTGCAACCAGTCCTGCAACCAACATTGTCAAGAGAATGAACCTATGTTGAATGCGTAACGTTTTGAATGAATAGGTAGGAAGTCGGCTTACTAAAAGGCCGGAGACAATAAAAATGAAAATAGCTACGAAAAATGGCTGTCGTATTATATCCGAATTAGTTTGAAAAGAAATAATCATTGGTAACAGTACTAGGCCAGCCCCACCAGGAACAGGTACACCAGTAAAATAGTTTTTGGTCCAACTTGGGGGCGCCGGCTTTTCAATATCAGTATTAAACCTAGCTAGTCTAAGTGCGCAGCATATACAAAATAAAAGAACTAGGATCCATCCCCATTGACCTGCAGTTTTCATGGTCCAAAGATAAAGCAACAATGCTGGGGCCACGCCAAAGCATATAAAGTCTGATAAACTGTCTAGTTCTGCACCAAATCTGCTGGTGCCACGAAGAGCACGAGCAATTCGCCCATCTAAAGAATCTAAAATACCTGCAATGGTGAGGGATAGTATCGCTGGTTCCCACTTTTCATCCAGGCCAAATCTCATGGCCGTCATTCCAGCACATAGAGCCAACATTGTTAAAATGTTAGGGATCATAGTATTAAAAGAAAGGCCTCTTAATCGTTTACGCCGCTGACGAAACATTTATCTAATCTCTCCATTGCGAGATGGTTCCTGGAGTTCAAAATCTGCAATTACTGTCTCTCCGGCGATAGAACGCTGACCTATGGCCACTAGAACAGGAATTTTTCTTGGTATGTATATATCTACGCGGCTCCCAAATCTAATCAGGCCAAAACGTTGGCCAGTTCTGACTGTTTGTTCTTCTTGGATATCGCACTTTATTCGTCTGGCAATAAGGCCAGCGATTTGCACGAACGCAATATCCATTTTATTAGGCAATGTCAGACGAATACTTTGGCGCTCATTGAATTCACTGGCTTTATCTAACGATGCATTGAGAAATTTCCCTGGGCGGTAAGCCAGTTTAGAAATTTTACCGCCTATCGGTACTCTGTTTACATGAATATCAAAAACGTTCATGAATATTGCAATTCTATTGAAAGGTTTTTTACCCATTTCCAGCTCTGCTGGTGGAATAGCTTCTTCAATCATCTGAACCACCCCGTCTGCTGGGCTTATAACGAGACCGTCTCGTGTCGGGGTAAAACGTTCTGGGTCTCGAAAAAAATATACGCACCATCCTGTTATTATTACACCTACCCAGCCAAGCGGTTCACTAAAATATGCGGCAATGACAGTTAGTGAAAAAAATACTGCGATGAATGGCCAGCCAGCACGGTTGATGGGGACAAAAATTGATTGTAACAAAATATAACCCTCAAAATTTTAGCTCAACTGAACTACCTATGGGTAATTCATATTTGCGAAGTTTCCGTTCTTTACAATGAGCGAAACGCTTATGTATCTATGATTTTATGTTTTTAGCCGGGAACTATGGACTTCGTCAAACAAACGATTGTCGTGGACTATCCAATTTGGATATTCGTTCGATATTTAAATGCCCCACACTTAGGGTCATAAGAAATAATTTATAGATATCTATCTAGAATTTTATCATCGTACCAACGTTTGTTTAGTTCTTATAGTATCACGTTGTAACTTTACTGATACCTTTTACTTTGCGGGTGGGAGTGAAAAAACTTGGCCTGGAAAAATTATATCAGGATCCTTAATTTGATCTTTATTAGCTTCGTATATGACCGTGTAACGCAGTCCAGCACCATAAGCTTTTCGTGCTATTCGCCACAAGCTACGACCCGATTCTACCACGATTAGCGTTCCAGGTTTTATTCCACTAAGCGGGATAGATCGTGCAAATACTACTTCTACCCTTGACTTTACGTGTCCATTTTTATCGACATGATCTGCACGTATCGTATATTTGCCGTGTTTTATCTTACGCTTAGGCGTTTGATGCCACAACCCGCGCTCATTCGAATTACTGCGCCCAAGAAATTCCTCATTCAAGTAAAGATTAATAATAGCATCAGCAGGTGCTTTACCACCTATATCCAATTTACCGGAATCATCATAATCTACCGTATCTATAGCAATCGAAATGGGCTCTTCAATATTAGGTTTTTGCAAAACCTGTAGTCTACCTCCTGGCTTTTTAGGAATTTTTATTGCTAAAGGCTGAGATGGTTGGTCAGTTTTTAAACCAGCAATATTTTTACCTTTCTCGGGCACAACTATAATTAAATCAGAGGTCGACTTTGTTATAAATTGATCTGGACTTGTCATTTGTAGAGAAAGTTTTCGGCTACCTGCGGTTAGAGGGGTCATCGGTACAAAAACCCATTCGCCGCGTCTGTCGGCAAAAACTTCACCGATTTTTTTCCCAAGATCGTAAATTTCAACTTTGGCACCTGGAATGGCCCGTCCCGCCATTACAGTATCGCCTTCTGGAGTGACCCTAACAATATCGAAGCTTGGTATTTTAATTTGATTAATTTCTGGTTCTTCTTTTTTTAACACCGCGACTTTAGATTTTGTCTCTGGCTCAGCTTTTTTTTGAGATGCTGTCTTATTTGGTATGTTTTTTTGAGGGGTTTCTAGAATAAAGTTCAGCAAAATAGCTAAAATGACGAAGACACCTCCTATCATAGCCAAAATCACTGATTTACCCACTTTTTGTGTGTCCTCCATATGGATTTAATATTTTTCCAGAATAGTATCCGGCTAATTTATTTGCAATCCCAGTATCCTTAATTAATTGGAAATTTAATGGCAACCAAGGTGACTACCGTGGCTAAAGCAAGAGGAAATAGCGATAAAGCCAGAAGTTTAATTGAAGTTGGGATTGGTGAAATTAGTTTTAAATTTTT
>DUBF01000093.1:1918-3740 GCA_012960465.1 Rhodospirillales bacterium | reverse complement strand
AGATCATGACGATGCCCGGATTGCCGAGAACCCCGGCAGCTAACAGCATTTTCGTTAACGAAGACGGGGAAATCGAGGGGTTATTCTAGGGATTTGGGTCGCGTTCGTTTTGTCAAGGCTTAGATAAAAACGCCAGCAACGCTGGCGTTTTTACTTGGTGCATAAGTCAGTGACATTCAAGGGAGCCTACTTGGGGGACTAGTGTCTGTTAACAAGGGCGATGTTTACTACGACAATCCAAGTACCTTCTTTCTATCGTTGGCCCAGGTTCGGATAATCTGATCAACGGCGGCGGACGCCAGAAAATATTGGTGTCTGATGGGTTGATAAAAAAACACAGCAAAGCAAATCAAACCGACAGCAATGCAAATTGAACCAGTTCAGGACGGCTTTGTTGGAAGAGGTGTCATCTCGGAGTCGTCGTTAGCTCGAACGCTTGGTGCTGCCCCCAAAGAGTACGGTAATCACTTTAGAAGGGTGCAAGTTCCCAACGACTCTATTATTGGCATCTACAACTGACACCACCTTTGACTCGCTGAGGACTGCTTCGGCTACGGTTTCAATGATGGCGTCTTTCGAAACCCGTAGATCTCCGATATTTTCCGAGGAGTCGACCGGATCCATCACGGATTCTATTTTGAGCACCTTTTCCCTTGGGACTTCTTCGGTAAATTTGTGGACATATTCAGTCGCCGGATTGAGTACGATGTTGGCCGGGGTGTCTAACTGCTCAATGACGCCGTCTTTCATAATCGCGATACGATCGGCAAGGCGAAGCGCCTCATCAAAATCATGCGTGACAAACAAAATCGTCTTATTCAGAACCCCCTGTAGTCTCAAAAATTCATCTTGCATCTCTTTTCGGATCAGTGGATCTAAAGCCGAGAATGGTTCATCTAAGAACCAAATATCAGGCTCAATTGCAAGCGAGCGTGCGATCCCTACACGTTGTTGTTGCCCGCCTGATAATTGCCTGGGGAAATAATTTTCTCGTCCGCCAAGACCCACAAGTTCGACCATATCCATTGCTTTTTTAATACTGTCCTGAGTGCTGCCTCCTTTTACCTGTAAGGGGAAGGCAATATTCTCAAGAACGGTTTTGTGGGGCAATAAGGCAAAACTCTGAAAGACCATACCCATTTTGTTTCGACGAAGTTCGATGAGTTGTCTATTGTTCATCGCCAACAAATCCTGCCCGTCTATATAAATATTTCCGGCAGTAGCGTCGGTCAACTTTGATATACAGCGAAGGAGTGTCGATTTCCCTGAGCCAGATAGGCCCATAACAACGAGCATGTCTCCTTTGAAAACCTCAAAAGACGCATTGTTCACACCAACGATGCAGCCGGCATCTTGAAAAGCTTTGGCGTCTACATTGCCCTGTACGTCCGCAAGCATCTTCTTTGCGTTGGGGCCAAATATTTTAAAAACCGAATCACATTGGATGACAGGTTGTTCCTTGTTAGTTGGCGCTATGCTGGAGGGCACAATTTAATTCCCGATTAGTCTTTTAATACATGTTAAGGGTAATCGTATTACTTTGCTAGGAAACACCAAAATAAAACAAACCTCTTCCCAGCCACTTAGAGGCAGGGGAGAGGTTTAGGGGGTTTACCGCCTTATATTTGAGTGAAAGGTTTTTACACATCTACGTGGCCAGCCAGTTCTTGACAGCATCTTCGTGGCTCAGTTTTTCAATGCCTACCAACGCAGCGATTTAGCCGGTATTCGGAGTACTGAAGACATCTTTGAGAACGCCTTGTAGGCAGTTGGATGGGTTTTCGGGAATTTGTAGTTAGCCGCTTTCTCCTACCGACCCTCG
>DUBF01000093.1:0-1762 GCA_012960465.1 Rhodospirillales bacterium | reverse complement strand
TTAACTAAACCTATCGAGTTTGCGAAAGCTTTGACCTTTTATGGTCTGGAGAATCAGGATTTATGCCAGGTAGTCGAATGGATTTCAATCAAACAGTAAATGAGTGGCATTCTCGCACTGCTTATGGCGTTCCATTTTAGATGATAGTCTTTTCGCAGGCTGGACTAATCTATTCCCAAAAGTTTTTTCCTTTCATCCGCCCAAGTTCGAATTAAATTATCTACTGCTAAACACATAAAGGATACAAATATACCTAAGGTCAAACCGATACCCGCACCACCCTTTTTTGATAATGCCCCCATAATTATTTGACCTAGATCTATTGTCCCAATTAATGCACCAAGTATTACCATGAATAATGCGAATATAACCGTTTGATTTATTCCTAACATGATGTGGGGGAACGCGAGAGGTAGCTCGATATTAGTCCATCTCTGCAATCGTGATACTCCTGACATCGTTCCTGCTTCATGCAATGATAATGGAACACTATTAAGGCCTTCTACAGTGTATCTAGTGGCCGGAATCACCGCATAAACAATCGCAGCTATCATAACGGATGTGTCTGTGATTCCAAAAAGAAGGATTACAGGAATCAGATAAATAAAAGATGGGAATGTTTGAAAAAAATCACAAATTGAAAGGATAGTTTTGCTAGCAAAGCTATTTTGGGCGCAAATAGATCCAACGACTATTCCTAAAAAAGCAGATATTAAAACAGCAAAAGTTGCCATGTAAGCAGTAATTAATGCTCTGTCCCAATATTCGGAAAGCGCAATAAATAAGACTAGGCTTCCAACTACTGCAGCTGATCTTATACCTCCAACTATATACCCTGCACCCATTACAATAATAAACGTTGAAATGACAGGCATGCCTAAATAGGCATTTTTCATTGGCACTAGGACTGAAGTTATTAACCAAACATTAAATGCGTTTAAATAAACAAAGAAAGTTTCCCAAATCCAATCAATACCAGCGTCTATAAAAGGAGAAATAGTAAAACCTTTATTAAAAGGAACATAGTATAAGTAGTTGATGCTGCCTTTGAAGTATAGAGTTCCTAGATAAGATAAAATAATTCCAAAAAGCGTTAAAAGAATAAATGCTATGTAAGATCTATTTTTTTGAAAAAAATTTAAATTAGCAAAATAATCTTTTTGTTTGTTGGCCCACGCTAAAGAATATTTATCTAGGATAACTGCTATTAATACGACACACAGTCCAATTTCTGACGCTTTCCCAATTTCCAGTGAATTTAACGCAACCTTTAAATTAAATCCTAAGCCTTTAGCGCCGATGAAGGCTGCAATGGTAGTCATCGCAAGACACTGCATTATGACTTGATTAACGCCAATTAAAATATCTCTCCTTGCCGTTGGAATTAGAACTTTAAACAACAATTGAAATTTATTACATCCACTCATTAAGCCTGAGTCAACAATATCCGGAGATACTTTTCTTAATCCAAGAATGGTTAGCCTTATCATTGGCGGAGTTGCAAATATAATAGTAGCAATAGCTCCTGCGTGATCCCCGACGCCAAAAAGAACCATGATCGGAACTAAATAAGAAAAATGAGGCAAGGTCTGCATACAATTCAAGATTGGCTGAAGCGCTCCCTCTACAGTCTTATTTAGATATCCCCATATTCCAAAACCTAATCCGAAAATGAAACAAACAGGCGCGGATACAAGAACAAAAGAAAGGGTTTGCATAGAGGGCTGCCATTGCCCAAAAATAGAAAGATACGCAAATCCTA
>DUBF01000092.1 GCA_012960465.1 Rhodospirillales bacterium | reverse complement strand
TTTTTCTGATGGGAGCAAATTCATTCCAGGTCGCTTTTAATATTGATGTCATTTGGTTGATGGTACTAATGTTAATCACTATGGAGATAAGTCTCCTAACCCCACCTTTTGGTTTATTACTTTACGTTATGAAAGGCATTGCCCCCTTTAATGTAACGATTGGCCAAGTTATACGGTCAGCCCTACCTTTTATTGCGATTGAAGTTTTTGTTCTGGCGCTGTTAATCGCTGCGCCAGAAGTCGCAACATGGCTACCAAGTATGATTAAATAGCTAATTAAATCTATAGATTATACCAAACTTAACTAGAAATTAGCTGCTTAATCGCGACCTCCCAACCATCTGGATCAAACTCCATGGGACCTCGACCACCCGTGTAGGTTATTTTACCGTCAGCATCGATGACAAACAGTCGCATTGGTAGAGAAATATATTTCTCTTCAACCTCATTATCAATGCTATCAATTAATAGGGGCATCTGAATATCAAGGTTAATTTGGCAGCTAGACGCAACATCTGTTCGCTCTTCATTCGTTACGGGTTCAGGGATAATAATGCCGGCCTCAATATTATCAGGAACCTGCCAACCATCAGCGGGATGAGCTTCCCTTGTATAAATACACAAAAATTCAACTTGATCTTTATAAACGTTGTAGATCTCATTCAGACGCACGGTCTGCTTACGAAAAGGTGGTCACGTGTATGAGCCAAACATAAGAGCAACGGGCTTTCCCCTCAGGGCCGCTAATCGAACAGTATCGCCAGTTCGCTTACGACCTCTATCAAGTAGATCAAGTTCAAAATCAGGGGCCATATCGCCGGGTTGCGGCACCTCCGATTGGCGCTCACCTTGTAGTTTCCAGTCAGCATCAAACTGGGCCTCATCGATCATTGAAATTTCAAGCCACTCCCGCTTACGTTCTTCCCAAGTCAAATTTTCTTCGGTCATAAAAAATACTCCTAATTTAGAGAAGAGTTCTTAATTCAACTCACGAGCTTAATAAGTACTATAAATATAGCAACCCACTGAACCATATAAATTGAAACACTAATCCGATGAACTATTTTAAACTTACTAACATTATTTGCATCACGAGCAGCATTTGACATAGGAACAAGCACACGGGCCGCAAACAAAAATATTGCCGCAACAGCCAATAAGGTGCCAACTTCTATGTGATAAGATTGAACTGGAATAAGCATTAACGCAGGAAAAATTGATATAGCAGCACTCAGACGATAATAGGCAGGGAAAATTTGACGCAAAAATCTTGAGGCTTCCTCAGGAGCCATAAATTTAAAAATCATTGGCGAAAATATGAAGGCGAAATATGCCATACCACCAAATTGGAGTGCTACTCCCACAGTTGCAAATACATGTAAGCTAGCCCACTCAAACATAAATCTAACTCCTAATTATTTCTACATCGGTCATAACTCAATATAATGATCCTATAAAAGCCTCAAACCCAAAAAGAACAACGCATCGGAAAACTGCGATCCGAGCAAAAGTTCATATTAAACGGATGTATATTTTTAAGCGGACAAAACCTCAAATACATCACCTTCGGGGATTATGCCTTCAATATGGCGGCGATGCCAAAGTGCATAAAATAATAATACCCACGCAGCGTGGCCATTACGTTTAATGGCACTTCCATCTAGTGATGCAAATAACTGTTCAACTCGCAAGTTATCGCAAATTTCTTGGATACTATCCTTAGATGCAACAAGTTTACCCAAGGCCGCCCCACGACGCCCCATCCACTCAGTTACAGGAACTGTAAACCCTTTTTTCTTACTAAAAGCCGCCGCCTCCGGTAATTTTTGATCTAACCATAATCTAAGCAGATATTTCCCACAGCGTCTCCTAATTTTTAGATTATCTGGCAAACACATAGCAACGTTTGCAACGACTGGATCCAGGAACGGGGTTCGACCCTCAACGCCATGAGCCATCAAACATCTATCTAGCTTGATCAATAAGTCATGTGCTAGCCAGTCGGCGCAATCAACCGCCTGCGCGGTTTGGAGTTTTGTTCTTTGAGAGTTACTTTCTTTTACCCAAACCGCATCCAAATGGTCTTGCCATTGACCACTTGCATCACGCAAGAGCCCCAGACCATGGAAAATTCCTCTAGATCGCATTTTTCGCCCCCCCAAAAACCAGGGACGTATTTGCCGACGATACCGGCCATAACCCGCAAATAATTCATCACCACCCTCCCCACTCAAAACGACTTTAAGACCAGCGTCATGACAAGCTTTCCCTAACTTGTAGGTGGGTAGAATTGCGTAATCTGCTACTGGGTCATCCATCGCTGCTACGATTTCAGGCAATAACTCCCAGAAATCATTTTCTGAAAACTCGACGCTATTAAAATTTGCGCCAGCAGCATCCGCGACTATTTTTGCATGGTCGCGTTCATCACTAACGGAAGTGCCTGAAAATCCAGCAGTAAAAGCTTCAACCGGAGTTTCGTTAAGATCTCGCATACAGGCTAAAATAATGGAAGAATCTACCCCACCAGACAAAAACATGCCGTAGGGGACATCAGAGCGCTGATGAACAACCACACTATCCATTAGAGCAACATCTAATTTCTGTAAGGCTTCTTTTTCAGACCAACTTCCAGGTCCCCTATCGGGTAAAGAGTTGTATTGGTGCCGATGGTTTATCTCGTTATTAGCCAGCGATAGCGTTTGCCCGGGCATCACCCGTTTTATGTTTTCAAAAATGGTGTCTGCGCCGGTCGTAAACTGGAGTTGCAAGAGTTCGTGGCGCTTCCCAAGATGAAGTTTTCTTGGAGTTAGATTCGCATCAAGCAAGGCACCTGCCTCTGAAGCAAAAGCAATACCATCTTCAAATTTTGTATAATAGAGTGGCTTAATACCAAAAGGATCACGGGCTAATTGAATATCATTTTTCTGAGTATCAACGATAGCGATCGCATACATACCCCGCAAATCTCGCGTAAAGGCTGCACCATTCAAATTATAAAGTAGAAGTGGTGGCTCGCAATCGGATTTAGTTTGAAAGTTATTTTCGCCAAGGGATTTACGTAACTCAAGAAAGTTATAAATTTCACCATTAGCGACGATAACTGAACTATCCTGATTTTGAATTGGCTGATCACCAGTTTCTAAATCAATTATAGAAAGTCGCTTATGCAGAACCACTGTCTCTTTATAACCAAATCTTCCGCTGCCATCTGGCCCTCGATGTGCCAAGGACATAGCAAGTGAATGAATTGCTTTTTCATCCGGGCTCCCCTCTTTCACCAAGATGCCTGCGATACCGCACATTATCGTATCACCTGCTCAAAGAAATTAAGGTATTTTTCCACTACAATTTTTTCCGAGAAATTATTCATGTAATCTTGACTTGCCTGGATGACCAGTCTCTCTTTTATCAGAGGATCTTCAATAAGATACTTAATAGAATTTGCTAGGCCTTTTACGTCATCAATCGGAAATAAAATACCATTTTTGCCGTGCTGGATTAAGTTTTTAGGCCCAAGACCGCTGGCCGCGATGACGGGTATACCCTGAGCCCAGGATTCAACTATCACGTTACCCAAAGGCTCATGACGAGAAGGACATATAAAGATGTCTGCCGTCGCAAATAGTTTTTCTGGGTCATTTCTCCAACCTAAAAAACGTGTCCTGGGTTTAATTCCAAGTTTCTCTGCTTGAGCCTCCAGATCCAAACGAAGTGGTCCATCGCCAGCTAACCATAAGTAAACATTCGGCAAACGAGAAACGGCTTCCAACAAAACATCAAAAGCTTTATTTTCATGCAACCGACCCATCGCTAAAATCAGGGGCACCTTTTTGGGAGTAAAGAATGTCTTTCGATCAAGTGGCTGAGTACGTTTCTCGCTGACAAAATTTGGTAAATAGTGAACCTTTTCTTTAGCCCAACCATTATTGACTACATAAGTAGCTATATCTTCCGTATTTGCTACAAGATGTTCGCAATTACGATAATATTTTAGATTATAATATCCACCCAAGCGACCAATATGAACAAAAGCATCCCCTACCGGACACATTGAAGTAGCACGGTTCATCCAACTAAAAACGATATCCGGTTTAAAGTTTCTAATATGGCGCTTTAATGCCCACGGAGTTCGAAAATCAAATTTACCGCCAAATTTTAACTGTGTTGGCTCCACACCATTTTTTATTAATCGCTCAGAACGCGAAGTGTTTTCTCTAATGAAAACCCGTTGTTCTATATCAGTTTTATGTAATGCGATCGTCAAGCGAGTAAAAAATTCTTCCGCACCCCCAAATTCGGCACCAGCCATCACTTGCAAAACCCTCATTTGGTTATCAACTCCTCAAAGGCTCTGGCCGCTTTCTCCCAATTCCATACTCCTTGTTTGGCAAGTGCGGTATTATGTTGCCGTCGCCAAACATCATCATTATTCAGAAGCTCTATTGCAGACTGGATAAATTCTAAATCTGTTTTAACAATCGCTCCAGTCTCTCCGTTAACCACCCTTTCCACTACTGACCCTAGCTCCTGAACAACTGCTGGTACTCCTGAGGCCTGCGCCTCACCAACTGCTAAACAAAAAGTTTCATTAAGATCGCCTCGATATAGCATGACGCGCGCTTCACGAAACTCTTGTATCAACTTTGGTTTAGAGACCGGTCCTCGCACGACAACGCCTTGCTCTTCAAAAGCCCGAGCTTTATCCAAAATTACTTGCATCTGTAATTTTTTTTCAGCACCGGTTTTGCCATACGTTAAAGAGCCTGAAAATAAATGAAGTTCTGCATCAGGCGCTTGGGGGAAGATACGATCCACCCAAATCTGCAACAACCAGTCAAGTGAACGAAGTGGGTTAGAAGTAAAGATTGCTCTACGACGAGGGGGATCTTTACGTGGACTATATCTACAAAATTCATCTGAAATTCCGTAGGGAATTACTATACGGTCCCCACCAGGGGCCCACGACGGATAAGTCGACGCATGATAATCACCAATAAAAATAATCGCCGGTTTTAATCGCCAAAGTTTAGACAAATAACGCCACTTCAAAAGATATTGCGCTGGATTATGGATCCAAAATACAGTCCGCCTTGCTTCTGGCATTAAACCAATAAGCTTATCCCCTCGGTTAGCAATATATAAATCAGCTTTTTTTGGTATATTATACTTTTTGTCTAAAAACAAAGGAGCCCAATCTACACCCTCAATCATTTTAGCTTCTTGGCACAGGTTGCGGACGCTCACTTTATGTCCAAGCCTAACAAACTCTTCTACTAAATTTACAATCGAACTCTCAACACCACCGAGCGGGCCGTTTCGTGGACTATTACCATCAAATTCAATGCCATCATCAGCTAAAACGATGAGCGCCATTAAGTTAACTCAACTTTCGCTTTGATATGAGAAATTAAGGGAAATAGACCCGCACATATCGCAATTAGCAAACCGTAAACACCTTCTCTGTACCCCTTACGAAAAAAATAACATTTGATAAACCGAGAAAAAAACCGACGTAAATTATTAGTAGTCGATCCGATGTCCCCACTCTCAACTAAATCCTTTGCTCGAGCCGTCGAGTACGCATCGAGCCGCTTAATCATATCTGAAATATCGCGATCAACATAATGATCGATCCGACCTACCAACATAGGACCTTTTCGTCCTTGCCAAGAAAGGCTTGGGTGTACACGTTGTCTACCCCAGACTTTAGAATCTTTTTTAAACAAGCCTGGATAGGCTGCCTTACCGTATGATGCACCCCAACCATAACGCACCAGTCGCCCACCTATATAGTTATCAACCGGTATCTCATGCCAATCAAACTCGGAACAATCAATTACAGATCGAATTTCTTGCGCAAGTTCATCTGTCATACGTTCATCAGCATCAATCTCAAAAATCCATTCACCATGGCAGGCTTTAATAGCTGCATTACGTCTATCACCCTCGATTTCCCACGCCCCTTCAACAATCTGATCCGTGAATGTCTCAGCTATAGAGCGAGTTCCATCC
This sequence comes from Rhodospirillales bacterium, assembly GCA_012960465.1. Lineage (GTDB taxonomy): Bacteria > Pseudomonadota > Alphaproteobacteria > Rhodospirillales > UBA2165 > TMED23. Next base: position 97,529 of record DUBF01000092.1, on the reverse strand, counting down.
GTGCAACGATCCAAAACGACTACAATCTCATCAGCAAATCCAAGCAACATTAAACATGCTGCGAGTTGCTTTTCTTCATTATGGACACTTATTACTGCGGACAATTTAACCATTAAACTTACCTCGGGTTCGCTCCCAAAGAGCTTGGGCGGCATCATAAGCCATATCAACGGTTAAACTATCCATCAAACTCTCAGACGTCCGATGTTCAAAATTCTCCGGGAAAATATTATTAAAAGGGATAGTCGTCCTAACAACAGCCGTATTTTTACCCCATGGGGCATATAATTCTTCCTTGGTTGGTCCAAAAAGACCTAGAGTAGGAGTACCTGATGCTGCCGCTAAATGCATTAGACCAGAATCATTGCCTATATAAAATGCAGAACGTCTAAGGCACGCGTAAGCCGTCAAGAGGTCAATTCTACCAATAAGATCAACTAGCTTGTCGCCCGGTATCGAATTAATAAGCCTCTGAACCATAGGGCGTTCATCGTCACGGCCCAACAACAGGACACAACTATTCGATAATATACCGCTAGAACTGGTAAGACGCTCTATGAGCTCAGCAAAGTTTTCTTGACGCCAAGTTTTTGCCTGCCAGTTTGCCGTTGGACCGACTGCTAGGATTTTTTTGCCCCTTGGTAATAGCTCCTTTGCTAAATTATCATAATATTCGTTAGTCCAAAGCTTTGGTGCTACTACTTCTGTTAAATTTAACACACCAGCGATCTGCTCAACGCGACGGTTATTATTCCCGCCTCGCGGCAATGTGTATCTTTTACGGCACCTTAACATAAGAGTTACTGGCGCATTTCTAAGATCAACTACTATATCCCAATGAGTTCCAATTGTTAGAAACCAAAGACGCAGCCAATGTAAAGATAATATCATTTTATCCAAAACAATGATCTGTTTTAATCCAGGAAATTCATCGAACAATGGCGCGGCGGCAGGCCCACATGCAATAGTAACATTAATTTCAGCGTTTTCAGCTCGCAAATATTCCAATAATCCAGTAGATAGGATAGCGTCGCCAATACGTGTAGATGTAACAAATAAGATATTCATATTAAAAAATTTATGATTTTCTTATTTCCATAAAGCTTCAAATTCAATTGCAACATTTTGCCAACCCCTCGAAGCTTTCAACATTTTTGCGTCCCGTGATAAGCTTCGATACATAACGGGATCCTCAGACAATAACTGAACCGCCAAATTGCCAAAGGCATTGTCATCCGGTGCAATATATCCCGTCTGACCTTCACTAATCCGTTCTTGTGCAAAACTTGGATCTGCATTTCCCTTATAAATTATCGCAGGAGTGCCGCAAGCCTGCGACTCGGCGAGTGTTGAGCCATAATACTCGGTCGTAATAACCGGGTATAGATGCAACCGTGCCTGACAGTATGCTTCAGCCATATCCTTATCAGAAACGGGTTGCTTTACAATTACATTCTTTACCCGCGCAGCAGTAACTTCTTCGTAGATTTTTCGAAGTTTATGGTCGACATTACCACTATACAAGCTCGCAGAGTATATATGCAACTCAGCCAACTTAACTTCTGGGTGAATAAATTTTTGCCATAGTTGCAAGATATTCTTTAATCCATGTAGCGGGTGCGTAGTTACGATTGCGACCGGTGGAGGAACGTTCTCAGGTAAAATAGATTCAATATAACTAGCAGCTACGCCCGGTAATATTGTCACCTCCTTAAAATCACGCCATGAATTCCAACTACTGCGCTGATTATTACTTGAAAATACGATCGCTGGATTATAACGTTCAAGTATTTTTTGGTTCGCTGGCTGATTTAATATTTCTGGATTTCCCCATAGCCAGAGAACAGAATAAGAATAATCATGTTCAAATTCAGTTAGTAATTCGGGTTTTCTGAAAGCAATAATTACATCGCTTTCAGGCGGTCGCGGCATGTTGAATGGTACCCAAAGTACACCGTCAACGCTAGATTGGTACTCGCACCGGTTTATTACAGTAACACTATGGCCTCTCAAAGCTAATGCACTTGAAAGGTGTGCAAGAGCCTTCTCGGCACCACCTAAAGCACGCAAGCCCGGAGTTGCTCCATCAAAAGCATATGAATCGTCAATCATGGTGATATTCATTAGTTCAGTTTATAGATTTTTCAAAGGGTTATAGCAAATATTGGCGGGGTGTTATATGGGAACTGTGCTTACAATGAGTGTTAGGTATAAAGATCCGTTGCCCTCCAGCGCAAGTCGGCTATATTCAACGGATGAAAACCGTAAAATCCCTTCACTTGATCGATCGGCAGGTTCTTAGAGTTTCTGGTGCAGAAGCGAGAGTTTTTCTGCAAGGCTTAGTATCAAATGACATGATGCGTGTATCAGAAAGTTATGTAATTTATGCAGCGCTATTAACGCCCCAAGGCAAGTATTTACACGACTTCTTTATATCAGAATTCAAAAATAACTTTTATTTAGACTGCCAAGCAACCCGGATTGACGACCTTCTCAAGCGCCTCAAAAGATTTAAATTACGTTCTGATATTAAACTAGAAATAGTTGAGAAAATGACAGTCATGGCTCTTTTTGGAGATTATGTCCATAATAATTTACCCGTTAACTCTATAGAAGGCTCCGCAATGCAATGGCTAGGCGGTATCCTTTTTACCGATCCGCGTTTAAATAGTATTGGGGCACGAGCAATACTTCCAGAAAATTCTTTAGAATTTTCAGACTTGAATTTTGACCTTACGTCTTCGACATTTGAAGAGTATGACACACTCCGCATTACTCTCGGTCTGCCTGATGGAAGCCGTGATCTACTAGTTGATAAGTCCATCTTATTAGAAGGTGGCTTTGAAGAACTAAACGGTGTGAATTTTGATAAGGGGTGTTACGTTGGCCAAGAACTAACTGCTCGGACAAAACATCGAGGGCTCGTAAAAAACCGTCTCATTCCGGTAAAGTTTAAAGGCGATCCCCCTGCCAGCGGAACGGAAATTCTACAAGGCGATAAAAGAGTTGGGGAGCTTCGCTCCGTAGCAGGGTCATCAGCATTAGCCCTATTGCGGCTAGAAGCACTAGACAATACAGAACAGTTCATCGCCGGCGAAACTACTATAACCCTCCAGAAAACAGATTGGGTAAATTTCTAGTGTCGAACTATTCAAATCAAGATACAATTGAGACGATAGAAATACCACGATTATTAAAACCCGTGGCTCATAACTACGAATGGTCAATCAATAAATATGGACCAATTCATCGCGCGGCCGCATGGAGAGATGAAAAACGCCAACAGCGCCGTTTTGATATATTTACCGGCTTACTTGCCTACGACACTAACCGCGATAATGTCACCATTAATGATCTTGGCTGCGGCTATGGCGCAATGTTTGATACGTTTAGAAAACTACCGCAGTTCAATAATGGTACATATTTCGGCTACGACATTAGCAAATCAATGATTAAAGCTGCTGAAATAAAAATTAGTGATCCTCGTGCGCTCTTTATTCTAAATCATAAAGCTACCGAGAGCGCCGATTATTCTTTTGTTTCAGGTACGTATAATATGAAGATGGCAGCGAATGAAGATGAATGGCTTGGATATATAGAAGAAAGCATTGGGCAACTATGGTCAAAGACAAAAATAAGCATGGGATTTAATATGCTAAACATAGAATCTCCATTAAGAGAGAACACTCTATACTATGCCGATCCTGCACATTTTATGAATTTTTGCCAAAAAAACCTTAAAGCCAACGTACGTATGATTAATCTGCTGCACCCCAACGAATTTGTCATTTTCATCAGAAAATAGAGCTCTCTATGTCTTTTTAGACTATTATTAAAGACATTATTGACCAATCATCGCGAGGAGTTTTTGGGTCAACTCACTATCCGAGTTGCAGAGCTCTAGCGGCGCGTTAAAATGATGGATCCCTTGACATTCTAGGTAATCCGCAGCCCATCCTTGGCTTTTCCAAAGATCAGAAAAATCCTTGCTTTGACGGCGAAACTCATCAGTTTCATCGCCCCCAACGGCAACAATCAAAGGACATCCCCTTGCTGGCAAATTTCGAACAGGACTATTACGTACACCATCGACCGTTGACATCTGCATCCATTCATTAACAAAACATTTGACGATTGGCTCCATGTCAAACAACCCACTCATTGGGACACCACCTTTGATCACATCTGTTGGCAACCCATATTCCTCTTGCCAACCACCCGCAACCATCATTCCTGTCAGATGCCCACCTGCGGAGGACCCACCTACATAAATACGATTTGGATCAATATCATAACTTACTGCATTCTGATAAAGCCATTTTATTGCTCGACGACATTCGGCTACGATTTGGTCGATATCTGCAGGAGGAACAAGAGTATAATTAATCGAAGCCACCGCAATGCCATGCCCAACTAAATTCGGAGCCATAAAACTAGACTCATTTTTAGATAGCATTCTCCAATAACCGCCATGAATAAAAACAAATAACGGCGCATCTTTTACTGTGGAAACGGTGAATAAATCGAGGGTTTCTTCATCACCTGGGCCATATTTAACACCAACTTTACAATCCAGTGTATCTCGGGCAGTCGCACTTAACGACGCATAGTCATCAACAAAATCCTGCATATTAGGCACAGTTGCAGCGGCACGATATTGAGTATCTAATTCTTCCTGATCAAATCCTCTATAAATATCACTCATTTATCATATTCCCGCCCTTCTTTCGCAATAGCATTTTTCATGTCACCCTCGTAATTTGAGTTATATTCATCAGGATTACGATTGATATGCGCGGCAAAAATATTTGCCTACTTTTAACTGCTAAAGGAACTAATTTTTGATTATCAAGCGTCAATAAACTGCTCATCTTTTAAAGCAGCTTGTGCAGCAGCTAATTTAGCAATGGGCACACGATAAGGGGAGCAACTTACGTAATCGAGCCCCATTTGATGACAGAAAATCACGGAAGCCGGGTCTCCACCATGTTCTCCGCATATTCCTAGCTTAATATCACTCCGAACTTTACGACCACGTTCTATTGCTATTTCAATTAATTCCCCAACCCCCTCATGATCGATGGAAACAAATGGATCATATTCAAAAATACCCTGATCTTGATAATGTTCCAAGAACGACCCACTATCATCCCTGGAGAGGCCATACGTTGTTTGTGTCAAATCATTTGTTCCGAAACTAAAAAATTCAGCATTCTCCGCAATTTTATCTGCCAACAAACAGGCGCGCGGTAGCTCAATCATGGTACCAGTTAGATATTCTAAACTAATAGCTGCTTCTTCGCTTACTTCAGAAGCAATTCGCTGAACCATATTATGCAAAATATCATATTCCTGTTTTGATCCAATTAGTGGAATCATTACTTCCGGCACAACCGTTTGACCACTATCTTTGGAGACCCTTGCAGAGGCTTCAAAAATTGCACGACATTGCATTTCATATATTTCAGGATGAACAATACCTAGGCGACAACCTCGCAGCCCAAGCATTGGATTTGATTCATGAAGCGCTGCGGTGCGTGCGCGAACGGTTGTAGCATCTATCCCCGCAGCTTCAGCAACTTCAGCAATTTCATCGTCTTTAGTTGGTAAAAACTCATGTAAAGGGGGATCCAGCAAACGAATAGTTACTGGCAAGCCTTTCATAATAGTAAAGAGATTGACAAAATCATCACGTTGATAAGGAAGCAACTTATCTAAAGCTTGACGTCGCCCTTTTTCATCGCCTGCCAGGATCATCTCCCGCATATGAATAATGCGTTCAGGATCAAAGAACATGTGTTCGGTGCGACTGAGCCCAATACCTTCTGCGCCGAATTTAACAGCGGTTTTTGCATCTTCAGGCGTCTCGGCGTTCGCTCTAACCTTCAACAGCCGTATTTCATCAACCCAACTCATAAGAACACCAAAATCACCCGTGAGCTCTGGTTGAATAGTTCTTACTTTACCAAGCAATACTTCACCTTTGGATCCATCAATAGTTATAATATCTCCACCATGGATAATTACGCCACTACCGGATAATGTCCGAGCCTTATAATCCACATTCATTTGACCAGCACCCGCAACGCAAGGACGCCCCATACCACGTGCCACAACAGCAGCATGTGATGTCATTCCACCACGAGTTGTTAAAATACCCTCGGCTGCATGCATCCCGCCAATATCCTCAGGACTAGTTTCAATTCGAACGAGGATAACTTTTTCTCCTTTCGCGACCATAGATTCAGCGTCTTGGGCGGAAAAAGCCACCTTTCCGCAGGCCGCGCCAGGAGAGGCTGGCAAACCCTTACCAAATATTTGTCGATCCGCATCGGGATCAAGTGTTGGATGTAATAATTGATCCAATGCACCGGGCTCAATACGTTTCACAGCTTCTTCCCGGCTAATCAAACCATCATTCGACATCTCAACGGCTATCTTCAAGGCTGCTTTACCAGTCCTTTTACCATTCCGTGTTTGTAACATCCAGAGCTTACCATCTTGGACTGTGAATTCCATATCCTGCATATCTTTGTAATGGTTTTCGAGCTTATCCCTCACATCACACAGCTCTTTGTATAAAATCGGCATATTTTCTTCCATTGACGGCAAATCAGTTTGGTTAAACTCCTTCTCTGCAATGGTCAAAGGCTGTGGGGTTCGGATACCCGCTACCACATCTTCTCCTTGAGCATTGACAAGATATTCGCCGTAAAACGCATTTTCCCCAGTCGAAGGATTCCGGGTAAAGCAAACGCCAGTTGCAGAACTATCGCCCATATTACCAAAAACCATTGACTGAATATTAACCGCTGTTCCCCAAGATTCAGGGATGTCGTGTAGTTTACGATAAATACTAGCTCGATTATTCATCCAACTTCTAAATACAGCGCTTATTGCACCCCATAACTGATCATTTGGATCTTGAGGGAAGGGTTTACCAAGCTCTGATTCCACCTTATCCGAATATCGATTTACGATGGCCTTCCAGTCCTTGGCCTCAAGATCAGTATCAAATGCCAAACCGTTATCGTCTTTATGATCAGCCAAAATATCCTCAAAATGATAATGCTCAACACCAAGAACAACATCACCATACATTTGAATAAAGCGACGGTAGCTATCATAGGCAAATCGCTCATCCCCGCTAGCATTCGCAAGGCCTTTAACTGTCTCATCATTAAGACCAAGGTTAAGAACTGTATCCATCATACCGGGCATTGACGCTCGAGCTCCAGAACGGACTGAAACCAATAATGGGTTGGAAGCATCTCCGAATTTCAGACCCATGATATCCTCAACTTTAGTCAAGGCCGCTTCTAATTCGGCCCTAAGAGACGCAGGATAATTACTATCGTGGGAAGCAAAATATGCACAAAACTCCGTGGTGATTGTAAATCCTGGTGGAACGGGCAATCCGAGGCTAGACATTTCAGCTAAATTGGCGCCCTTTCCCCCTAAAAGATTTCGCATTGCCGATTTACCTTCAGCGGCTCCCCCGCCAAACGAATAAACCCATTTCGATTCTGTCAACGCTCCCCCCCTTCTATCTGAGAAAAGTCTGCAATTCGGTTCATTGTATCCCTAATTTGGGACAACAAACCTAGTCGGTTTACACGAAGCATCCGGTCTTCGCAATTAACAGTAACTTTATCAAAGAAAATATCGATAGGCGCACGCAGACCAGCCAGTTGGATGATTACTTTAGAGTATGCCTCATCCGCAAGATTCTGCGATATTCCATCAACAACAAAAGATAGCGCCGCTTCGAGTTTTTTTTCTTCTTCTTGCTCAAGTCGATCAGGGTTAGGTAAGGCTTGATAACTTTGATTATCTTTTTTTTCTTCGATTCGCAAAATATTTACTGCACGTTTGTAAGCGATAAGCAAATTAACTCCATCATCAGAATCAATAAAGCTCGTCAAAGCTCTTACCCGGGCAAGTAATCTGTTGAAATCATCTTCGTTCCCAATAGCAAATACTGCTGATACAAGGTCATGTCGAATACCATCAGCCTTCAGATAAACTTTCAATCTATCCGCGAAAAACGCAAGAAGATCGTTAATAATTTGATTCTTATTTCCCGTATATCCACCCGCTTTCCACGCAATCCTAAACATACTTAGGAGCGGCACCTTTAATTTATTTTCAATCACCAGCCGGATAACACCTAAAGCTGCACGACGAAGGGCAAAAGGGTCTTTTGATCCAGTCGGCTTTTCATCAATCGCCCAAAAGCCCATCAAAGTATCAATTTTATCCGCCAAGGCGAGCGTTACGGAGATTGGAGCGGTTGGACAGACATCGGAAGGACCCTGAGGTGCATAGTGATCGGCTATGGCATTGGCTACCTCACTCGGCTCGCCATCATTTAGTGCATAATATCGGCCCATTAAACCCTGCAAATCAGCAAACTCGTTTACCATGCCAGTTGAGAGATCTGCCTTGGCTAACCTAGATGCTGATCGAACCATTTTACTATCAGCACGGACAATAACAGCAAGATTAAGAGCTAACACCTCAACCCTCTTTGCCTTTTCTGCCAATGTTCCGAGTTTTGTATGAAATGTGATCTGTTTAAGCTTCGGTATCCGGCTTGCAAGGGTCTGCCGCTGATCTTGCTCCCAGAAAAACTTAGCATCAGCTAATCGCGCTCGAAGCACCCGTTCATTACCACGTACAATTGCAGCACCACCATCCGGCGTTTGTTTGTTAGCAACAACAATAAACTTGGAAGCAAGTTCACCATTTTTAGTCTTCAGAGCAAAATATTTTTGATTCTTACGCATGGTAGTTTTAAGAACCTCTGGGGGCACTTCCATAAACTCTTTATCTATTGACCCCATTAAAACCACTGGCCACTCTACCAGGCCCGCCACTTCTTCCAATAGTGATGGGTCGTCGATCATTATTAATCCTGCTTCCTCAGACAAAGTTGCAGCATCGACTTTTATGCGCGTGCGCCGTTTCTCAGGATCAATTATTACATGTCCCATTTCCAAAGACTTCTCATAATCAGTGAAATTATTCACCTCTATGAGAGCACTCGTCAAAAAACGATGACCCAATGTGTATTTATCCGCTTTAATAGGGCCAAACATTACCGGCACTATTTTATTATCAAACAAACAAAGAATTCCCTGCATTGGACGAACCCAACGAACAGTGTGATCAGCCCAGCGCATTGATTTTGGCCAAGACAAAGAAAGAAGTGCAGACTCGATTAAGGGCTTTAATAGTTCAGCTGTTTTTTCACCTTTTTTTTCAATTAATGCAAAGTAAAATTCACCCTTTTCAGTTTTCCGCTTTATAGCATTCTCGATAGACAAACCAATAGAGTTTAAAAAACCCTGAACTGCTTTTGCTGGAGCGTTAGTTCTCGGACCCTTACGTTCTTCGGAAATTTCAGGTGTTTTATTTGGCAGTCCGTCGATAACAAGTGTTAACCGGCGTGGTGTAACAAATTTACTAGAACGCTTAAATTCTAGTCCGGCGTCCCTTAATTCGTCCGATACTATGCGTTCAAGGTCAGCCGCGGCACGTGCCTGCATACGTGCTGGGATTTCTTCCGAAAGAATTTCTAGAAGTAATTCAGCCATAAATATTTAGAGAAAAATAATTAAATTTATTTCCCCTCTTATTCCCTGTTGTAACCAAGGTAGAACAAACACGAGTAACGTACAAAAGTTGGTCAAACACCAAATAAACCAGTTTCCCATAGAAAAAAATTGCGTTTAAATGATTAGGTCTCATAACTCAGACGCCTGCGTTTTAAGCCAAGCCTCACAGCACCCCTTAGAGAGAGTGCGAACTCGCGAAATATATGCCTGACGCTCTGTGACAGAGATAACACCGCGTGCATCAAGTAAATTAAAGCGGTGCGAAGCTTTAATACATTGATCATAAGCCGGCAATGGAAGTTTGTGCTCGAGCAGACTAGTGCACTCCTTCTCCGCATCTTCAAACTCATGAGTAAGCATCTCAACATTTGCGCGATCAAAATTATGAGCAGAAAACTCTTTTTCTGCTTGCAAAAAAATATCGCCATATTTGATACCCTCACCGTTCCAATCAAGGTCAAATACGTTTTCAACCTCTTGTATGTACATAGCGAGGCGTTCCAAACCATAAGTAAGTTCAACAGCTACCGGGATGCAATCAATACCGCCAACTTGTTGAAAGTAGGTAAACTGACTAACCTCCATACCATCGCACCATACCTCCCAACCTAAACCCCAAGCACCGAGGGTTGGGCTTTCCCAATCGTCCTCAACGAAGCGAATATCATGGAGTTCCTTGTCAACTCCCAGAAAATAAAGACTTTCAAGGTACAGCTCCTGAACGTTAGCGGGACTGGGTTTTAAGATCACTTGAAACTGATAATAATGCTGTAAGCGGTTAGGATTTTCCCCATATCGACCATCGGTTGGCCGCCGAGAAGGTTGAACATAAGCGGCATTCCATGATTTTGGGCCAAGTGCTCTAAGTGTAGTAGCGGGATGAAATGTTCCGGCACCCATCTCCATGTCGTAAGGTTGCAAAATTACACAACCATAGTCGGCCCAATACTCCTGTAGTTTTAGGATAAGAGACTGAAAATAAAAGCCTTTTTCAAGGGCGTCACCCATATTAATATCCACCAGATATACTGCTATAGTCTAAAGCGAGCGTTAGATACTTGCCCAATGTCCTTAGGTCAAGGCTTCCAATTTATTGTGGATGGGGGCACCCTTCTTTGCCGCAAAAAGTTGTACCTTTCAATGCAACAAAATCGTTACAGACGCCACATTGAACCATATCAACGGCCTCTGGGGTTGCCTTCTGGTTATCCTCGTCTCGCACTTTTAACTTGGAGGCCAGTCGGCCGCTTCCAAAAATTTTGAAACCATACCATACAACCGCGACGATTAAACCAAGCACAATTAACTTGGGCAAACTGAAACCTAACATAATCAGGTTTTAGATGGTTAAGGCCAACTAGGTCAACCTTTTAAAGGCCAAATTTATTCCTGAGGCTTCGTTCTTCGATAGCTGAAAAAATTTCCTCCACAAAGGTGGCAATATTTCCCTGCGACTGTGTCCAGGTTTCTGCATTCGCTCCAATACCAAGTTTTTGTTTAAACCAGCTTTGGCGCTGCTCTATCGGGCGAAATTTAACCTTATCTCCATAGCGTTCTTGCATGACTTCAGTCAACTCACCCAACCCGTCAATTAATCCAAGATCTAGAGCGCGCCGCCCAGTCCAAAACGCCCCAGTAAAAAGCTCTTTTTCTGCAACCTTAAGTTTGCCTTTACGACGCTCACGCACCACATTAGTAAAAGTTTTATACACATCCTGTTGCAGTTTCATCAGCCGGTCAACATCTTCCGGCTTTTCTGGTAAAAATGGGTCCAGTGTAGATTTCATTTTCCCCGCCGCGTGGACCCGCCGTTCTACACCTAATTTTTTAATTGCGCCCTGGAATCCAAAACCAGCAGAAATAACACCAATTGAACCTATAACCGAAGACTCATCTGCATAAATTTCATCTGCTGAACAAGCTAACCAATAACCGCCTGACGCAGCAACGTCTTCAGCAAAAGCAATCACGGGGATTTCTTTTTCTTTAGCCAATGCTCTGATACGCTTTCCTATTAAAGACGACTGAACGGGCGAACCACCTGGTGAATTAATTGACAAAGCGACCGCCTTCAGGTGTGGCAAATTGAAAGCACTCTCCAAAACTGACACTAAATTAGCTGCAGATATTCCCGAACGCCCCACTCCAGAGCGGTCTGCTATGACGCCGGATAAGCGCACTACAGCCACAACAGGTTTTGGATTGCGAAACCCTGGAATACGCCATTGCTCCAAATATTTCTTCATCATTCTGATAAAATAGGCTTTGACAGGCATTGCCGCAAGCACGCTTATATTTTTAATACCTTTGCTTCTCGCAATATTTCATGAACTTCTTGGGTGTAGACGTTTTTCTCGGTATGCAGAACGATGCCAGCTTTTTCATGAATATCCGCACTAGCTCCCTTAATCACTTGAACTAATACACGTTTAGCTCCAATACCCTGAATTTTTGGCCAGAGAGGTAAAATCGTAACCAAACCATAATTTTTCACCAACGAAATCAATTCATCCTTGCGATCGTATCGATGAACAAAGGTTACCGTGCCGCCATTGACCACACTTTTAAAGCAAAATAATACCCAATCTTTAAGCTTGGCCCTTCCTTCCACATTTGCCGCAACTTTCAGCGGATCAGGTGATACGTTGCCACTTCCAAATTTAAGGTGAGGTGGATTTGCCATCACATGATCAAAACTATGGGGCTGGGGGTACGTAATAGGCCCCAACAAATCACAAAAAATAAATTGGGTGCGAGATACCAACCCGTTTAAACTAGCAATCTTATTAGCTAGAATGATGAGCGGTAATTGATAATCAATTCCCATTGCATGAAGTCCGGGCATTCTAGTTACCAAACAAAGTGCAGCAGCGCCGGTCCCGCACCCAACATCAAGAACTCGTTGTCCGGTTCTTACTGGAACTGAAGCAGCTAATAGTACTGGATCAATTGACGCTCTATAGCCACTCTTGGCGGATAGCATATTGAGCCGCGATCCAAGCAACTGATAAACATCATTCCGGGTATTCATAGACCCCAACTTGACCATTTAATTCCACGGCAGCAGCTTTAAAAGTAAGACGCGCACTCTTAAAATCGTCTTCAATTACCATCACTCGGCGCTTAATAGCAGATGAACTTCCCTCAATATTGCTTGTATACTCATCAAGGACAATAGTATTGATATCCACCTTGGCAAGTATAGCCGAAAGCCATGAAATTAAAACTGGGTCATTGGTTCGGAGAAGTTCAACCATTATAAAGTCTCACCATATTTACTCAATAAATAAGCCGTTCCTGACTTAGTTATCTATGATTTCATCTTTCTTCGGTCTTGACCGAAGGGGAGTTAGACACCTATGCTCGACCTTAAGAAGGGACCAGTAATAACAATATTTTTCGTCAAAGGAAACTAAGTACTTGGGAGTTGTTGTAAATCTCGATAGCGGCCCAGAGAGGCAAACCTCTGAGAGAAGCCCTTCTTTGGATCCGCTCATCAATCTGACTGCAGATGATATAAAAGACGTCAATACGTTGATTGTCCATGCAATGGATAGCCCTGTTGTCTTGATACCACAATTAGCGGGCCATCTTGTAGCTGCCGGCGGCAAACGTCTCCGGCCCATGATGACTTTGGCAGCCGCACGGATGTGTGGATACAAAGGCGAACGCCACAAGGGTCTAGCGGCCTGTGTTGAGTTTATCCATACCGCTACATTATTGCATGATGATGTAGTTGATGAGAGCTCCTTGAGACGAGGATTAGCCTCAGCTAATGCTGTTTGGGGTAACCAGGCCAGTGTTTTGGTCGGTGATTTTTTATTCTCACGCTCCTTTGAACTAATGGTTGCGGATGGCTCCCTTGATGTATTAGCAGTTTTATCGCACGCTTCGTCGGTAATTGCTGAAGGCGAAGTCCTTCAATTAACAACGACAAATGATACTCAGACTGGAGAGACACGATATCTTGAAGTCATCCAAGCCAAAACAGCACAACTATTTTCCGCAGCCTGCAAAATTGGTGCGCTTGTTGCCAACCGACCAAAGGTCGAAGAAGACGCGCTTGAGACTTTCGGAATGAACCTCGGCATCACCTTTCAGCTAATTGATGACATGCTAGATTATTCTGCCAAACAAAGTGATCTTGGCAAGACTGTTGGTGACGACTTTAGAGAGGGTAAAGTTACCCTACCCGTCATTTTAGCATTTCACCGTGGTAATGACACAGAACGGGTATTCTGGCGTCGGACACTTGAGGATCTTAACCAAAAAGAAGGCGATCTTGAATATGCCATCGAACTAACAAACAAACATCGGTCACTTCAAGACACTGTTGAACGTGCTCGGCATTATGGTGCTATAGCCCGAGATGCAATGGGTATTTTTAAGGACTGTCCCGAAAAAGCGGCCCTGATCGATGCCATCGACTTCTGTATCAACAGGGCTTATTAAATTTTACTTATCACTTTTTGAGTTTAATATGTTTTTCACAACAACACTTCAGCCGTTTAGCCATGCTTTATTCAGTTAAAATTTAAACTGGCTTCCAACGTTATAGTGTAAATTAAAATAAATAAATTCAAAACCCGGTAGTTACGATTTATAGAGGTTATAAATAGCAAAATGCGCGGTTTTATTAGCGGTATAGTTATAGGTTTAGCAATTGGGGTAATAATTGCAGCCAAAACAGCGCCAGAATACAAAAAAGGCCCTGAAAATAAACTCAGGAATGCTAATATTCAACTGGGTAATGTTGCTAATTTAAGTCTTGCAAGCGCTTTTTCTAGCACCATGCCAATCACTGGTGACCTCGGTCCAATATTAGTCAAGCGACTAAAAAAAATCAGTAATGGAAGTATCATAATAAATTTCTATGAGCCCGAGGCCTTGATCCCAACTCACAATTTATTTGATGCCGTCTCCTCAGGGGCTGTCGACACAGCTTTATCTAGCTCGCGATTTTGGAGCCATAAGTCACCAGCCTTTGAACTTTTCAGCTCGGTACCATTTGGTCCAGATATGGTCCCCTATTTGACTTGGTTCCGTCAACATGGCGGCCAAAAATTATATGAGAACCTATATTCTCGTCATAATATTCATAGTATGGTATGCGGTATAACTGGCGCAGCTGGTGCAGGATGGTTTAATCACGAAATTACCACATTAAATGATTTAAGGAAGAGCAAAATCGCAGCCAGCGGATTAATCTCTAAAGTCTATACGGCTGTCGGCGCAACGACCGTTAAGATTAAACCATCTAATTTTTTATCCTGGCTAAAACTAGAGAAAGTTAATGCCGTCGCTTTTTCAACGCCTGCCACAGATCTTTATCTTGGGTTGTCAAAATACGCTAAATATTATTATTTTCCAGGGTGGTTTCAACAAGCAAGCTTTATTGATTTAATGTTCAATTTAACAAAATGGAAAAACCTAAGCACAAACCAAAGAAAAATGATTGAGTCTGCCTGCATGGCCAATATTACACACAGTATGGCAGCTAACGAGGCTGTCCAGTTTGACACATTAAAAAAGATTGTTATTTCGGGTGTCGAAGTGAGAAGATTTCCACCGGATATCATTAGAACCCTGAAAAGCTCATGGTTATCTGTCGCGAATTCACAATCGACCTCCAACACAGAATTTAAACAAATATTAGAATCTTTACGCGAATTCAGAAGAGATTATTCCATATGGCAGGATCTTGAAAAAATCTAAATCTAGCTGCTATTATGCTTTATAACGGATCAAAATGATTATAGTCGAGGTGGCTAATTAAACATACTAAGTTATCACGAGCCCCAATTACCGCATTTGTAACGATATTGTTATATCTTAGGGTTGTCATCTTTGATAGGCTGACTATATTACGCAAAATTACGTAATTGGTTTAAAGTAAGGACCTCTATTAAAGCGTTTTGCTAAATTTCTAATTCGAATTGTTTCGAACAGAAATTAACTAGTACTATTAGGAGTTTTTTCTATGTTAATTCGCGGCTTTATGACCTTCAGCTTAATCCTTTTAACCTCTTTATATGCAAATACTGCATCAGCTGGTGGAGATGCAGCAAAAGGGAAGAAAGTTTTCAAGAAGTGTAAAGCCTGCCATGCCGTTAAAGCAGGCAAAAATAAAACCGGGCCATCCTTGGCTGGAATTGTTGGAAGAACCGCAGGCACGGCGCCAGGCTATAAGAAATATAAAGGCCTCAAAAAAGCCGACTGGAAATGGAATGAAGAAAATCTAGATGGCTGGCTCAAAAATCCTAAAAAATGGCTTAAAGCAAAAAATGGTAATAAGTCAAAAATGGTGTACAAGCTAAAGAAAGCGACTGACCGGGCAAACGTGATCGCATATTTGAAATCTAAATAAACTTTGGCCGGCACAGTTTAAGAAATTATTATAGTACAACAAAAGGGGAGAGGATTAATTTTTCCCCTTTTAAAGCTATAAAGGATATAAATTAAATTTGTCTATAAAATTTATACTGTCGACAACTTTTTCTTTTGCCGGAACAAAATAAAAGCCAATAGCAAGAGACCAAAGACATAACCCCAATTCCTATTTAAATGGTTTTGATTGCTTAGCTCGATGGCTGTTAACTCGTCATCAAAATCAATGCCTTGTTTTTTAGCTCTCCCATCAAATCTTAATTGATCAATAAGATATCTACCATTCTCGCGCCGTAAAGAAAATCCTAGATAATCATCCAGTTTAATTATTTTTTGGGCTTTAACCTCAAATTTATACAGCCTAAAACGATCACCATATGGTGTACTGCGAGTAATATGTATGCGCATATTTCTCGAGTTAGTTGAGTTTACTTGAAGTTTTTTATCAACCTCAACTTGCACATACTCTGGCGAGAAAAAT
This sequence comes from Rhodospirillales bacterium, assembly GCA_012960465.1. GTDB lineage: Bacteria > Pseudomonadota > Alphaproteobacteria > Rhodospirillales > UBA2165 > TMED23. The sequence continues at coordinate 81,041 of DUBF01000092.1, read as the reverse complement.
CCCACCACCACATCAGGTCTGAAAAGTGAGAGCGTAACAAATAACAGACCGACAACTTCTATTATCTTAAGTTTAGTTAGTAGCCATCCTTGCGTTGCCGCTGTAAAGCACAATATTGCAATTAGAGATACACCAAAAATCAAAATTGCATGCCAAAAGCTAGTTATACCAATAAGCAGAAGTTCAGGATTAAAAATAAATACAAAGGGTAGAATAGCGGTTCGAATCTCGTACCAAAAGGCCTGAATTCCTGTCTTAATAGGATCTGCTCCCGATATCCCTGCTGCTGCGTAAGCAGCCAATCCGACGGGCGGCGTTACGTCGGCCATTAACCCAAAATAAAATACGAACAAATGCACGGATATTAGCGGTAGTATATATCCAGATGCGCCTCCAATCTCTACAACAACATTCGCAAGTAACGCGGCCACGACAAGGTAGTTTGCAGTGGTTGGCAAACCTAAACCTAAAACTAGACATAGTATCATTACCATAAACAGTAAGACATAAAAATTACCGCCTGAGACGATCTCGACAACTTCAACCATAGCGTTACTGAGACCTGTTGAAGAAACCGAGCCGACAATTATTCCGGCGCAAGCAATAGCGATAGCAACTGGAACCATATTGGTTGCTCCCCGCACCATCCCCGTTGCAATTTGTTTAAACCCGTTAAGCAAACTCATTACAACTTGCCTTCCGGAACCCATCCCACCGGTGTATACGGCTTGTCCAAGTATTATTACCATTAAGCCCAGCACACTGTAAAAAACCGCACTTCCCGCGGTCCATCTCTCGATTATGAGTAAGTAGACTAGAATTATTATAGGGATTAAATAATGAATTCCTGAAATAAAAGTCGGCCAAAGCTTGGGAATATCTTGCTCTTCCATTCGGGTCAAGCCGTGTTTGTGGGCTTCTATATGAGCAATAAAAAAAAGTGCTAAATACGTTATAGCCGCCGGTATAATTGCATGAGTTATAACCTGAAAATATGTAATACCCAGCATTTCAGCAATTATAAACGCAGCTGCACCCATTATTGGCGGCATAATTTGACCATTAACTGACGCGGCCACTTCTATTGCGCCAGCCTTTACAGCAGAAAACCCCGTTCGTTTCATCGTGGGAATAGTAAATGTTCCAGTAGTGACTACGTTAGCAATCGAAGATCCGGAAATCATCCCGGTTAAACCTGAGGCTAATATAGCAGCTTTAGCCGGCCCCCCTCTAAATCTCCCCACTAGCGCTACCGCCAGGTTTAAAAAGTATTTACCGCCTCCCGCCTCGTCCAACATTGAGCCAAATAGGACAAAGAGAAATACAAAACTTACGGAGACAGATATAGGAATTCCAAATATCGCCTCACCTCCAAGCCACTGGTATCCAACTAATCGCACGGGAGATAGACCCTGATGGGAAATTAAATCAGGCATGAATTGGCCCGATAAGGAATAAAATAAAAAAACCGTTGCGACGATCACTAAGGGTAATCCAATTGCCCGTCGTGTTGCCTCCAGAAGTAATATAATTCCGCAGCCACCAATTATCATTTCAAGTGGAAAAGTAAAATTCAAACCAAATAATGTGACAGGAATTTTTAACAAGACACCGTTGCGGTCCACCAGAGCGACGTACTCTAAATATAGGTACAGACTGCAAAAACTAGCCGATAGAGAGAACAAAACGTCTAAAACATTAAATCTTTTATCCCCGAGTATTTTAGTTGCTGGAAATAATAAGAAGCAAATTGCAACAGCAAAAGCTAAGTGAATACCTCTTGCAGGAACATCTATAAACACACCCATCTTGAAAAAATATGGCAACGGTGACGCATACCATAGTTGAAACAATGACCAGCAAAAAGCTATTGAAGCCGTTAAGACCAATTGCCAACTATAAAGCGTGCGAGCTCGACCTTCCAACTCATTAATCTGGTCTGAGGAATTTTGCATTTTAGTTTTCAATCAATCCTCTAAGAAATAAAAAAAAGCCCCCCACTTGATGAGGGGCTTATTGGCAGGAATAACTGTTACATCCAGCCTTTTTCTTTGTAGTACTTCACGGCTCCATCATGCAATGGTGCCGATAGACCATTTTTTATCATTTGTTTTGGATCGAGCTTTTTGAATGCGGGATGAAGTTTTTTGAAACTATCTAAATTCTCAAAAACGGCGCGCACCAACTCGTAAACAGTTTTTGAGTCCACATCTGAACTGGAAACAAAAGTAGCCATCACACCGAAGGTTGTAGCATCACTTTTTTGACCTTTATAAAATACACCTGCTGGGATATTTGCAAATGCATAATAAGGATTAGCTTTTACCATACCTTTCTCAACTGACGAATTCAGATTCACGAAATGTGCTCCACAGCCGTCGATTGCTTGGCCAATGGCTCCATTAGGTACTCCGACTGTATAGGCGATAGCATCAACCTTACCATCACATAGGGCCCCAACCTGTTCAGACGATGTAAGTTCAGTTGCCTGCTTGAAGTCACTAACTTTAGTACCTTTCTTTTTCATCAGTACTTCCATTGTACCTCTTTGACCTGAACCAGGATTGCCAATATTTACAACTTTACCCTTTAAGTCTGACCATGACTTAATACCTGAACCCTTGCGAGCAATTAACTGAAAAGGCTCGGGGTGTACGGAAAATACTGCACGTAATTTACTGTACTGCTTACCTTTCCATTTTGACGTTCCATTATACGCATGATGTTGCCAATCCGATTGGGCAACTCCAAACTGAAGTTCACCTTCTTTTATCTGACCTATATTGTAGTTAGAACCTCCTGTTGAGGGTGCAGAGCAGCGCATTCCATGTTTTCGACCTTTTTTCCTGCCTTCTGCAGCTTCCCTGTGTACCATTCGGCAGACAGCATTTCCTACAACGAAATAAACACCTGTTGGGCCACCCGTACCAATCGAAATAAAACGATTTTTAGCCGCAACATCGGGATTTGGTAACCCCAAAAAGAAAGCTACTGCAAGTACGACTGGCAAACTAAGACCTAAAGTTCTTTTTAACATATTTATCCTCCATAGTGACTAACTTTGTAATACTAGTCTGTTAAGTTATGACTGAAATCATGAGAGCTTATCAGCCCTTATGAGGCGTGGATATTTCCATTCGACTAATTTTATTATACAGATATCAAACCAACGTTAGCACGCCTTCAGAAAGGATAGTTTAACCCAAGCTTACTTCAACCCTCAAGCGAATTAATTGCAATCTCTAGTATACTTATAATACTATCTATATCATTCTTTGAAGCGATGAATGGTGGCGCAAGAAGAATGTGGTCACCTCGTTCACCATCTATCGTTCCACCCATTGGATAACAAATCATACCATTCGTGAAAGCCGCATTTCTAATCCTCATATTGACCTTCAGAGCTGGATCAAAAGGCTCTTTAAGTCTACGGTCTTTAACAATTTCAAGACCTCTAAATAAACCTCGCCCGCGGATATCACCTATATGGGGGTGATCGCCAAACGTCTCATTCAATTTCAATTCCAGATAACTACCAACTTCACGAACATTTTCTAGCAAGCGACGTTCAATAATGGCATTCATTACGGCTAGTGAAGCTGCGCAGGCAATTGGGTGCCCCATGTAAGTATGGCCGTGCTGAAAGTATCCCGATCCCTCAAAAATAGTGTTGTAGATGTCATCTGTACATAAAAGAGCACCTATTGGCTGATATCCGCCAGCGAGGCCTTTGGCTACCGCAACTAGATCCGGCGAAATACCATCTTGCTCAAAAGCAAAAAATGTACCGGTACGACCCAAACCACACATAACTTCATCTAAAATCAACAACACGCCATATGTGTCACAAATTTCCCGAATACGTTTAAAATATCCTGGAACAGGTGGCACAGCCCCCGCCGTTGCGCCCACAACTGTCTCAGCAACAAAAGCTGCAACGTTATTAGCACCTAATTTTAGAATTTCTGTTTCCAGCTCATCGGCAACACGAAATCCGTATTCTTCTTCTGTTTCATCGTCCTTTTTTTCTCTATAAGCAAAACAGGGTGCAATATGTGACACTTCAAATAGCATAGGTTCAAATTGTTTACGCCGCCATTCATTGCCGCCGATTGCCAAAGCTCCTAAAGTATTGCCGTGGTAACTCTGGCGCCTTGCAATAAATTTACCCCGTTGCGGTTCTCCATTGTCTAAATGGTATTGGCGGGCAAGTTTAAGCGCGGCCTCAACAGCCTCCGAACCGCCAGAAACAAAAAAGGCTTTACCAAAATTAGGTGGTGCTCGTTCAATTAAAAAATTAGCTAATGTTTCGGCCGGCTCACTTGAGAAAAAACCTGTGTGCGCAAAAGCCAACGACTCAGCTTGTTCTTGTATTGCTTGTATTACCGTAGGGTCTCCGTGTCCCAAACAACTGACCGCTGCCCCGCCTGACGCATCAATATATTTTTTACCACTGGCATCGATTAGATACATTCCCTGCCCATCAAATGCGATAGGAGGCTGTCTGTGCGGGTTCCGATGAAAAACGTTGGTCATGATAAACCTGTATTGCTACGATAGAATTATAATATTAATCAAGATAGAAAGGCAGAAACAAGTCCATGGATATCAAAAATCATATCAGAGGCATACCAGATTTTCCTAAACCTGGAATTTTATTCTATGATATCTCAACCCTACTAGCCAATGCCGATGCCTGGCAATTTGCAATTAACGAATTAGTAAAAGAAGTGGCACCTCTCAAACCGGATCTATTAGCAGGTATTGAATCGAGAGGTTTTCTCTTAGCAGCACCACTCGCTCTAGAGCTTGGCCTCGGTTTTACAATGGTACGAAAACAAGGAAAACTTCCGGGACCGTGTGTTAAATATGAATATCAGTTGGAGTATGGTACGGATATTTTAGAAATTCAAGAAGACGCCGTTAAACCTGGTGAAAAAATTGTGTTATTAGATGACTTACTTGCCACTGGCGGCACCATGTTAGCGGCTACTGAGCTTCTGAGAAAAGTTGGTGCCGATGTCATTGGTAGCGCCTGTATCATTGAATTAAACTTCTTAAATGGCCGAAAGAAACTAGATATACCATGCTCAACACTGGTTGATTATGACGAATAAATTAAGCATCAGCCATTTTATTTTGAGCCGCAACTGCCCATGGGTCGACACCCTCCGACTCACGAACACGTTCACATGTCATCCCAATAATTACATCATCTGGCTGCATAATATCAAAATGTTGAGCAAACGGGTGTTTGAGCTTCCACGGGGTTTCTACGTAAAGTTCTAACATATTACCTTCGGGATCTCGAAAATACAGCGACCAGGCGTTACCATGATCCAATTGATCAAGTTGGCTTAAATCAATTTGTCTCTCTTCAACAATCCGCCGCGCCACTTCTCTCAACTCTGTCAAATCAACCAAGCGGAATGAGACCTGATGAACAACATTACACTCATCACCATCGAATAAACCCGCTGATAGTTGGAGTTGCTGGTGAATTTGCGGCTCATTACTCAAAAAAATAATTTCTGAGTCACCGCGTGAAATCCCCGCCTCCCGCTTTCGACCATCAGACACATTTAAGCCTAATACTCTTCCGTAAAAATCAATCATACGTTCAACATCGCGTGCGAATAATGCCATGTGCGACAAAACTGGATGTATTTCAACTGACACTGGATATTCCCCTAAAAAGATACATTTGCTTAATATTTACTTAATATTGCATAATTATAAAATATTGCAAGATAATTATTTAATGCAAGATTAATTAGTTTTAGAGTATAATAAAACAGACATAAAAAAATAATTGAAAAACCTGGGAGAAATCAGACTTTTGTTGGAGAACAATGAGGCAAAAACTGCGCCTTTATCAGAGCAAGCCTTACTACGGTTGAGAAATGATATTCTCAAAAGTGCCCTCACGCCCGGATTACAGCTGAAATTGGATATACTTAAAGCACACTATGGCTTTTCCAGTTCGCCCTTGCGTGAAGCTCTAAACCGCCTGGTTGCAGAGGGATTGGTGGTCATGGAAGATCGAAGGGGGTTTTTTGTCGCGCCCATTTCTATAACTGATATCAACGAAATTACGCGGCTTCGCTGTTTACTGGAGCCTGAGGCACTCAGTGACTCAATTTTAAACGGCGACGATGCGTGGGAGGCAAACATAATTGCGGCCCATTATCGTCTTGAGCGTTTAGAAAGCCGTCTAACCGGCAGCAGCCCATATATTTCCGATATCGAATGGGCAACATTACATCAGGAGTTTCACGACGCCCTGATAGCCGCCTGCAAATTTGAGAAACTTCTGCAAATGAGTACTACTTTATTTTATCAAGCTCAACGTTATTGGCACACATGGGCCAATGCTCATCCAAATCCAATTAACCGGGGATCTAATCACGATAAACTACGGGATGCCGTATTAGATCGGGATGCTGTGCGAGCTTCGGAGATACTTATAAATCATATTTCCCAGACAACTAATATAGTTGTAAAGCATCTCAAACAAATTTAAAAATATAGAAACGAAGGATACTCTATGACTATAGAACTCTATCATAATGATATGTCTACCTGCGCACAGAAAGTACGACTTACCCTAGCAGAAAAAGAACTGAATTGGGAAAGTCACCATATGGACTTACGAAAAGGAGATACTAGAACACCTGAATACAAGAAATTAAACCCAGGTGCGGTAGTGCCTACGCTTATAGACGATAACCAAATTATTTGTGAGTCGACTGTGATTATGGAATATCTTGACGATGCTTATCCTAACCCTAGCGTCCGCCCAAAAGATCCTGTTGAACGCGCGCGCGTTCGAACCTGGACAAAACAGTTAGACGAAGGCCTTCACGCTGCAGTTGGCACGATTAGCGGAACTGTAGCCTTTCGGCACCAAATGATAGCCGGCCGTACCGAGGAAGAAATCATAGCTTTTATTAATTTGATCCCGGAACCAGAACGGCGCGAAAGATCATTGGATACAACATTTAAAGGCATAGAATCACGCTATTTTAGACCTGCAATAAAACGTTGGGAAAAACTTTTTGCTGATCTGGAGACAACATTATCAAAAAATCTCTGGCTTGCGGGTAAGACGTACTCGTTAGCAGATATTGCGTACACACCTTACCTCACACGAATGGATCATCTCCAGTTCATGGGATTGTTTAAAAACCGACCTAAGACCCTCGATTGGTACGATCGTATAAAAGCTCGCCCTAATTACAGCGCTATTAATGAATGGATCAATGAAAAATATATTCCACTCATGAAAGAAAAAGGTATTGCTGCATGGCCAAGAGTAGATGAAATCCTTAATGAATAACTATAAAATCTAATTCAAGCCTAAGGCCCGTAAAGGTGGTTTTATAACTCATCTTCATTAACCAAACCGCGATCAGATGGAAATTTTGGAAAGAGCTGGGCTTCTTTAAGCCAGGGCGATAATTCAGTCATCTTCTTTCTCTTAGCTTTTCCAAATCCTTTGTGTTTAGCTTTATTCGGCCACACGTGATCAGAAAATTCAGCCATTCTTGTCACAATTTCATCTTTAGTAATATTCACGACCATGAAATCAGTGGCCATGGCTAGTGGTCCATCATAATGTTCTCGAACTTTATCCTGCATTTCTGGCGCAGTATCAAAATCGTTAAAGAAATGAAAGATCACTGCAAGTCGAGGATTAACCTCTCTTAGGACCACAGCCGCCTCTTGTGGCGCGGAATGTATGTATGTGCCAATTGCTCTCGCTGTTCTCTCATCGTAACCAGACCGATCCATCAACTGTTCAATTGTATTAAAAGTCTCATGAACAACGACATCTGCGCCCTTCGCATTGTCGATGAAGAATTGACTTGGCGTCGTGTCACCCGAATAAACAAAAGTTAGACCATTCCACTCTAGCTTCAAACTAACTGGCCCATCAAAAAGATGGACAGCAGGAAAACTCGTGATCTTGACACCATTTTCTTCGAAAATTACATGGGTTTTTGAATAATCAAATTCATGAATATTAATTTCAGCACCAATGGCAGGTAATGCACCCACACGTGTATCCGTATCCCATGCATAAGATTCCATTTGTTTTTCTGCAAAATGTTTAAAGCCATATTTGGGCTCAAGACCTGAAGGGCCGTACATCTCCAGAGGCTCTAGACGCCCACCAGCCCACGATCCAACCCAAACTTGAGCAAAATCGCCAACATGGTCGGTGTGGAGGTGGGTCGTAAACCAAGCTTTAACATCGCTATAAGGCAATTCAAGTGCTGTAAAATTCATTTGTGATCCAAAGCCATAGTCAAAAACAAATTTATCACCGTTCCCCAACTCTATTAACCAAGAAGCATTAGCCTGAGAACGGCGTAAGAAGGGCCGTCCGGTCCCAAGGGCAACAACCCTCATTTCATCAGCTCCAAGTTCCTCGGTGTTAGGATAGTATTGTTCCGCGTATTTACCTCTTGTTGCTTTTGTTATTCCAGGTTTAGCCATTTTTTAGTCCCCGCTAATTATTTTTATTTTGTACTAATGATTAGACGATTTATGTCATATTGAATTTTCAACAGCAACACATTCAATTTCCAAATCAAAAGGCATCATCCATGAACCTACCGTCACAAATGTCCTTGCCGGCGCATCTTGAAAAAAATATTCACGATAGACGTCGTTCACTTGCGAGAAATACCCAGAGTTAGAGCAAAAGATGGTTACTTTGAGAATATTATCCAGACAGCTCCCTGCGGTCTCTAGAATATACTTTACATTTTCGATTGATTGCCGGGTTTGATTTTTAATATCGGATATTTCAAACTCTCCGGTCTCTCGATTAATTGGCGGGGTTCCAGAAACATAGATAAAACCACCAGCTTTAGTCGCCATTGAAATTGGTACTACAGGACGTCCATCTGGTAAGGTAGGCATTTCAAAACCAGGGACCTCTATAATTTCTTTTTTCATTTTTGATAATTCCCGATTGTTTTTTCAATTGTCACATGATCATACTACCCCATAACCTATTGCGCCAAAGGAGATAAATTAAATGCTCAAATTTTCCGCCAATGTAACCATGATGTTTAATGAAATCACGGACCCTATCGAGCGTATCAAAGCAGCCAAAAAGGCTGGATTTAATGCCGTCGAATTTATTTTTGTTTATGATATGCCCATTGCTTCACTTGTTGCGGCAACAGAAAAAAACGAAATAGATTGGTCAGTCGTAAATATTGCCGTTGGCGAGGGCGTTAAGATGGGACCACTGGTTGCAGCGGCTCCAGGAAAAGAGCGCGCCTTTCGAGAAAATTTAGCTGCCGCTAAAGATTATTGTATTGCACTTAAACCATCCGCCTTAGTCGTCCCAGCTTATGCGCCCCCTGACGACGTTTCCAAAAAAGAAGCGCTACCTATCTTCAAAGAAAATATGCGGATTGCTGCTGAAGAAATGAGTGATATTGGCATTCCCGTTATTATTGAAGCCTTAAATCCAGAAATACGCCCCAACTCTCTTTTGACGACCACAGAAGAAGTCATGGGTATTATTGAACAAATTGATCACCCAAACCTCGGAATTGAATTCGACGCCTACCATATGTATGGTACTGAAGGGCACATGGAAGAAACTGTTACAAAATATTTACCCTACATTGGCAATATTCAAATTGCCGATGTCCCCGGCCGCGGCGAGCCCGGCACTGGCGATATTGATTACGATAGCTTCTTGTCAACACTCGATCGTATTGGTTATGACAAATGGGTCGCTTTAGAGTATGTCCCAACGGGTGACACAGTTAAAACGCTAGAATGGATTGAGAAGTGGCGCTAAAGAAAACATCCCGAAAAAATTCAAGCTCTGTGTGCCCATTATTATACTCAATGTCGACTATATCGGCTAACTGGTCGCATTAAACCCAAATTTTCACGTAATGTGCTACCACCATATTCTAATCGAAATAAACCGCGATGCTGAAGTTCTGGAATGACCAAGTCGACAAAATCATCAAGCGAGGCGGGTAATATTGAAGGTAAAATATTAAAGCCGTCAGTTGCGTGATCATGCAGCCAGCCTTCCATAAAATCTGCGATATGTTTTGGTGTTCCCTTCATAACAAGCTTACCTCTGGCACCAGCCACCCGCATGGCTAAATCTCTCATAGTAAGGTTTTCTTCCTTGGCCATTTTAATCAACTCATCCACAGTGCTTTTACTTGCGTTTGTCTCGGGTAAGTCCGGGAGCGGGCCATCGAAATCATAATTTGACAAGTCCACGTAACCTAAAACAGTTCCCAGAATTTCCCTGGCAACTATTGGATCAATCATAGATTGTATTTCATCAAATTTTTCTTCTGCTTCGTTGATTGTCGACCCAACAATCGGACTTATACCAGGAAGAACCTTAAGAGAATTTGGATCCCGCCCAAATCTTTCCATTCGTCCTTTTAAATTAGCATAATACTCTTTGGCAACTTTCAGCGAATTTGGAGAACAAAAAACGACCTCAGCAAATTCCGCGGCAAGCTCCATTCCCGCTTCGGAGGCGCCGGCCTGAACAATTACCGGGTGTCCTTGAGGAGGGCGCCGCACATTAAGCGGTCCTTTTACGGAAAAATGTTTACCTTTATAGTCCAAATTATGAAGTTTATTACGATCAAAATAAAGGCCACTATCTACATCTCGCAAAAATGCGTCGTCTTCCCAACTATCCCAAAGCCCTCTCACAACTTCGGCAAATTCCCGAGCCCGATCATAACGTTCAGCATGACCAAAATGTGAGTCACGTCCAAAGTTTTGAGCTTCTGCATCTTGAACAGAAATAACCAAATTCCACCCGGCACGACCCCCACTAATATGATCAAGCGAAGCAAATTTTCGGGCCACATGATAAGGCTCATTATAGCTCGTTGAGGCTGTTGCGGTAAGACCAATATGGCTCGTGACCATCGCTAATGCAGACAGCAAGGTAATTGGTTCAAAATTAGCGACATATTATGCTGACCGTGAAACAGCTTCTATATTAGCTCGTCGAACTGCGACAGAGTCTTGAAAAAATATCATATCCATTTTTCCACGCTCAGCCGTTTGCGTGATCTCTATATAATGTTGGAGATTAATACCGGCATCAATTTGAGCACCGGGATGTCGCCAAGATGCTACGTGATGACCGGTAGGATTGAAAAAAAACTCCCAGTTTTAATTGCAGATTTTGGGAGATCATCATATTTATCCAACTTCGAAGATTTCCTGCGGCATCTCATGAATACTATCGCCTGGACCGTTTGAACCAATAATATAATTATCACAAATCCACGAATACACATTGCCCCTAACATAGCCAGGATGGCAGACAAGGTTCATATTCTTGGCAATGGTCATGGTCTCATCTTTTCGGATTAACGGACGTTCTACCATTTCATATCCCTGTCCATGACAGTAGAGGCGACCCTCAGGATCACGGTCGTTTTCAACCATGAATGCATTATATTTATCCCAAATTTCTGCACATGGTGTCCCCGGCTGCATTAGATCAAGCGTAAATCGTTGCGCTTCAAGCGTAAATGACAACTCGTCATGCTGCTCCTGTGTCGCCGCACCCAGAACAATCGTCCGCCCAATCTCCGTGAAATAGCCTCCAGCACCGTTATTTTCAACAAGCATATTAAAACTATCACCCTCTTGAATAACACGGTCTTGATTATGACGCGGACCAATAGCAGTTGGCGAACCTATTTGCCATGATTGACAGAGATAAACGCCCTGCTCACTGCCAAGATCGTGACCGGCATGAAGGGCGACTGCAGCCACATCAGAATCCTTCATTCCTGGCCTAATTTCGTTGATCACGGCCTTCATCGAAGCCACCTGCTGTTTCGCAGTACCCCGGATTAAGTTAATTTCCTCATCACTTTTTATAACTTTAATTTGATCTACCAGATCAGAAGCCTCAATATAAGTCGCTTTAGGAAATTGCCGTTTTACATAATCAACCATCGCGAAGGACATTTGATAGGTCCCAACAAGTCCAATAGTACCATCTTTGTATGGTTCAAGAGCTTTACAGGCGAGCATGGGATCGTATTCGCGAGTAAAAGGAGCGCAAGCATAGGAAGGTGTTGTCATTAGAGTTTTGACCCCTCGATGCACCCCATCAGAACCATTTACATCCAAATCCTTAACCATATCAAATGGACCTTGATTAACCTGCGTCATCGCATCATCGCGCGGGAAAACAATAGTTACAGGATAGCCATTGGTTGCAGGTATATCTGTGACATATTTAGTATAACCACCCATATGATCGTTGTTATTTTGCATTAATAAAACATCAACGCCCTGCTCTTCCATAGCGACCCGAATTGCCGCCCACCGACGCTCAAGCTCTTCTGTCGATATTGGCTTATTAATACGTTCTGACATCTGACCCATAAATTCTCTCCTGTACCGTCACTATTTAATAGAATTTAAACTGTTTCATAATTGTAAATAATATTACAAATAGGAAATGATTATACTAAAAAAAGGAATAATATACCGTCACTGTTTATTTATTAATTAGATTGATCATTTGATCTAGATTACCATCAATATATGCCCGCAAATTAGGCTCGATGACCGTTAATATCCGCTCAGCATACATGTCACTTCGACCACCTGTAAATGGTGTCATAAATACATTATCCAGATCCCAAAGCGGACTTTCATCAGGTAAAGGGGCAACTTCATAAACATCTAAACCTGCTCCAGCTATCTCACCTTCACGCAGCGCTACTATCAAAGCACTTTCATCGACAACTCCACCTCTTGCAACATTTATTAGACACGCCGACGGTTTCATTGCTTTAAAGGTTTCCGCGTTGATTATTTTATCTGTATCCGAGCCATATGGCACCAATGCAACTAAAAAGTCGACATCGGCAACAGCCTCGTTGATATTCTCGCGCGAAAATACTTTATCAATGCCATCTACGGGCCGATCAGTTCTCGAGATACCATAGACAATCATACCAAGAGCTTTAAAGGTTTTAGCCATATGCTCTGCTATCGAACCTAATCCCAGGATTGCAACCTTCCGTGTATCGAGGACTTTAGGTAGGAAGCGATCAAATACATGCGTCTCTTGATTTTTTGTTAACCTCCGGACTTGGCGGTAAAGCGCCAGCATATGCAGCAGCGTCACCTCCGTCATTTGCGGACCATGTATACCGCGTCCGTTAGTCAATATAATATCCGGTCGCCCTGCTAAGCTTTCATCCAGATGATCGGTCCCGGTAATATTACACTGCATCCATTTAAGATTTTTTGCCTTACAAACCATTTCTGCTGTCAACCAGCGACCAATCGAAATAATTACCTCGGTTTCTGTCAAAAGTTCGGTGGCAGCATTTCCATCGACCGCATAAGAAAAATTTACCTGGGGGAAAATAGGCTCCAAATGATTTTTATATATTTCAAATTCATTATCAACAATAAGCACTTTATTCATTACGTATACCTTGGCTTTCCCCTTATCTAATGGATAGTGCTAGTAGGCGAAAAAATTAAAGCAAGTTTAATAATGTTACTCTTGCCAAATAGTCCATCAGAAATAAACATTAGAAAATTTATTTGGTATGAAATCTGATTTTATAATACTTATTATTACCAACAAAATGTAGAAACATCCGTTTAAATAGCGGATAGTGTAAAAAACTAGTTTAACAAATGATTTCTTTAGGACCATTCACAAATGCAGCAAAGTCGGCTCAATTTCTTTTTTCTTAATATTGGTCATCTGTTTGATCATTATTTTGTTCTTATCTTTGCAACCGTAGCAGCCCTTACGCTGGCAAATGATTGGCAAATGTCATATGCCGAATTAATTCCCTATGCAACACCAGGATTCATTGCCTTTGGTATCTTTGCAATTCCAGCAGGATGGATCGCAGATAAATGGGATCGCCAGCACATGATGGTTATATTTTTTGTTGGCATAGGGCTCAGCGCGATTGTTACAGCCATGTCCCAGACCCCAATCCAAATTGGTCTTGGCTTATTTATTATAGGCGGGTTTGCCGCCATATATCATCCCGTTGGTCTGGCTTTAGTCATTGAAGGGCATTCAAAAACCGGAGTGATCCTCGCCGTAAACGGTATTTGGGGCAACCTAGGGGTGGGTGTTGCTGCTGCGGCAACCGGAATTCTGATAGACTTTATTGGATGGAGAGCTGCGTTCATTATACCCGGAATCCTATCGGTCGGAACAGGTATTGTTTATTATTTTTATAATAGGCGACATCCAACACAGTCTAGAACAACAAAAAATCCAATACCAAACAACAATACGGGCATAAGTCCCATACAATATAAAGATAAAATAGCACCAATATTCGCGATTATCTTTTTTTCAAGTGCCATTGGCGGTCTGACCTATCAAAGCACCACCTTTGCATTACCGAAGATATTCGATGAACGTCTAACGGAACTAGCGACCTCGGCCACCTCAGTTGGCTTGCTCGCGCTGCTAGTATTTTCAATAGCAGCAATTTCACAACTGATCGTGGGGTATTTTACCGATAGATTCCCGATACGTTATGTTTTTAGCTGTGTAGCATTAACACAAGTTATTTTTCTATTTTCGATGCAAGGCCTTACCGATTTGAGTGCTTTCATTGTCGCTGTTTTAATGATGATGGCCGTTTTTGGTCAGATACCTATCAATGACGTTCTGGTTGGGCGAGTAACAACCGACCAATGGCGTAGTCGCGTCTACGCTGCTAGATATTTAGTCACTTTCTCCGCCATGGCTATCACACTGCCACTTTTAGCATGGTTTCATAATCACTGGGGATTTGACGGACTATTCCTAGTTTTGTCTTTAGCAGCCTTAGCCATGTTATGTGCTGTGCTTACCCTTCCAAATAAAGGAGTTGTTGTCGGAGACAGAATTTAAATAGAAAATAAAATTTACAACAAAAATTACTCAGCCACCTAAAAAAAGTCGGCCAACATCGGGATCTTCCAGAAGCGCCTCACCTTTCCCGGCTTTAGCCAACTCTCCCGAAACAAGTACATAGCCGATATCAGCGAACTCAAGTCCCTTTTTGGCATTCTGCTCCACCAATATGATCGTCTTCTTTTCGCTATTCTGGAGATCATCAAGAATTTCAAATACCATATCAATATAACGTGGCTCGAGACCTATTGATGGTTCATCAACAAGAAGAACGGAAGGTTTCATTATCAGTGCTCTGGAAATTTCAAGAAGACGGCGTTCTCCCCCCGACAACACCTTAGCAGGTTGGTTCCTCCTATTTTTCAATCTTTCGTATTTATTCAATACGTTCTCTGTTTCTTCAAAAGCTTCTTCAACCGCATCTTTACTGTATCCACCCATTAAAAGATTTTCTTCTACAGTCATATCAGGAAATACAGAATTATCTTGTAAGATATAGGCTATACCAGCCGTTTTTAACTTTTCTGCCGGAGTTAGTTTTGTAACCTCGGTGTTACCCACGGTTATTGAACCACTGGTAATATCTGTAAAGCCATAAATGGAATGTAATACTGTTGACTTTCCAGCCCCATTTGGACCAATCAAACACAATGACATTGCCTCGCTAACACTAAGATTAAATTCATGCAGAATTTGCATCTTACCATAACCAGCAGATAACCCACTGACATTGACAAAAATTTCATCTAAACATAGTTCTGCCAATTCCTTCGGCTTTGGGATTTCCCCAAGAACGGAATATTCTTCAGTCAACATTATTGGACCCCCAAATAGGCATCTATCACTCTCTGATCATCTCTAATATTTTCTGGCGACCCTTCAGCTAGCATCTCTCCATGCGCGAGACAAAATATCCTCTGAGCGAGTCCCATCACAACCCTCATATTATGTTCAATAACCAATAATGTAATACCAAATTCTCCATTTACTCTAATTAACCTATCAATGATCCCATTGATCAACGTAGGGTTAATACCTGCTGTAGGCTCATCAAGTAAAAGCATCTTAGGCTCATTCATGAGAGCCATTGCCATTTCTAATAATTTCTGCTGCCCAAACGATAAATCTCCGGCTAACAACTTCCGTTTTCTATATAATCCAACAAATTCGAGGAGCTTTTCTGCCTTCTCAGTAAGCTCTGGAGGCATCACAGAAAAAACAGAAAATAGACCATCTTTTGTGGGTTTGTGGCTAACGACCATATTATCGATACAATTTAATTTTCCGTAAACTCGCGTCTGCTGAAAGGTTCTCAATAGACCTAATTTAGCTATCACCGGCACGGGTAATTCTGATACTTCCTTGTCATTAAACTTAATTGACCCACTATCAATCGGATGGGTTCCGACGATTGAGTTGAATAATGTCGTCTTGCCAGAACCGTTAGGACCAATGAGGCCAACAATTGAACCTTGCTCAACCTCAAGTGAAATATTTTGATTGGCTTTTATACCACCAAATGATTTGTAAACCTGATTAAGTTCCAAAATAGCGACCATATCAAAGCTCTACTGAAGACTTCTGGTCTTCTTCATCAACTGTCTCTCCAAACTTCTCTGGATATTTTTCTCTAATCCAACCCATTAGACCCTCTGGGAAGAAAACTACAATAACAACAATCAAAAGCCCTAAAGCCACATATTGCCAACCTAAAAAATATGTCCAGAAACCTTCTTTAAATAAATGAAACACCGTAGCGCCTATAACTGGCCCCCAAAGTGTCCCTTTCCCGCCCAGAATTGTCATCAAAATCATAAAGACACCCAGCGTAGCCCCGGCAAAAGCCACCTCCACAGGCTCAATATAACCCACCATATTACCCATCAAACCACCAGCTATACCGACAAAAAACGCCGTAATAACCCAGCCTATGATCTTATAACGCATCGTGGGAATACCCATCGCCTCAGCCTTATCCTCATTATCCCTTATCGCATTGAGAATTAATCCAAATCGCGTCTGATACGCCCACTTCAGAAACAAGAACGTAATGACCATTAATATAAAGGACAGAAAATAAAAAAATTCAGCCCTTAATTCAGTGTCACCGATCCCTTTTGGCCATGGTGGAACAGTCATACCCTGTCCTGCTCCTATCAATTCTATACCGCCAGCGATCTCTCCGGCAGCAATACCAAGACCCAGTGTACAGATTGCGAAGTAATGTCCCCGCAAGCCTAAAATTCCATACCCTATGAGCGCAGCGATTATAGCCGGCACCAATCCAGCGGCTAAAATACCAACAAAAAACCCTTGAAAAAATTGATCTGGTTCATGGACAAACGTTTTTTCACCTCCACTTGCCGTCCATTCAGAAAGTGGGAAAAACATACCCACTTGAATACTTGCACATAAATACATTCCTATACCGAAGAACAGAATATTTCCAAAGGTGTTATAACCCATCTGCCCCCCTTGGATATCCCATGTGAGAGCCAGGACGATAAGTATCCACAGAAAAGATATTTGCAACTTATAGGCTGGGAAAATGAACGGAAGCAAAATTCCAATGATACCCAGAACTATAATAAGGATCGTCTGCCTGTTCATTCCAAATACTCTCGTTTTCTGGATAATTTAAATCTCCTGTATACCAATATAAAAACCAAAAGGAGAAAAACTGCACCAATACGAAACTCGGTACCAAGAATATAGTCTGCAAATTCCTCAAAAATTCCAAGCCCCATTCCTGAAAGTGCCACTCCAGGTAGGTTGCCAAGACCCGCTATAATGACGATCATGAACGATCGTATAGTGTAAGGTAAACCAACGTAGGGATGTAATGTAAATGTTATAGCGATCAACGAGCCTGCAATTCCGCAGATCGCTGCATTTAAACCAAACGTTGCCGCATAAACTTTTTCAGTGTCCACACCAAGTATTTTAGCGGCCCTTGCGTTCTGGGCCGTTGCTCGTATTGCCCGTCCCAGTTTAGATTTTTTCATATATAATATAATTGCAATCGCTGCGACGACACTAATCACTGCTGAGAATAGTTTAGAATTTGGTATCGTTACACTATCGTCAAAAAGGAGAGTCGTCCCAAAATTAGATTGCGCTACAACTACATCAGCACCAAACACGAAATTCATTAATTGTTGAGTAAGAATACTTATCCCGAAGGTAGCCAAAATCGAAATAAAGAGATCTCTATCGACCACTCTATAAATCACTAACTTGTATAGCCCCCAACCAAGAAAGTACATGATTGCCGGTGCTACAAAAATACCAAAGGCTGGATGAATACCAAGTTGGTACATTGTGTATGCAATATAACCACCTAGGATAACAAGTTCACCTTGGGCAATATTAATTATATTCATCACGCCCCACTGAAGAGCCATTCCATAGGCTATTAGGGCAAACAGCAGGCCCAACAGAATCCCATCAAGAGATGCCTGCACAATCAGTATTGGGGCTTTAAATATAAGTAAGTCCATTAAATCTCCAAAGAGAATGCCCCCTAATAACTAGGGGGCATAATTGAACCACAAATTAAATTATCTTTGCGACCACTTTGGAATTGGGTGTACCAATTTTGTCGAAGCCCACTTGGTTGGAGCAACAACCTTATTAGCACATTTACCTCCATCACAACGTACCTGAAACAGAACCATAGGTTTGGCAAAGTTTGCACCTGCGCTATTAAATTTAATGTTTCCATAAAAGGTTTGCATGTTGGTCTTGGCCAAAGCATCTCGCACTTTCTCAGTACTGAAGGAATTAGCTCTCTCAAAAGCACCCTTCCACACTAAAAGTGCGGCGGATGATTCTGCGGCCTGGTAGGGCGGAGCATATCCAAATGCTGCGTTAAATTCTTTGTCATATTGCATTCCATTTCCAAAGAATTTGTCTTTATATGATAGAGATTTATGCCATTGGGCGGCACACAGTGCATATTCAGCCTTTTTCCCATGCTGTTTAGCAAGTTTAGATGCATCACAGTGTGTCATCGCCAACATAGGGACGTTCACTTTCATCTCCGAAATTTGACGAATTGCCGTTAGAGCGCCTTTTGAATGCCCAGACACTACTAAAACATCTGGCTTGGTGGCTTTGACCTTAGCCAAGGTTGCTGCCATATCATTCAATTCTTTGGGCAGTTTATCATCAATGATAATTTTGGATTTGGTTCTTTTTGCAGCGTCTAAGATGCCAAGCCTAACATCTTGAGAGAAGGCATCCTGCTCAAATGCCATGGCTATTCTCACAGGTTTACCACCATTCTTTTCAACAGCAAGGTCAATGGCCACCTCAAGGTATTGGTTTGCTGCCGATAAAACAGCAAACAGGTATTTATAACCCTTGGTAAATAATGACCTGGAAGCACCATTTGCCTCAACCATTGGAATTTTGTTCGCTTCAGTAACAGGGGCAATAGCCTTTGTTAAGCCCGAACTATAAGGCCCAAGCATATACTTTACACCATCCTGCTTAATCAAACGTTCTGCGAGCTGGGCTGCCCTGCTAGAATTTGATTCATCGTCGTAGTATTTCACCTTTAATTTATATGATTTACCCCCGACCTTAACACCGCCCATTTTATTTATTCTTTCTGCAGCAAAATTATAACCATTCTTGGTATGTTTGCCGTTAGTTGAGTATTTGCCGGTAAGTGAAACCGCTGCTCCGAGCGTAATGGTGTCCCCATCAACACGGGCATTGGCAGGCGCTGCCGCAAGAAATCCCACAGCTGCTACGCCGATCATCAGGCATGAAAAATTTTTATTAAAAACCATCTGTAACTCCCTAATATTTGGTCCTGTATTTAAGACTTACAATTTACCATTATAAAAATAAATTGTTTTAATTATTGCAATACTAAACTTCAATTCTGTCAAAAACCTGTCAAAAAAAATAAATTAAGACACATTGACCAAAGCGCGAATTGATTTCGCGTCTAAACTTTTATAATTTGGAGTATCCACCTGTTACAATAAAAGTGCAACTTTTTTTCAACAGAACATAAGTTAAATCTCAAACTCGGAACGCAGCATTTTTGTGTGTTCTCCTAATGATGGAACTATAGCAATAGAAATTCTTTCACCCTTTATTCGGGCAGGTGGCGCCGGAATACTGGCGTTGCCATGAGGCGTATTAATCTCCATCCGGCGTAAATCCCCATGACCCGAAAAATCAGCAACGGAGTTTACCCGACCAAAAGCAATGCGGGCAATTAATAATTTTTCTGATAATTCCTCCCGAGTGAATAGTTTAAATACCTCACTGATATCATTTTCCAATGCGTCAATATTATTAACCCGTGAGATATTATCTTTATAAGGCCCTTTCTCAACCAACTCAGGCCGTGTCAGAATTTCTTTGGCGAATTTTGCCCACTCCCAATTATTTTGTATAGAGATCACAATTAACTCGCCATCCTTGGTCTCAAACGGTGCATAAGGCGCAACGGACGGATGCCGAAGGCCGACCCGCTCTGGCGCTTTCCCACCATAATCGTGATGCAACAGAGGTACGGTCATCCAATCCGCCATTCCATCAAACAAAGAAGTTTCTATCGCCTTGCCGCTACCCGTATTTTTACGCTCATAAAGTGCTAAAAGGATCGCAGAATGGGCATACATGCCCGCCGCAATATCACAAACCGAGACACCTACTCTCCCCGGCTCGTCCGGTGAACCTGTGATTGAAGAAAGCCCGGTCTCCGCCTGAACCAACATATCATATGCCTTCATCTCGGCAGATGGCCCTTCGCTCGAATAACCAGAAATATCGCATGTAATCAAACCTGGGTGTTTTTTACGTAAATCATTAGAACCAAAACCAGAACGTTTGGTTGCTCCAGGAGCCAAATTCTGAACAAAAACATCCGCTTTTGCAATCATGCTATACAAAAGAACAGCGTCTTCATCTTTCTTAATATCGAGAACTATGGATTCTTTGCCACGATTAAGCCAAACAAAATAAGCACTCTCGCCATTTACAACATCATCATACTCCCGAGCAAAATCGCCTCCTGGGCGTTCAACCTTAATCACGCGTGCGCCTGCATCGGCGAGACGCGACGTGCAGTAAGGTCCAGCCACCGCCTGCTCGATAGCAACAACAAGAATACCTTCTAGGGGTTTAGTCATGATAAAAATCTCACTATAATGTTTGGGACTATAGTTAATTTTGAACTAAGACAGTCTGGAAAAGGTCTATATAAGGAAAAGATATATGGCAATATCAAAAAATGTTCGTCCCAAAGCAACCCCAAGACGAAGTGTCTTATTTGTCCCAGGCGCAAGGCTAGAAATATTTCCCAAAGCAATTGCAAGTTCAACAGATATTGTTTGCGTTGATTTAGAAGATGCTGTTGCTGAAAAGCAGAAAGGTAACGCCCGCGAACAGGTCATCTCATTGATTGAGAATCAAAAACTCCTAACAACCTCTCCCAACAAGGAAATCTGGATTCGAATTAATGCTATTCGATCAACTAATGGTTTAGAAGACATCTTGGCAATTGCGCAGGCAGATATTGCTCCAGATGGTATCATGATTCCCAAAATCACCGCGCCAGAAGAAATTCACATCTTACGCGATATACTATCGGCAAAACATGAAGAATTAAAATTCCACCCTCTAATTGAAACAACTCAGGGTCTTAAACAAGCTTACGATATTGCAAAATCGAGCCATAAAATAGGATCTATTGTTTTCGGTGGATTTGATATGTCAACCAACCTTCGGGTCGAGCCAAATTGGGATGCATTATTATTTGCTCGTCATGAATTAGTTTTAGCGGCTGCAAATGCAAAAGTTGATCTACTTGATATGCCATATTTTGGCCTAGAGGATCCTCTAGGCTTGGAGACAGAGGCAAAAAAAGCAGCAGAAATAGGCTATACCGGGAAATGTGCTATTCACCCAAAGCAAATAGATATTATAAACCAGGTTTTTAGCCCAAACCCTGAAGAAGTAAAAAAAGCGAAAGATTTA
The DNA here is from genome assembly GCA_012960465.1 of Rhodospirillales bacterium. Taxonomy (GTDB): domain Bacteria; phylum Pseudomonadota; class Alphaproteobacteria; order Rhodospirillales; family UBA2165; genus TMED23. The sequence continues at coordinate 59,107 of DUBF01000092.1, read as the reverse complement.
ATTAAAAAATATGAGTCTCAAGACAAGGCATTTGTCGAGATAGATGGCGTATTGATGGAAAAACCTGTTGTTGAACGCCTCTATCGCATAATTGCTATCGCCGATCAGATTGATAACAGAAACTAGAAAAAAAATTCGGAGTTAGAGATTCCACATATTTATTCAATAAGCGGTGGCGAGGGTGACACGACCTATCTACTACTCCATGGTTTAGGCGCAACAGGAGACGTATGGCATGGTGTCCGAGACCTCATAGAAAGGAATAAAATAGGGCGATGGATTATTCCCGATATGCGTGGTCATGGTCGATCAGACTGGACTAAAACCTACGGCCTTGGCGAACATTCAAGCGACATAGCAGAGCTTGTAAGCGATAGAGATAAGATAGTTATTATTGGCCACTCTATGGGCGGATTAATTGGATTATCTTTAGCTACTGGCTGGTTTGGTTTAAATATCATCGGCATGGCGATTATTGGCACGATAATTAAGTGGTCTCCCGATGCAACGGAACGATATACAACCTTAGCAAAAAAACCAATTCGCTGGTTTGATAGTCGCAATGAAGCGCTTGAACGGTATCTTAAAGTTTCCGGTTTATTTGGTTTAGTCTCACCAGAATCGTCCCAAGCAACATCTGGCGTGGTTGAAGAAAATGGGAAATTTCGCCTTGCTGCCGACACCGCAACCGGAACCATCGGTGGCCCATGGATGAGTATGCTAATTAAGATTGCCGATTGCCCCCTCATTTTAGCGGCAGGCGAACATGATTCGATTGTTCCTTCTGAACATTATTTGCCTTTCGACAAAAGTGCAGTAACAATTCCCGGTGTTGCTCACAATGCGCACGTCGAAAATCCTGCCGCGATAATAGATTTAATAAAAGAAATAACAGAAATTTCTAAAATATAAATTTTCAGTCTTCGCGACTAGTTCTGCCTTGACGAGAAAAGCTAAACGGTGACAAATTGATTTTACTCAGTAGCCTGTTGAGAATTCGTTTGGGCCCTAAATTTCTTTAAAACACTTTTCTCTTCAATTTGAAACGCCCTGATAGCACGTTCCTTAACGTGACCAAATCCACGTATTTGCATAGGCAACGAAGCAAGTTGAACGGCCCACTCGTAATTTTCTGGCGTTAAATTATTAATAATCTCACTCAACAACGATTGATAATCCAAGATTAACTGTCGTTCTTGTTTACGTTCCGGTAAGTAACCAAACGGATCAAACATAGAGCCCCGTAGAACTTTTAAAGGAGCGAGTATTTTCAATAACCACCACATGGAAGAACCGTATTCCTTCTTTAGAGGTTGACCCGTTAACGGATCTCGCGTCGCAAAGAGTGGCGGCGCAAAATAAAACTTTATTTTATAATCACCATCAAATTGGGCTTCAAGCTTAAGACGATAACTATCGTCTGTATAAGCTCGTGCGACTTCATATTCATCCTTATAGGCCATAAGTTTAAAAAGTGAGCGAGCAACAACTTCTACCAGGCTATCCTTATTAAAATTATTTTGTTCTAGGACTTCCCGGATTTTATCGATAAAAACAAGGTAACGCTCCGCATAGACCTCATTTTGATAAATTGTTAAATCAGCCATCCGGTCTTGAATAAATTTATCGAGATTAAAATCAGATACTGTAACTGTATTAGAAGATCCAACTAGAGCATTTAACTTGGCTGGTTCTGCTGCAGCTACGCGTCCCCAGGCAAATGCACGCAAGTTCATTTCTACCGCGACATTGTTGAGACGGATCGCCTCTTCGAGCGATGCCGCTTTTAACGGTATGTAACCCTTTTGATAAGCATAACCGAGTTGAAATGTGTTTGAGGTTATGTTATCGCCCAACAACTTTGAGACCTGCGTCGTAGCATCAAAAAAATCAACTTGGCCATCTCCTAAAGCTGTCGTTATGACATTAGTATACGAACCAGCCTCTAACGGCATATCCGGACGCTCGGCAAAGGCAGCTAATGGAACGAGATGATCGTTAATAACCGCTTTAGTTCTGGTTGCGCTCATAGTATTAATCGCATCTTTTCCCGCCGCAACAACCATATCAAACCCGATAATAACATCGCTCATTCCCGTGCCAATCCGAGTTCCGAGGACCCTGTCTGGATCATTAGTAATAGCCACATGACTCATGACAGCTCCATTTTTTTGCGATAGGCCAGTTTGATCTAATACGGCACAACCCTTGCCTTCCAGATGAGCTGCCATTCCAAGGTTGGCACCAACCGTAATAACACCTGTCCCACCGATACCAGTCAATAAAATATTATATGCTTCGCCAATTTCAGGTAACTCTGGGTCTGGAAGTTCTGAAGCTGGGTCGCCAGCGCCAATAACAGGTGGTTCCGACTTACGCAGGGAGCCCCCCTCAATAGTTACAAAACTAGGACAAAATCCCTCTATGCAACTAAAATCTTTATTACATGAAGACTGGTCAATCATACGCTTACGTCCAAGAGGTGTATCCAATGGCCTAACAGCAACGCAGTTAGAAGTCATATTACAATCACCGCAACCTTCGCACACCGCATCATTAATAAAAGCCCGGCGAGCTGGATCTGGATACAGACCGCGTTTACGGCGTCTACGTTTTTCCGCAGCGCAGGTTTGATCATAAATAATAGCCGTGACACCAGAAATTTCTCTCAATTCTATTTGAAGTCTCTCAAGCTCTCGGCGATGAAAAATTTCTACTTGTGGTGCCCAATCCAGATTATCACTATACTTCTCAGGTTCATCTGAGATAACCACGATACGGCCAACACCTTCAGCAGCGATTTGCTTCGAGATAGTCCACGGAAATAAATCACCGTCCATCGGTTGGCCGCCAGTAAGAGCGACTGCATCGTTAAATAAAATTTTATACGTAATATTAACACCGGATGAAACTGCTGCCCGAATAGCCATCAACCCCGAATGATAATAGGTGCCATCACCAATATTTTGAAACACATGTTTTGCTGTTGTGAAGGGTGCCTGTCCAATCCAAGTGCCCCCCTCGCCGCCCATATGAGTATAGGCCGCTGTTTTCCGATCCATGTAAACTGCCATAGTATGGCAACCAATACCGGCTAATGCTCGACTGCCTTCGGGGACTTTTGTCGAGGAGTTGTGAGGGCAACCTGCACAAAACCATGGTGAACGCTCAAATGGAGCGGTGGGACGGTTTGTATTCTCTGTGCGAGCTTTAATTTTAGCAGCAGCCGTAACTAAACAATTATTGCTACCTTCGTCCAAAAATCTATTAGCAATTATCTGAGCAACCAGTGTACCATTAAGCTCACCGAATTCTGGTACAAGAAGATTACCATCAGCATCACGTTTCCCGATAAGACGCGGACGCTCATTTTCTTGCAGATCATAAATCACACGCGCCAGCTGATCTTCAATGAGGTTACGCTTTTCTTCAATAACAATAATCTCGTCAAAGTCTTTAGCCCAATCACGAATTCTGGTTGGCTCTAACGGCCACGGCATTGCAACTTTAAAAACACCAATACCTAAATCTTTACGCTCACTTTGACTTAAGTCTAATTCATCAAAGGCCTGACAAACATTAAGCCAAGCTTTTCCAGGGGCAACAATACCAAGACGTTTTTTAGACACTGTATGGCTTATGCGATCTAGCTTGTTCGTCTGCACAAAAGCCTGAGCTGCTTTAAGCTTGACCGATATTAAACGCTTTTCCTGCTCGATCGGACCATCCGGCCAGCGAATATGTATACCCTCTTCAGGAAATTTAAAATCGCTTGGGGTTTTTATATTCAGTCTATCTTGCTCGATTGAAACCGACGCCGTACTCTCAATTATATCACCAACACATTTAAACCCGGTCCAACAACCAGAGTAGCGAGACATTGCAAAACCCATCAAACCATAGTCAATATATTCCTGAACACTCGCTGGATAAAGGATGGGTATCATTGCCGCAATTAATGCCTGTTCGGATTGATGCGCAGTTGTGGATGACTTTGCTCCTTGATCATCACCCGCCAATACCAATACACCTCCATTAGCGGACGTGCCGGCTAGATTTCCATGTTTGAGGGCATCTCCTGAACGGTCAACACCAGGCCCTTTGCCATACCAAATCGCAAATACGCCATCATATTTCGCCTGCTCATTCTTTGACTCCCAAAGGCCTACCTGCTGGGTCCCCCAGCAGGCGGTAGCCGCCATATCTTCATTAACACCTGCCTGGAACCGAATGTGATGCTGTTCTAGAAAATCGGAAGCCTTTAAAAGTGCTGTATCATAACCGCCTACAGGCGATCCACGATAACCCGTAATATAACCAGCTGTATTAAGTGAATTTAGCGAATCACGGTGACGTTGTAGCATCGGCAAACGGACTAAAGCCTGCGTGCCGGTCACAAAAATTCGTCCTGAGTTTACGCTATATTTTGTATCTAACGATAGAGGACTATTGCCGTCCACCAATATACTCCCATATTTTCTTTAATCCGTATTAAAGCGATTATTATTGTTGACAGCAAGCCGATGGGCGCGAGCCTCGCGCTGAATTAGATAAATTCCACTCATCAGAATTATAGCGGCACCAGTCCAAACGTAACTATCCGGCACATCTCCCCAAATTAAATAACCCGAAACAATAGCAAACAACATTACAGTATATTCAAATGGAGCCACTACGCCCACAGGGGCGGTTACAAATGCTCCCGTCATTCCAAGATAACCAATAATAGTAAAAACTGCCATAACACCAAATATTATCAAATCTAGCCATGAAATTGGCTGCCACACAAACGGAGCAGCGAAGCTCGCTAATGCAGCCATGCCAACTAGAGTATAAAAGGTAAGACTAAGCGTCGTTTCACTATTTTTGAGCCAACGTGCCGTCAAATTAATAGTTGAGAATGCTACGCCAGCTAGCAAAGCCAAAATTGCCACCGGTTGAAAAACCCCTGTCCCAGGACGAAGAGCAATCAGCACGCCTATAAATCCAAGAATAACGGCGGACCACCTATGCGCACCAACTTTTTCCCTAAAAAGAGGAACAGATAGCGCAGTGGTCAAAAACGTTGAACCAAAAACAATGACAGTAACATCCGCTAAAGGCAACTCAGCCAGAGCAGTAAACATCAAAATTGGTCCAAAAAAAGCAAGTAACACCCTCAAGCCATGGGCCCCAAGACGAGACGTTCTAATTTCTGAGGTACGTTTAGTTAAGATAATCCAGGTCGTCATTAAAACTACAATCATCCAACCTCTAACCGCTATCACTTGAAACGCCGAATAGTCATTTGTCATTAGCCACTTGCCCGATGCATCGGTACCAGCAAAGCCAACCATACCAATGACCATCAAGCCAATCCCCTTTAAATTTTGACTAGATCCTAATTCTGGGTTCACCGTATTTTCTCCTACCGATATTTAATTCGGATAATAATATGCAAGACAGAAAGAAACGTGTAATTTTATTGATCTACTACTAATTTGAAAAAATAGGAGAAACTAATTGTTAAAAGGCCTACCTGAACGAACTGATGGCCAAACACGCCAAGACTTTGAAACAATCGTCCATGCTTTCAAATACGCCATCGAAAACCAACCAGACAAGATTGCGCTGACATGTGGTAAAGATCAAGCGACCTTTCGAGAATATGGTCATGTTGCCGCCCATGTCGCGGGATTTCTTAAAACCAGAGGAATCAAAAAAGATAATCGAATTGTCATTTGCGCGAGTGTGTCAATCAACTTACCAATGATTATTTTTGGTGTACTAGCAGCCCGTGCACAAATTACAATGATCAACCCGAACTATAGAGAGCGTGAAATCACCCCACTAATTGAGATAGCAGAACCTAATCTGATTTTCTGTGATAGTAACTCGCTTGAAACTTTTAGAAATATCAAATCCGTAGATAAATCTATGATTATAAATATCAATGGACCTAAAAATACCTGGCAGGATACTGATAGCACGACCCTACCGACGGATCTACCTAAAGGCGAAGACGGCGCAGTAATATTATTTACTGGTGGAACAACTGGCACCTCCAAAGGCGTACCACATAACCATTTCAAAGTAATTGCTGCTATAGAGCTTATTGAAAATCGTTGGCCAACAAACTTAGGCACTGACGTTTTACTCAATATTCCTCCCATTTTTCATATAACGGGATTATATCACGGCTGCTTCCAACCTATATTTGGTTATAACACTCTAATATTATTGACGAAGTTTCATCCGGAGACTGTTTTCGAGGCGATCAATAATCAATTAGTTTCAGTAATTATTATCGGTGTACCAACGGCTTATGCAGCCTTACTGGGTCACCCCGGCTTTAATACCGTAAATTTCTCCTCTGTTAAGTTTGCAGGTAGTGGCGGAGCCCCATTAGCCGATAAAATTAAGACTGAATGGGAAGACCGAACGGGCGTCCCTGCCCTAGAGGGATACGGCATGACTGAGGGAGCTCCAACCTGTAACAACCCTTTAATTGGTCGTCGGAAATCATATTCGGCAGGCATGCCTGTTGCCTGCACGGATTTTAGAATTGTCGATGTCGAGACAGGAATGAAAGAAATGCCGATCGGGAAGAGTGGCGAGATTACCGTTAAAGGTCCGCATATTGCAGACAAATATTACAATAATGAGGAAGCAACTTCAGCGACATTTAAAAATGGTTGGTTACATACTGGGGATGTAGCCTTTTTGGATGAAGATGGCTACGTGTTTATTGTCGACCGTCTAAAAGATATGGCTATTGTCTCAGGTTTTAACGTATTCCCTCGTGAAATTGATGAAGTTTTAATCTCGCATCCCAAAATACTAGAAGCCGCTACTATTGGTATTCCTGATGATTACCGAGGTGAAATAATAAAAGCATTTATTTCTCTTCGCAAAGGCGAAACTTTGTCAGAAAAAGAATTAACAAGGTACTGCGCCAAAAACCTCGTAAAGTATAAAATACCCTTGATTTTCGAATTTGCTCATGACCTACCAAAAACCCCCGTAGGTAAAATTGATAAAAGACGCTTAAAGCAATACAAAAATGACGGAAATAGCTAAATACTGGATTAAGTAGACCCGCCCACAAATTTATAATAATCTATATTTTGACCAATTTATAGGAACGATCCTGAGATATTTTATCAGGCCTAAACCTTCATTAACCTCTTTTTACTGCTCATTAACACAAATCCTCCACAATAATAAAAAACGTTTAGAAAAAGGCTTTTCAGCCACTACATTAAAGTATCCATAGCTATAGGATGGTATGCCTCATGGGCAAACAAGATTTAAAATCCGGCGAGATCTTGGAAGCAGAAAACCTGCAACGTTCTGGCAACCTTGCTAAGGCTAAAACAATTTATCGTAAAGTTCTTCAAGACAATCCAGAACACAGTGAAGTTTTAAGATTGCTTGGCCTTCTAGTACACCAAACTGGCAATTCAGAACAAGGCATGAACCTGATCTTGCAGGCCATCAAAGCACAGCCAGAAAATGTTGAAGCCCATTTTGATCTTGGCATTATTAAGTTAGATCAAAATCTTGCAGAGGATGCCATTAACGCTTTCAGAGTGGCACTCTCTATTTCACCTAAAAATTACTCATACTTAATCAATCTCGGAAATGCGCTCGTGATAGGCGGACATTTTACAGAAGCAATCAAACAATCAAACCTCGCCTTGGAAATTGATCCGGATAATGTTGAGGCCCTCAGCAATCTAGGCAACGCTCTATTAAAATCTGGCAAACTAACGGATGCAATGTCTGTATTTCGCCGCACCGTTCTCTTGCGCCCAAATGATAGTCACCTACTTACTAATTTAGGCATAGTAGAGCAAACGATCGGCCTTATAGAATCAGCTAATCAAACTTATAAAGAAGCTCTAAAAGTTGATACTCATTGCAAAAGAGCGGAGCGCAATCTTCTCATCAATACGCTGAACCTTCCAAACCAAACATCCAACAACTTATTTGACATCCGTCGCCGTTACGGTATGGCGTATGATAAACGTAGTATAAATAATAGTAAATTTGCAAAACGCAACAAAGACATTAACCGGAAGCTTCGCATTGGGTACTTGTCTTCAGATCTTTATTCCCATCCCGTCGGGTTCAATCTACTACCTCTATTTAGCAATCACGACAAAGAAAAAGTTGAAATTTTTACTTATATTTTAGATGAAAAACTTGATAAGATTAGTCAAAAATTCAGATCTCATGCCGACCACTGGCACATAACCAGCAATCAAACTGACGAACAAGTCGCGAAAAAAATCGAAGAAGATGAGATTGATATTCTAATCAGTCTAGCCGGCCGCTTTAATTTAAACCAGCCAACCGTTACGGCCTTTCGTGTGGCACCCATTCAAGTGAGCTTCCACGATTGTGCTACTTCTGGTTTAAATGAAATGGACTTTTGGTTAACAGATGACTTCCTCCATCCTGAAAATACAGAGGAATTATTCACCGAAAAACTATATAGATTGCCAGTTTTTTACCAGTATAATCCACCTGACGACTTTCCACCTGTTTCGGAATTACCAGCCACACAAAATGGTTTTATAACCTTTGGCTGTTTTAACAAACCTCAAAAAATCAATGATCACGTTATAGCGCTTTGGTCAGATGTTCTGGCGTCAATACCGCATTCAAAGCTTTTTTTAAAATATGGCGGCTACTTTAACGACGAAATATTAGTTAGGCATTGGCAAAATAAATTTGCCCATTTTGGTATTACTGAAGATCGTTTGATTTTCAATGGCATAAGCAAAACCCGAGAAAAACACCTGAAACAATATCAACATATAGATATTGCTTTAGACCCATTCCCATTCAACGGGGCGACAACGACATTTGAAGCATTGGCAATGGGCGTACCCGTTATTACGCTTGAAGGTCAATATTTTATTGACCGTGTCGCAGCTTCACTCCTGACCGCCGTTGAGTTAGATAAATTCGTTGCTCGCACCCGTAAGAATTATATTGATATAGCCAAAGATTTAACTTCCAACCTCAAGATATTAGAAGATTTAAGGTGTACATTGCGAGAAAGGTTAAGTGCCTCTCTCCTTTGCCGGGGAAAACCTTATGCTCAAAGTATCGAAAATGCCTATCGCGATATGTGGCAAAGTTGGTGTTCTAAATAGAAAATACGTTTAATTATTAAATGAGGCTGGCCAGAAATTATAGTTAAGGTGAACCTTTTATACTTAACAGACAAAAGTTGATTCAACACCCACCAATCAAATGATGTCTTTACAAAAAATATTCTGGAAGTTCGGCAACCAAAACAGATTTAATTCGATCGCGAACTGTTACCGATAAAGTCGGTTTTTCAAACGACTGTCCTGTTACTAATTCATAAAGTTTGATGTACTTTTCACTAAACTGGAGTAGTGTTTCCGTTGGGATTTTAGGCATAGGATCCTTGTATGGATCACATTGAGCGGCAATCCAGAGACGAAGAAACTCTTTATCGAGGCTCTCTGGTTCCTTGCCACTATTTATACGTTCCTGGTAACTCTCAGAGATCCAGAAACGGCTGGAATCTGGTGTGTGAATTTCGTCTGCTACCACTATTGTACCATTTTCATCAAGACCAAACTCGTATTTTGTATCCACCAAAATCAAACCATTCTTAGCCGCTAAATCACGCCCACGACTAAACAATGCTAGGCTCTTTTCTGATAATTCGGTCCATTGCTCAGTCGTTAGCAACTGGGTCCGTAGGATCTCATCTTCTGTTATAGGGGCATCATGATCACCCTGCTCAGCTTTAGTTGTCGGCGTGATAATTGTATATGGCAGTTTCTGACTTTTAACGAATCCCTCAGGAAAGTTGTGCCCATAAAGTGTTCTTTCTCCTCGTTGGTACATTGGCCAAATACTTGTTTCTGTCGAACCCGTCATATAATCTCGGACTACCATTTCAATCGGAAGCATTTCAAGGTCTTTGACCATAGCGATATTAGGGTCCGGATAATTAATAACATGATTTGGGCAAATATCAGATGTTACGTCAAACCAATATCTTGCCGTCTGGTTGAGAACCTGCCCTTTGTAGGGTACGGCTGCCAACACTTGATCAAACGCTGACTGGCGGTCTGTAGAGATCAGCAACCTACGCCCCCCAGGTAAACCATAGGCATCTCTCACTTTACCCTTATAGAAATTTGGCAACTCTGAGAACTCGGCATCAGTAAGGCAGTGGTCTATTAGATCTTGATTGTCATCATTCACTTCTTCTCACCCTTTTTATTTTAAATTCTATATTATAAATGATCCGTACATCCCGAGCTGATTTGGAAATTAAAGAAACCTTACAAATAAGACCGCAGCCACTCAAGCGTTTCTATAGTGGGCCGCGAGGGGATATATTCAGCTCCAAGCCACCCTTCCCAGCCCATAGTATCTAAAGCGTCAAATACATAAGGATAATTGATTTCGCCAGAGCCTGGTTCATGACGCCCTGGTGTATCGGCGAATTGGATATGCCCTATATGATCAAATATTTCTTTTATTCGATTAACAAGGTTACCTTCCATAATCTGCATATGATAGAGATCATATTGAAATGCTAAATTTTTATGATTGACTGTCTTTATAAGATCGATTGCTTGTACTGAGTTATAAATTAAAAAACCGGGACGTTCATACGTATTACAGGCCTCAACTAACACCTTCGTGCCAGTTTGAGACAATCCGTCGGCCGCATATCTTAAATTATTAGCCAATACATCCAGACACTGCCCACGGTCGAATTGATCCATCGGTGGCCAGCCAGGTAATACGTTCATATTAAGAGGCTGCAATATTTCCGCATAACGACACGCTTGTTCAACTGCCACTTTGAAATGGTCTTCACGTCCCGGAATTGCAGCTATGCCTGGACCACCACTGAGTAAATCACCCACGCCGACATTAATAACAGAAATCTCCACACCTGTATTTTCTTTTACAGCTAAAAGATCATGGGGTAAAAAATCATAAGGAAATTGTATTTCAACGGCCCCGAAACCACAATCTTTCGCAACTTTAAAGCGTGCTAAAAAATCATATTCTTTGAACATCATTGAAATATTTGCTGAAAACCGTGGCAATCCAAATCCTCTGACCAATCAACATTTTTTAGATATTGTTATCTAATTTCTATACTAATTTAGGCTAGAATTTCAACTGACCGTTTAAGTTGTATAAGGAACATTAGCGTCAATGAAAAGCCAGAAATTCTATAACTCAAATAACCGTTTCCTTTTAATTTGTTTAACAGGGATCTCTAATTCACTTTATAGATTCAGTTGAAATTTTAAGTAAGTACGATTTAATAAACCAAATATCTACTTTAGTTTATTTTTATAATACTTTTATAGAATAAAATGACAGTCCCATGATCAATTATTCTCAAATAAGCTAACACACTAACAGTGGTCAGCTTTACCAAAGACCCCATTATGTTATGTTAGCCACAACGAATAGAATTTTTTAGCGCTAAAAATTAACCTGAGATACATTAAAAGAAAAAAACGATAAAAAGGAATTTAAAATTGAGCAGATTGCCAACTCTAAAATATGAAGATATGAGCCCCGATCAAAAAGGTCTCCATGATGAAATTTTATCGGGACCCAGGACCCAAATAGCCGGCCCTATGCACACCTGGTTTTTGAATCCGAGTTATGGTTCTTTAATCCAAAAGGTTGGTGCTTTTTGCCGCTATGAGACGTCCTTAGAACCCAGACTATCCGAACTCGCAATAATCATAGTTGCACGTCATTGGAATGCCAGCGTCGAATGGTTCGCCCATAGCAGAATTGCTCTGAAGAATGGAATTTCGCAGGAAACTATAGACAACATAAAGCTACATAAACGCCCAAATTTTACAGAAGAGGATGAGACACTTATTTTTGATATTACAAGATCTATACTCGATACCAAAGGCCTCACTGATGAGTTGTTTCAAATTGCTGAAGATAAAATGGGAAAGAAATCCCTACTCGAATTAACTGCAATTATTGGTTATTACTGTAATATAGCTATTCAACTTAATGTTTTTAAAATACCTACCGCCGATGGAAGCACACTAGAAGTATAGGCTCAAGGTTACCGATGGGTTAATCAGTTTTTGTGATAACTTCGAAACATCCAGTTTCTATTTTAACGGAGGAAAGATTATGCCTAACAATGGTCCTACATGGAATGAAATGGTCGGCCAATGCTCGGACCTCGGCTTACTAGCAAAAAAATTATACGTCGTGTTTACATCTCCGGTTAATGGACTAGGTCCGATTATGGAGGTATTAGATGAACATCTGGCGTATCAAAATAAAATACAAGATGAAGGGATCATGTTTGGGGCCGGCCCCTTTTCCGATGACGCAGAACAAAACTGGGACGGCGATGGCATGGTAATCATCCGTGCAGACTCTATGGCTGCTGCCAAAGTAATTGCTGATAATGACCCAATGCACAAAGCGGGCGCTCGTTCTTATAAAATTAGGCCGTGGCTTTTAAATGAAGGTAAGGTGACTGTCGACTTAACATTTTCAAACAAGAGTATGGTAATCAAATAGCATACGCTAGTCATACTCTTGTTTGTAGATGGTAGCATAATCTAAAATTTTCTAACACCAGAACCCACCTTATCATAGTGGTAAATACACTACAGACCCACTTGTCTTCCGGGTCTCCAAATCAATATGTGCCTGCATTGCGTTTTGCAATTTATAAGTATTGCCAATCTCAATTTTAATTGTACCGGCTTGAACGAGTTCCATAAGCTCGCCGGATACATTCTCAAGCTCTTTACGTGTTCTTATAAAATGGTTCATATTTGTTCTTTGAAATGACAACGATCCTTTATCCATAAGCAAAAACGGATCAAATTTTGGGAAATTACCTGATGCATTTCCATAACCAACTAATTTTCCTTGAGCCCTAAGACTATCAATAGACCCTTCAAACGTCGCAGCCCCAACTCCATCATAGACGACCGGTACGCCTTCACCTTTAGTAATCTCTCTTACCCTTTTTGAAAAATTCTCAGTGGTATAATTAATCGTGTAATCACAGCCATAAGATGTTGCTAATTCTGCTTTCTCATCTGTACTTACGGTGCCAATAACTGTTGCGCCTAAATGCTTTGCCCATTGACACAGAATAAGACCAACACCACCTGCAACAGCATGAATAAGAATTGTATCATCTGGCTTAACATCAAAGCAGGAACGGATTAAATATTGTGCCGCCATACCTTTAACCATCATCGCGGCAGCCGTTTGGTAATCTATATCATCAGGTAGCGCCAAAACAAATTCAGCTGGCATCAGACGAGATTGTGAATAAGAACCCATGGGTCCATTACCATAGGCAACACGCTGACCAACAATTAAATTGCTTACACGGCTGCCAATCCCCTCGATGGTACCAGCACCGTCGCCCCCAATAATCGCTGGAAATTTGTTTCCTGGAACTCCATAGGAGCCAGATCGATGGTAAGTATCGCGAAAATTAAGGCCAATTGCTTCATGTTTAATCCGAACTTCATCTGGTCCTGGATTGCCAACTTCAACATCCTCCCATTGAAGTACTTCCGGCCCACCATATTTATGAATCACGATAGCTTTTGTCATAAGGCTTTCCAATTATTTTATTTGTTTTGTTTTCAACAATAGAAATCAAGTATAGAATTACGTTATTTTATTTGTCTTTAAATGCTAATTAGTCGCCTATTTATGCCTAATTGATCTAAAACTCATAATATGGCAAGTTTTAATAACCAAATGAATTCTGATTTTAACAGCTAGTTAGGCTAGGAAATAATCCTTGATTAAAGTCACAGACCTCGCTTACGCAAGATTTCAAGCCCCTGACTTAGATGAGATGGAAACTTTTCTAAAACATTTTGGTCTTGCCCGCTCCGCTCGCACGGAAACTGCGCTTTACATGCGAGCAACTGACAAAGATCATCATGTCCATATTACCGAGCTTGGCGAACCAAAGTTTATTGGCCCCGCATTCTACGCAGCAGATGAGTCTGATTTAGACATACTATCTAAATCTCCAGGGGCATCAAACGTAGAAGAAATTAATGAGCCGGGTGGTGGAAAACGTGTACGAATCAAAGATCCAGATGGTTTTGAGGTTGAAATTGTACATGGCATTGCGTCATTGGAACACATTCCGGTAAGAAACAGCTACAAAACAAATAATGGGAGCAATATCCGACGAAAAGGAGAGCTAGTTCGGCTTGAACCAGGGCCAGTTCAATGTAAACGCGTGGGCCACATCGTCTTAAATGTTACTAATTTTAATGCCAGCGATGCATTTTATAAAAATAATTTTGGCTTCATCAGCTCAGATGAATGCCAAGATAAAGAAGGGGAAACTATTTTTGCCTTTAACCGTTTAGATAAAGGCAAAAAATATGTTGACCATCACACGCTTCTGACTGTTCCAGCAGATGAGGCTAGTCTTGGTCACCTCGCTTTTGAGGTAGAGGATATCAATGCCATATACATGGGACACGAACACCTTAAGTCTATGAGATACCATCATTCATGGGGTATCGGGCGCCATATATTGGGCTCTCAAATATTTGACTATTGGTTTGATCCTTTGGGCTTTAGGGTAGAGCATTGGACTGATGGGGATCTCCTAAATAATGATATACCAATGGGCAACACCCCCGCAGATACCGCTCTAGACGTTCAATGGGGTGCTGGCGCAGAAACACGTATAGCAAAAATTCCCAAGAAACCACGAATGGCCAATAAATAATAAGCAATTAAAACCTGATAGAAAGTGGGGGAAATATATAAAACGTCGTTTACTAAGAAAGCTAAAGCAAAGAAAAAATAACTATCAAATTTATTAATTAAAAAGTCCACTGATCACTCACAGCGGGCTTTTTCTATTTCTTTCCGGGGAAGTCTAATCCTACACCTTTGAGATGCCCAAAATACTCGTCTATCTTATTAAGAACTTCTTTCGGCAAACGGGGTGCCAGGATAGATGCAAGATTGATTTCTAAATGCTCCAAACTACCAGTTCCAAAAAGCACCGTATCGGCACCCTTTTCATGACGAGCATATCGATAACAGGCATCCATCACGCTATTCGCACCGCCTTCTTTTATTAGAAATCCGAGGGGGTTTTCTGTCTCGGAAAACCAACGAGGTAGTTGGTCCTTATCGACAAGCTCTTTAATATCGCGCTGCAAACGGCCAGGAACTGAAAATAAACTTCGAACAGCGAACATCACCATTGTACCTATACTTTTCTCCATCGTTCTTGGAAAAAGTACTTTTTTCGCATTATGGTTCATAAGTGAAAAGGCAAACATCATCACATCGAAACAATCGGCATCTAAAGCTTTTGAGAGTGAACGTTGTTTTGGATCTGCAGGAGCCGATTCAGTGATACCTAGAAAGCGAAATTTACCTTTCTCTTTTTCTTTAAGTAATTGTGGTACTAATGTCATGGCATGATCAAAATATTTTGGCGCGACGCCGTGTAAATGGAATATATCCACGTAGTCTGTGTTCAAGGCGCGCAGTGAATTATCTAAACCAGCCACAACATTTTCAGACGAATAAATTCTTCCTTGCCACGCAGCGTGATGTTTTGTCGAAATAACAACCTGATCACGTGGTACATCTTTAATTGCCTTACCGACAATGGTTTCGGTGCCATAGGCGTTGGCAGTATCGAGAAAGTTCACGCCTAAATCCATCGCCTTTCTGACAACATTGATTGAATGTTCTTCACTCTTGCCACTGGATTTACCAAGGGCACTTCCCCCTCCGCAACCAAGACTTGCTACACTTACGTTAAGTTCCGTCCGACCAAGTGTCGTAAATTCCATACCTTTTTTCCATTCTATTTAGCTCGTCCTTAACAATACTACCTTGTTTTCTATCTCTAAAGGTATTGGCTTAAAGTTTCACTTTGCTATGATTATAATAAAGAATTGTCTCGTAACGAGGGGGGAGCCGATGAAATTAGTAACTTTCTTAAATGACAAAAAAAAAGAGTGCGCTGGAGTTCTAATAGCCGACGGAAAGAAAATTTTAGATCTGGCATCTTCCAGTCAAATGAATAATCATAAATACAACCCTGATCTCATATCGGTTCTCAACATAATTAAAGGCAATGAAAAGGCATTGGCAGATATAAATAAAGAGCTCGACAAACCCCATTCGGAGGCAATTTTTGAAGCTAAATCTGTGACCTTGTGCACCCCTATTCCAGAACCTCCTCAAATCCGTGACTGCCTTTGTTTTGAGGAACATCTAATTCAAGCCTATGAGGTGTTGCAAAAAATTAAGGCTGCAGGTGAGGTGGATCCCGAAGCTGCTCTGCTTCAATATGAAAAACAGGGGTTATTCAAAATTCCAGAGGTTTGGTACCAACAGCCCATCTACTACAAAGCAAATCGTTTCTCCGTAATTGGAACGGACCAGGATGTGATTTGGCCATATTATGCAAAGACGATGGACTTTGAATTAGAATTTGGTTTCTTCATAAGTAAAAAAGGTCGAGATATTTCGCGTGAAAAGGCAATGGATCATATATTTGGCTATTCTATCTTTAACGATATGAGCGCGCGCGACATCCAGGCGACTGAAATGCAAGGCGGCCTTGGTCCAGCCAAGGGTAAAGATTTTGATACGGGTAATATCATAGGTCCCTGTATTGTCACCGCCGACGAAATTGACCCCTACAATTTAACGATGATTGCTCGAGTTAATGGTGAAGAATGGTCGCGGGGGTCAAGTAGTTCTATCAATTGGAAATTTGAAGATTTGATTTGCTATATTTCTAAATCGGAAACACTTTATCCAGGTGAGTTTTTTGGATCAGGAACCGTCGGTGGAGGCTCTGGCCTAGAGTTAGAACGCTATCTTGCACCGGGCGATATTATAGAGTTGGAAGTTGAAGGTATAGGAACCTTACGTAATAAAATAATAGTGAAAACATAGAATTTTATATAAGGAGAAAACCCATGGTAGAAAAAATTAGAAGAGTAGTTACGGGGCACGATGCCAATGGCAAATCGATTTTTATTAAAGATGGTATAGCTACTAGTGTTAAAGAAATGGAATCCATGCCAGGGTTGGCATTAACGGATCTCTGGGTCACAAACTCAGCGCCAGCTGATAATAGTGGTAATGCTGATGCCGCGGATCGGCCCATCGTCTTAGAGCCACCTGCATCCGGAACTGTTCTTAGAATTGTTGAATTTCCGCCAGATTCGGCTTGGCGAGACAACGCCGACGCAAAAGAAGCGTTTAGCTCTATCGGCGCAGACCACGCCACAGATGATACGAGTGAAGATGCAATGATGCATAAAACGTCAACGGTTGACTACCTTGTTGTTCTTAAGGGCGAAATATGGGCCATCCTAGACGACGGCGCTGAGACCTGCCTCAAACAGGGTGATGTTATGATACAGCGTGGAACGAACCACTCCTGGAGTGTTCGTACAGATGATCCATGTATCCTGGCAGCAATTTTAGTCAATGCAGAACCGATCTAACAAACGCAATATGAAAAGCTAAAGAATGAATATCACCAGCCTTTTAGCAAAATCAAGTATAACCTGGGCCGACCGGCCTGCGATAGCTTATGGTCAGGAAACAGTCCAAACTTATTCAGAATTTGCTAAAAGCGTGAAGCAATTAGCTGGAGCAATGAGAAACAATTTTGGCCTCAAAGCCGGTGACCGCGTTGGCATTGCCATGAAAAATTGCACAAATTACAGTGTAATTTTATTTGCCACATGGCACGCCGGTCTTACTGCAGTCCCTATGAATGCTAAACTGCATCTGCGCGAATTTGAATTTATATTAGAGAACTCGGGGGCAAGCCTGTGTTTTGTTACAAACGATCTAGAAAAGGGTATCAAAGAAGCAAGTGAGGAGAATGCCGGACTTACAATCCTTAACGCCGATAGTGCAGAATATGGTAAATTACTAGAATCTAAAGAAATCACTATGACAGAAACGAAGCCAGACGACGTTGCCTGGCTTTTTTATACCAGTGGCACCACAGGGCGCCCCAAAGGGGCAATGTTAACCCATCGAAATCTTATAATGATGACAATCAGCTACTTTGGCGATGTTGATCCCGTTGATGAACAGGATAGTCTCCTGCACGCGGCTCCGATGTCTCACGGATCGGGGCTCTATATATTGCCATACGTCGCAAAGGGCGCCTTACAAATTATTCCACCTAGCGGGGGCTTTGACCCCGATGAGATCGCAGATTTATTACTTAGTCATAAAAATGTGAACGCCTTCTTCGCTCCAACAATGGTTACCCGCTTGATTGATTCTAAAAAAATATTGGAAGGGGACACCCGTAATCTCAAAACAATTATTTACGGCGGAGGGCCAATGTATGTTGAAGACTGCCAACGAGCCTTGGACGTATTAGGCCCTAAGCTTGTCCAAATATATGGACAAGGTGAGTCTCCCATGACGATAACAGCTCTTTCTCGCGACGCACATACACCCACCGACGATCCGCGTTATTTGCATAAACTCGGATCTGTAGGAACCGCAAGAAGCGACCTTGAAATTTGCATCGTCGATGAAAATGATAGAACCCTCGCAAATGGTGAGGTGGGAGAGGTTTGCGTTCGTGGCGACGTTGTGATGATAGGCTATTGGCGAAACGAAGAAGCGACGCGCCAGACATTACGTGACGGATGGTTACATACTGGTGATATGGGTGAAATCGATGCGGAGGGTTTTCTTACACTAAAAGATCGTTCGAAGGACGTCATAATCTCCGGCGGATCCAATATCTACCCCCGAGAAGTCGAAGAAGTTTTGTTAAAGAATGAAAATGTTGCTGAAGTATCGATTGTAGGACGACCCAACGCGGAATGGGGAGAAGAAGTTATAGCCTTTATCGTCTGCAAGGATGGAACCACCGTAACAGAAATTGAGCTGGATGAACTCTGTATTGCCAATATAGCTCGTTTCAAAAGGCCAAAAAAATACCGTTTTGTCCAAGAACTGCCTAAAAATAACTATGGCAAGGTATTAAAAACACAGCTCCGAGAAATGGTATAAAAAAACCCGCCCAAGACAGGGACGGGTTTCTCGACGAATTTATAGAGTTACTTCGCACTAGCCGGTATTTTTAGTCCTATTTCCTTATAATACTTAAGGGCACCCGGATGCAATTTTGTGCTATTCTGTTTAAATATCATTTTTTTATTCAGAGCACCCTTAGCCCATCGAGTTACAGACCACATTTCATCAATATGCTCCCAAAATGTTTTGGTCATTTTGTAGATAACATCCTCTGGGACACCTTTGCGGGTATACAACCCAGTATAAGCAGAAATCGTGTGCGTAGGCTTCTCATTGACTTGATTTTTCCCGTAAATGTCAGGTGCTATGAGAGCCCGGGATTTACCAGGAACACGAAACATCTTTTTCATTGACGGCGCATCCCAAGCTTTTGGATCTACAATACCCAAGAAGCGAATTTTACTGGTTAAAGCTACTTGCGAGAAAAAAGAAGCCGGGTGATTCGAAGTTGCCACTATCATGTCAATTTGCCTGTCCTGGAATGCCTGCATGGCCGGGCTAAAACCAAGTTTAACAGGGGTATAATCTTTGCCCATTTTATAGCCCGTCACAGCCTCAATAAACTGAGCGGATACAACTTTCTGCACTCCGGTTGGCGGGCCAATGAATACGCGTTTACCCTTAATATCAAACAACGTTTTTATGCCTGAATCACCGTAAACACCAAAATTATAGGTTCCAATTCGATAGTTAAAAATTAAACGGATGTTCTTGGCCAGTTTGGGGGCATTCTTGACCTTTTTAAACATGGCGACGCCCTTATTCATTAACCACATCAATGAGGGAGCACCAAAAAATAAGTCCGTCTTGCCGTTGGCTGCGTCCAAGGCATGACGAGGAGCCGCGCCTGTAGCGTTAATTTGAATCTCAATACCTTTGTTATATTTCTGTACAATCTTGGCAAAAGTAGTGTTAATTGCAAAAGGTGTAGGCAAACTGATTGTCGACATCTTATAAAAATCTTTTGCTTGCGCAGTGCCGATACACATAACCGCTGCAGCTGCCCCAGCGATAAGTTTTGTCTTTATTCCAGTTGAAATCACAATGTCCTCCCGTTGGTTGGATAACTTATTAAATTAAACATAAACAGTACTTTAAAACAAATCAAGTTGGCATGCCAGATATAGATCCTTGAAAAAAACATATATTGATCATCTTAAGTAATTATTACAACTAATGTTATATAATAATATATATGAATAAAATTATTTACTTAGAAATTATTGTTAACTTTGCTCGCCTGTATTCCACATAGAGCAGTATAATGGAGGCAATAACACCAGCAATCTGCGCTTCAACAAAATTCAGTAGAATTATAACACCAAGGGTTATGCGCAAAATCCTTGAATAAAGCGGCAATGGAGCGCGGTCCACGCCACCTAATGCTGTGGTCATTAACCAGATAGCCAGAGCAAGCCTGATCACAACCGACACAAAAGCGATAACCTCAAAATTATAAACCAGAGATAGAGACGGATTATAAATCAGAACAAAGGGAATTATAAATCCAACGAATGAAAGCTTGATAGCCTGTATAGCTGTTTTCATGGGATTCGAATTAGCGATCGGCGCAGCCGCGTATGCGGCAATAGCAACGGGCGGCGTAATCGCCGACAATACACCAAAATAGACTACGAAAAGATGTACTAACATTTTGGGAACGCCCAATTTTTCAATCGCACCACCCATAATTATGATGATAATGATGTATGCCGGTATCGTGGGAAGTCCCATACCAAGCACCAAACTTGCCAGCGCCATCAATAAAAGTGCGAAGAATAAATTTGTACCTGCAAAAGCAAGTACCATGTTAGAAAAACGTATACCGAGCCCCGTCAAATTCATGACGCCAACAATAATTCCTATGGCCGCGACAGCCACCATAATACGAGCACATTGCTCACCACCCTTGGCTAACGCATCAATAAATATCCGGGGTCTTTTGCGAACAATAGGATTGATAAATCCCATGACGACGCCCGCGACGGTTGCCCACAAACCAGCAGCTGCAGGCGAACGACCCGTAATCAGAACACCAATGATAACTACTACTGGAACAAAAAACATTAGGGATTTGATCCAATCTTCCCGCACCAAAACTTCTCGCTCTTCTTTTGGTATCGAAGTAATTCCTAGTCGTGCCGCTTCAACCCAAACGGCAATGAATAAACTCCCATAGTAAAACAGAGCCGGCATTACGGCTGCAGCAATAATAATTACATAAGGTATACCGGTAAAATCAGCCATGACGAAGGCCACAGCGCCCATAACCGGCGGCATAAACTGTCCTCCTGAGGAAGCTGCCGCTTCAACTCCTCCAGCAAAAGAACTTCTGAATCCACGTGCTTTAATCATCGGTATGGTAAAAACACCAGTTCCGACAACATTGGCGGTTACCGAGCCTGAGACAGTGCCAAAAAAACCACTCGCCGCAATTGCAGCATGTGCCGGCCCCCCCCTCAACGGGCCAGTTAGACTGATGGCTATTTTTAAGAGGGTACTGCCTGCACCTGTCGCTTCCAGCATGGCACCAAAAATAATGAATATAAATATGAGTGATAACACGATGATAACGATAAAGCCGAATACTCCATCAAAACTATACCAAACCGTCCGCATCACCGATTCAAGATCGTAGCCCCCATGAGCAAAGATCCAGGGAAGATCCGCCCCAAATAAAGCATAAATGATCGTAAGTAAGGCAAAAAATGCTAAGGGCCAACCATAACAACGCCGTGTCATCTCAAGAACGACAAGCAGCCCCCCACATCCAACAGCAAGGTCATCAGGCAAAAAACTATAGAGCCCACTCTCAAGTTCATCATAAACGGAAGAAAACCAGACGATCGATAAAACAATCAAAAAAATGAGGACAAAATCAATGGCCCATTGTCCAAATTTAATTTGTTGATCTTCGGTTTGATACAATTTTGCCAAGGAAGATCCAAAAATGGCAACTATGAGCGATACCGCAACGGTAATGCTACGCTGATAAATCTCATCAACGATACCAAATGCAGCTGTATATACTGCAACCAAAGCGATACAAAAACTCAAGACCCAAACAATTGAATCAGATACTTTAATCATTTTCCTTTGAATTCCTACCCTGCTGCCAAATCTATTGTTAGATTTCAATAATTAATGTTCATATTTTTCGTCAAAGTCAATGAGAACAAACTAATAATATTAATTCGAGGAAAGTTAATGCTGCTGATACTCACAATAAACAACAAAATTCATGTTTTTTACCTAATAAAAACCAATACCCCAATTACAATCAACCCTGACTTATCCCTGCATAACGGCGCAGACGAATATCCGCTTGTTCCTTATGGCCGGCAAAACCTTCCAATTCGCAAAGACGTGAGCAATATTTACCAACCTCAATAGAAGCCGCTTCAGTAATACGCTGATAGGTATGGGTTTTGATGAACTTCCCTACCCATAAACCACCCGTATAACGTCCAGCTCCTTTGGTCGGCAAAGTATGGTTAGTGCCAATCACCTTATCACCATAAGAAACATTAGTCTCGGGACCCAAAAATAGTGCCCCATAGTTTGTCATGTTATTAAGAAAATAATCCGGATCCCTTGTCATTACTTGGACGTGTTCGGAGGCAATTCTATCTGCCTCACTCAGCATTTCTTCGTAACTATCACAAACAATTACCTGCCCATAAACATCCCAAGCCTGACCCGCAACTTCACCTGTTGACAATATTTTGAGTTGTCGATCAACTTCCTTCATTGTTTGCAAAGCAAGAGCTTCGGAATTCGTTAAAAGCACCGCAGGGCTGGTCGGCCCATGTTCTGCCTGGCCAAGCAAATCAGCCGCACATAATTCACCATCAACTGTATCGTCGGCAATTATCAATGTCTCTGTCGGACCTGCCAGCAAATCAATACCCACGCGGCCAAAAAGCTGACGCTTTGCTTCAGCAACGTAAGCATTTCCAGGGCCTACAAGCATATCTACGGGTGCTATATTTTCTGTCCCCAAAGCCATAGCGCCCATAGCCTGAACGCCACCAAGACAATAAATTTCATTTGCACCCGCCATGTCTTGAGCAACAACAATTGCTGAACTAGGCTTACCTTCATAAGGCGGAGCGCAAGCAATAATGCGTTTCACACCGGCAACCTTTGCTGTTACTACGCTCATATGGGCCGACGCGACCATCGGGTACTTACCGCCTGGCACATAACAACCAACTGAATTTACAGGAATATTTTTATGCCCAAGAACAACCCCAGGTAACGTCTCCTGTTCCACATCAACTAAAGCCGCTTTCTGAATTTCTGCAAAACCCCTAACTTGTTTTTGAGCAAATGTAATATCTTCAATATTCTGTTTAGTCACTTGGTCATAACATGAATCAATTTCGGTCCGACTGAGACGAAATTCTTCCGGCCGCCAATTATCAAATTTCTCAGAATAATCTTCCAGTGCAGCATCACCGCGAACTTTAATATCGTCCAAAATACCCTCAACCGTTTTCCGCACCTCAACTTCAGCAACATCTTTTTCTTCTTGGCTAATGCCTTTTTTAAGGTATCGGGCCATGTTATAAACTCCTATGAGAAAGCATTTTTTTCTTACTGTCCATTTTCTTATTAGTAGGGAAGATAGAAAATTAACGCTGTTTTAACAAGCTAAGACAGCGTTTACAGTATCTCTTAGGGATGTTAGTCAATATGAATTAAAGTACAGAGATGGAAACAAGTAATGACTGATCCTGTTGACGTAGAATCACTAACTTCTGCCCCTAAATTTAATGGCAAAGTTGCGCTAGTAACGGGTGGAGGTAAAGGTTTGGGCCGCGCTTGTGCTATTGGCCTAGCCGCAGCTGGTGCAAAAGTTATAGCCGTTGCTCGTACCGAGAATGATTTAAAAGAGGTGCAATCCCATAATCCAGATAATATTACTTACTGGGCCGAAGATGTTCTAAATGATAGATTATACTCCAAAATCGAAAATATGGATCAACTTGATATTCTTGTAGGTTGTGCAGGTGCTAACAAACCACAACCTATATCAGATATTACCCTTGAAACAATTGATTGGCTGATGGACCTAAATATCCGTGCTATATTTCGTGCCTCACAAAGTGCAGCAAAGATAATGCTGAAACAAGGTTCAGGGTCAATAATCAACATGTCGTCCCAGATGGGGCACATCGGGGCGCCAAATCGGACCCTATATTGCACCACAAAACATGCGGTCGAAGGTTTGACTAAAGCGTTAGCCGTCGAATTAGCCCCTGAGGGTATTCGGGTTAATGCGGTCGCACCAACATTCATCGACACACCTTTCACACGCCCAATGTTTAAGAATATCGAATTTAAAGAGACCGTCGAAAATAATATAGCACTTGGTCATATTGGAACAGTAGAAGATGTAGCAGCCGCCGTTATTTTCCTGGCTTCACCCGGCGCAGCTATGATTACAGGCGAAAGTCTCAAGGTAGACGGAGGATGGACAGCTTGGTGACAACTTAAATAGACTAACTTTCTAACAATAAATCAAATCGTACGATCTTTTTCCATCCAATAAGGCTCTCTTAAAATATTTTTTTGAATCTTCCCAACAGCAGTTTTTGGCAAAGAATCAACAAATTTAATTAAACGCGGTCGTTTATGGCGAGCAATTTGTGACACGCAATAATCTTCTAATTCATCTTCTGTTATAATTTTACCAGCCTTCAATATAACATGCGCGGCAGGTAATTCTCCCCAGTGATCATCAGGAATTCCAAAAACTGCGCATTCACGTACATTCGGGTGGCTATAAAGCGCATTCTCAATTTCCGTTGGGAAAATATTTTCACCCCCCGAAATAATCATGTCTTTTGAACGGTCTACCAAAAATAAAAAGCCATCTGAATCTATGTAACCGATATCACCAGTTTTTAACCAACCGTCGGAGGTAAACGTTTCTTTAGTCTGATCCGGATCGTTATAATAGTACATCATTGTTTGGACACCTTTAGTGACCACTTCCCCCGATTTTCCAGCTGAAAGTTGTATCTCATCGCGATCAACAATTGCCAACTCGACATCGCTGAATGCCCTTCCAACACTAGCTGCTTTCTTTAAGATAAATTTCTTAGGCCGCACGGTTAGATTTCCAGCTTCAGATTGCCCATACTGTTCTTCCCAAATTACATCAGGTAGTTGTTCAAGCATACGTTGGAGCTGAGCAGTTGATGTTGGCGCACCACCGTGACTGCAATAACGCCAATTTTTTAGCCGCTCTCGCAAAAAATCAGGATGGTTCAGAACACTATTAATCTGAGTTGGGACTAGGAATGCACCTGTTACGCCAGAATTTTCCACAAGATCAATAAATTTTTCAGGATCCCATGATGACAATAAAACACAGGTGCAGCCCATTTTAATACTCGTCTGAAACCAGACAAACAGACCAGCGATGTGGAATAATGGCGTCGAACAGCAATTAATATCACCTGCCACCATATCAAACTCTCGTTCTGCTCGAACACTGCCAATTATCCGAGAAGCATGATTTACAACGACACCTTTAGGGAAACCTGTTGTACCCCCTGTAAAGGTGATAGCAAAAGCATCCGTCTCTTTTATATTTACCCTTGGCTCGCTTGATGATGCACTCCCAACAAACTCATCCAGCGAAGACAATTGATTGCTTGGCGTTTTCTTGCCGCCAAAAACAATTACCTGAGATAAATTAGGTGCTGCGCGCCGAATACTTAAAAGGGTATCCACCAGATCTATATGCACAAAGATTGTACTGATATCTGTTTTATTAATGACGTGAAGCAGTTCATCGGGATTAAAACGACTTGATAGGTGAGCCAATATTTTCCCAGACTTCGCCACCCCAAAATATATAGCGGGATAGTCGAATTGATTAGCAGATAATATCGCAAGATTTGCATTAACGGGTAGGCCTTGATTTATTATCGCATTTGCAATCTTATTTGCCGCCCCATTCAAATCTTTATATGAAGCCGCTAACTCGCCCGAAATAATGGCAGTTTTATTTGGATGTCTCTCTGCCGAGTTTTTAATTAAATCACCAATGAGCATTTCTATCCCCCACGCAACATCCTACAAGTATTAAGCGTATTTCTAACTAATATTTTCTTTGTTTTTATTGAACTTAAGCATAAAATATAAAAGACCTAAGGTACAATCCTAATCGGAATGTTTATAAATATATAGGGATCTGGCGGATGAAGCTCTAAATGAATTATAAAGTAACCATTCGAGAGAAAAATGTAACTATCGAAGTTACCATGGGTAAGACAATTTTGGAATGCGCATTAAACCAACAAATAGAATTTCCACATGGCTGCCGATCTGGCAATTGTGGTGCGTGCAAATCAATCCTCCATTCGGGAGATCTGGAAATGTCTCCTTATTCTGAATATGCTCTCACTGGCGAAGAGAAAAACCGTGGATTAATTCTACCCTGCCGATCCGTCCCGTGGTCAGATTGCGAAATTAGTATAGTTGACGACGATGAGACCCGTGTTCACGCTAATAGGTTACTAGAATGTAAAGTAGTAGATCTTATTCAAGCAACCCATGATATCAAAATTGTAAAAATGAGTATCCTATCCGGCGGACCTTACGATTTTTCAGCGGGGCAATATGCATCCCTGACATTTGAGAAATTACCTCCTAGGGATTATTCTATGGCAAATACTCCCGACACAAATACGCTTGAATTTCATATTCGACTATTGCCAGATGGCACAGTAACACCACACATTCAAAATAATTTAAAAGTGGGTGATACAGTCAGCGTACAGGGTCCCTATGGCACAGCCTATCTTCGCGAAAACCATAAAGGTCCAATTATCGCTGTCGCTGGGGGGTCGGGCCTCGCACCAATACAATCGATTTTGAGAACTACTTTGGTTTATGGAATCCAGCAGCCAATCACTTTTTATTTTGGGGTTCGTACGGATCGCGACCTTTATTTAGAAGAAGAATTTAAAAAGCTCTCTCAGTCTTATGAAAATTTCAGTTTTATTCCAGTAATTTCCGAACCAAACATCAAAACCTGTCATCGGACGGGATTTCTTGACGATGCGATTGCAAAAGATTTTCATAAAGTCCGTGGCAATAAAGCTTATATTGCTGGCCCACCAGTAATGGTTGAGAGTGTGATTAAAAGACTTAAAAACTTAGGCATACAGGACGCTGACTGTCACGCCGATGCATTTTATACGGAAGCAGAAAAGAAAAAAATGGAGATCAATTAGGTGTCAAAAAATAATCCTCAACCCCGGGTTGGTATTGTGACTGGTGCTGGACGCGGAATTGGCCTGGCCATCGCGAAAGAATTATCGACCCAAGGGGTCTCTATTGTAGCCGCTGATAATGGTTGCGACATAGACGGATCTCAAGAAAATCACATAATAGTTGAGGAAGCCGTCAAACAACTATCAGGCCCCTCACGGATTTACACGAGAAGCGTAGCCTCGCCAAAAGCAGCAGAAGAATTGGTGGCCATGGCGATCGGCGAATTTGGTGGTATCGATATGATTATCAATTGTGCCGCCATCTTACGCGATGGCCTTATTTTCAAAGGCACGTCGGAAGATTGGGAAATTGTAATAAAAAATAATCTGTCCTCAGCCTTCTATCTGACACGAGCAGCAACGCCGATGATGCGCCAACAATTTAAAGAGAATCGGGGATCTGGTGAAGCATACAATTGGGGACGTATATTAAACATAGGCTCAACTGCAGGACTGTACGGCAATTTTGGGCAAGCAAATTATGGAAGCGCAAAAGCTGGTTTATTTGGTTTAATGAGAATAACAGCACTTGAAATGGCCCGCTCTAACGTTACTTGTAACTATATTGCCCCCTTTGCCCATAGTCGGGTTACAGATATAATTGAACCTGCTAATGACCAACAGGCAGAATATAAAAACAGAGCCTTAAAAGTCTCCCCAAGTCATGTCGCTAGGTTTGTTTCTTATTTATGTTCACCTGCTGCATCAGATGTGACGGGCCAAGTGTTTGGCGTCCGTGGAAGAGAAGTTTTTTTGTTCAGTCAACCCCGCCCTATAGAGACAATTGTACAAATGGATCAAGATTGGTCTATTGACGAATTTACCGTTGCGGTAGATAAAACCTTCAAAAAGAAATTTACAAAGCTAGAAACTGATTTGGAAGCCTTTAACACAGAACCAATTATTTAAAGAGCGAGAAAGTAACTCATAATGCCTGACATCAAACAATTTACAACCCTAGAAGATTGGCGTACGGGGCCCGAAGAATATAAAGTGGCTTGCCGCAAAATTGTTATCAGCCATGCAATAAATGAACTTTATGGTTCGCAGGTCTATGACGAGCCAGCTATCGCCATGGCCCCGGATCCATATGCAAAATGGCAAGTGTGTAGGGTTGTAATGGAAGAATATGGACATCATTACCGGTTTTTTGAACTAGGCCGCGAAATGGGAATCGAAGAATCCCAGATGTTACCAGACCTTACCGAAAAGTCGCCACTGACCATCATGAGTTATAATATGAAAACTTGGGAAGAGTTTTGCGTCATTAAAATGTTGGGTGACCTTGCAGAAATTATTCTCGTTGAAGACCTAGTCCAATGTAGCTTCCACCCCCTTAGAAACCTCGCTCGAATGACCATGCCTGAAGAACATTTTCATGCCGAATTTGGAGAGAATTTTACTGCAGATATTTGTGAGAGAGAAGGCGGTAAAGAGCTTATTCAAGGTTATGTTGACGTTATATTTCCGATAATACCATCAATGTTCGGCAAATCTGAGTCAAAAAATAATGAGATTTACCGAAAATGGGGTATCAAGAAATGCACTAATGAAAACATGCGAGCTGAATATGTAAAACGCGCAGAGACCGTTGTGACAAAACTTGGTCTTACTCTTCCAGATATCAACCTCAACACTTATTAACGGGTATTTATTACATGAAAATTTGCCGCTTCGACGATGATCAATTAGGTCTAATCCAAGGAGAAAATGTTTTCGATGTAAGCCAGGCCTTAGTTGTTTTGCCGAGTTTAAATTGGCCCTACCCTCACGGAGATCAACTTCTTTCTAATCTTGATTCTGTTGTAGCCGTAATAAAAAATATACGTGATACCGCTCCCAGCAAACCAATATCGGAAGTAAAACTTTTAAGCCCGGTGGCAAACCCTATGAATATCGTTGGTGCCCCAATAAATTATCAAAAACATATTGATGAAAGTAACCTAGATGATGGCATCGTCTCTCAACGTCCTATTACCAATATCTGGGATTGGGGAATGTTTTTGAAATCCAACTCGTCACTCGTTGGCGCAGGCGAGGGGGTTGCCCTTCGCTTTGTTGATAATCGAAATGACCATGAAGTTGAGCTAGCTGCAATTATCGGCAAAGAGGGTACAAATATTTCGGCAGACAGCGCCCTCGATCATGTTGCTGGATATGCAATTGGGTTAGACATGACAACACGCGGCAAAGAATTACAAAGCTTTCGCAAATCATCGGATAGCTATTCAGTTTTAGGGCCTTGGATGGTTACAAAAGATGAGATCAAAAATCCAAATGATCTAGATTTAACTATATCGGTCAACGGTAAAGAGCGACAAAACTCCAATACAAGTCAGCTTGTATACAACGTCCAAAAATGTATTGAATATACGACAACCCGTTATACACTCTATCCTGGAGATATTATCATGACAGGAACGCCCGATGGTGTTGGGCCAGTCGAACCTGGAGATACCATGGTAGCCGAAATTGAAAAAATAGGGCGAATGGAGGTTAAGGTGAGAGCAGCTTAATAAATAGATTGGTTTTTTATTGGCAAAAGTCAAATCAGAATTGTGTAGAGTTAAAATAATAGATTTACAGAACCTTAATTGAAGCTACATAATCTTAGACACAATAAAAATAAGATTATTGGGGAGGTTTAAATGTCTACAGTCATTGATGTCCATACACATATGCTCAACGATCTTTGGCTCAGTACAATTCTAGAACATGGCGGACATTATTCGTTAAAAGAGCTTGGTGGTCAGCGTGTAATCCATTATGGCGACGCTCCTTTTATGACACTCATGGATCCGATGTTTGATTATGCACAACGTATCAAAGACATGGATAAAGCAGGAGTAGATATATCAATCGTTTCACTCACTTGCCCGAGTGTATATTGGGGTGGCGAAAAAATTAGCACCTCAACGGCCCAAATGATGAATGATGACATGTCTGACCAACAGTCTAACTATCCAGATCGTATCCGCTGGTTCGCTACTTTGCCTTGGCAATACCCAGAAAAGGCATTGATAGAACTAGAGCGTGCTATTACGAAGGGTTGCGCTGGAGTGTTTGTTTCGGCGAGTATAACCGGAATGTCGCTGACGGACCAGACTTTTGCACCTATCTGGGATGCCATAGACAGTCGTGATTTACCTGTTCTGATTCATCCCGGCGCACCTCCTGGGGTTGCTGAAATGGACATGGAAAAATATAACCTGGCATTTTCAGTTGGCTTTATGTTCGACACAACTTTAGCGATTTCAAGAATGATTTATGGTGGCTTTTTTGATCGTTATAAGAAAGTTAAAATCATAGCCTGTCACGCAGGTGGGGCTTTACCGTATTTAGTTGGAAGACTTGATACTGCATTTGATAATATGCCGCCATGCAGAGAAATTATTTCAGAAAGCCCAAGCACCTATTTTGAACGTCTCTATTTTGACTCGATCGCTTATACTCAAGAAGCACTTGAGCTATGCTTACATGTTTCAGGGTCAGAAAGATTACTATATGGATCTGATTATCCACATAATGTTGGCGATATGAAAGGCAATCTAGAGCGCGTCAACGCTTTAGCGCCTGATATTGCAACAAAAGTCAAAGGCACGAACGCTGAAAAACTATTTAATCTTTGAGCCAAAATATTTAATTCGCTGGAATAATCTACAGAACTTCCAAATCAGATAGACCTAATTCCAGTGATTAGATCATATTTCTATCGGAATGCATTTATCAGTGGCAGAATGCGCTAATGGCAAAACTATAAACCGGTTCCAACATCAACTTCTTCTGATTTAATCTCGTAGCCAGAATTTTTTGCCTGCATTTCGATTAGTGCCGCGAAATCACAATCTGTATAGCCTTGCCCTATTAAATTCTGAATTATTTCTTTTGTCATGGAGGCCACGGGCATGGGCACATCTAATTTACGGGCAGCCGACAAACCGAGCTCCATATCTTTACGTAACAAAAGAGGTGTGAAAGTTGGCGTGAAATCAAGATTGACTAGTGAAGGTGTTTTATAAGTTGAAAACATAGAGCCCATCACACTTTTATTAATAAAATCCATGAAGGCATGCCTTGGAACACCGCCTTTTTCTGCAAGCACCGCAATCTCTGCCAAAGATTGAATAACAACACCAAGAAACACGTTGTGGCAGATTTTAACCATACGGGCGAGTTCCCCTTCACCAACATAACTAACCCCTTGGGCGATCGCATCGAGATATGGCAAGGCCTCTTCAAATGCATCCTGAGCGCCCGAAGCTACAATACTTAACTTTCCAGCCTTAACCACCTTCGCATTTCCACTTACAGGTGCATCAATCATTGCTGTACCAACACTGGTTGCAAACTCTCGCACTTCACGAGACGCCTCTTCTGAAATCGACGTACAATCGATCAACAGACCTGGTGCCTGGCCACTTTGAGAAAGAACGCCATTTTCACCTTTCGTCACTTCTATAAAATCAGCCGGTCCACCAACCATAGTAAAAACAATATCACGATCGGCTAATTCAGCGGGGTTATCAACAATCGTAGCACCCAATTTTGCCAGAGGCTCGGCTTTTGACTTTGTTCTGTTCCAGGCTGATAACTTAGCACCAACTTTTAATAAGCGTTCTGCCATCGCATATCCCATACGGCCAGTTCCTATCCAACCAATTGTTTTTCCCTCTATGTCGTTATTAGCCATATCACTGTCCTTTCTATGAATATTATGCAAACGATTGCATAAATTATAGCATTACGATAAAAGAAGAAAAGCGCTTTGTCTTTATAGGACGTTATCGCATGGCCAAACCTCGCGTCACATTGAAAGATGTCGCCTCCAAAGTCGGGGTTCACTCGTCTACCGTATCGCGCGTTCTTAATCCAGCAACCAAAGATATGGTAACCGAAGAAATTGCCAATAAAATATTATCGACAGTGGCCGAGATGGGTTACCGACCAAACACTTTTGCCCAAAGTCTTAAAACCAATCGATCCTATACAGTCGGTGTCATGGTTCCAGACCTGACAAATCCATCCTTCGCGTTAATAATAAAAGGTATCGATAATATGCTTGAAGCGCATGGCTACAGCATAATAGTCGCAAACACATATAATCTAGAGGAAAAACAAAAAAGCACTTTAGAAAAGTTCAGAGAACGCCACGTTGATGGCCTCATCATCGCCACAGCTAAACGTAAGGAAGAATTAATTGACGACTGTATCCGAGAGGGCACCCCTTTTGTTCAAGCAGTGAGGGCATCTGAAAATATCAACGTGTGTTCCGTTATAAGTGACGAACTCATTGGAGGTAATATGGTGATTTCTCACCTAGCCCACTTAGGTCACAAAGAAATTGCTTATATTGCCGGCCCCCAATTTATTTCAACCGGATTTGCACGTTATCAAGGGTTTCTTCAAGGTATGATGAATGCTGGACTTGATATAGACCAAGAACTTACTGTTTTTTGCGATACCTTTTCGGAGGAAGAAGGGCGAAACGCAGCAAGTAAATTATTGGCTTTAGATAAAAAAATTACGGCTGTATATGTTGGAAATGATATTATGGCTCTTGGCGTTTACGATGAACTCGAAGCTCGCGGTATAAAATGTGGTATAGATATCTCAATCGTTGGTTTTGACGATATGCCGTTTGCAGATAAATTTAATCCGCCACTTACAACAGTTCACACTCCGATGGTTAATATAGGAACAGAGGCTGCTCGTATTCTAATTGATAAAATTAATGATAATAATATTCCTGCCCGAACAATTAAACTCAAGCCAGATTTAATTGTTCGAAATTCCACAGGCCCCGTGAGATAACTTTTCAATTACAATTCTTTTCTAATGAATTGATAAAGGCGGTATTCTTTCTCTAATTAATACCATTCAACCCACACCGAGGAAAAACAAATGCTAATTAATAGAATCCAGCCAGTTTTTGCTCTCAATAATTTCCTTCAGTCTACGCATGAAGGCTCCAGAATATGAACCATCGATAGCACGATGATCAAAGCTTTGTGCCAAAATACCGACGGGCCTAATTGCTATTAAATCCTCACCGTCTTGTTCGATTACCATCGGACGTTTCGTAATTCCATCAGTTGATAAAATAGCAATTTGCGGCTGATTAATAATCGGCGCAGTTATCAATGTGCCAAAAGATCCATTATTTGAAATCGTATACGTAGCATTTGCAAACTCATCTGGAGTGAGTTTATCAGCCCGAGCACGTTGGGCTAAATCATTAATTGATCGGGCAATTTCTGTCACAGCTTTAAGATCTGCATCAAGAATAACCGGGGCAACCAAACCTTCAAAGTTCAAATCAATTGCCATTGCAAGATTAACCCGATCATAAATAACTAGGTGATCCTTCTCAATGTGCCCATTGATGTGAGAAAAATCCTTCATTGCGGAGCAAACGGCTTTCGCAATAAAAGGTAAGTAAGTTAATGAATAACCCTCTCTTCGTTTCCAATCAGGACCGATCGCCTGACGTGCCTTGTCAACGGCAGAGAAATCAACCTCTACCGCCTGTAAAACATGCGGGCTTGTTGCTTTTGACCGTACCATATGCTCTGCCGTCTTTTTACGGCGATAACTGAAAGGGACAACCGTAATTCCATCACCTGAGATTGCACCAAGCGCCTCCGAGGGTACTGGTGGTGTAACAGCAGAGACCCCGATTTTTAAATAAGCCAAAACATCGGCACGTTTAATTCGGCCATCGCGACCTGTACCTTGGATATTTTTATGACTTAGGTTGTTATCTGACAATAATTTGCGGACCACTGGCGACAATTTCATGGAACGGTCACGTTTAGGACGCCCGATCGGAGGGACAGCAGTAGGCTGTTCTGTTACAGTAACATCCTGTATTGGTTCAGTTGAAGCTGTTAGATTAGTTCCATCTTGGATCACGCCAAGCTTCGCACCAACAACAACTGTTTCACCGGCTTGAACAAGTATTTCCGTCAGCACCCCATCTGTCAGGGCTGGGACTTCCATTTCAACTTTATCTGTTCCAATTTCAAACAAAATATCGTTTGGTTTCACCGTTTCGCCTACTTTCTTGTGCCAGACCGTTAAAGTACCTTCAGCCACGGTCTCACCCATTTGCGGCATGAGCACATCCATCAATCAACCTCCCGCCGAATGGTTTCAACGATTTGGTCTACAGATGGGATCATTGCGTCCTCCAACTCATCGGCCGAGGCCAGGGGAATATGAGGCGTCGTTATCCGGACTATCGGCATATCTAGATCATAGAAACATTCTTCAACAATAATTGAAGAAATTTCAGCGCCCCAACCACAAAGTCTTGGGTTTTCCTCGACTGTAACAACCCGACCTGTCTTCTTTGTTTCAGATAGAATTGTCTGTGTATCCAGCGGCACCAAACTTCTAATATCGACAACGGTCGCTGAAATACCAAATTCAACTTGGAGACGCTCGGCAGCTTCCAGAGCACGCGGCACCATCAACGCTAATGCCAAAATGGTCACATCATCGCCATCACGAAGGACTTTGGCTTTCCCAATTTCATCAACATATTCAGTTTCAGGTACTTCCCCTTTAACAGCATAGAGGGATTTTTGCTCAAAGAAAATTACTGGATCTGGATCGCGTATAGCTGCTGCCAAAAGCCCTTTCACATCGGCCGGCGTTGAAGGAGCGACAACTTTAATACCTGGGATCATCATTGCCCAATTTTCAACACTCTGTGAATGTTGAGCACCAAACCGAGCCCCACCGCCATTAGCTGTTCTAATTACCAAAGGCATATCTACTTGGCCACCTGTCATATAACGAGATTTTGCAATCTGATTAGAGACAATGTCCCAACATACGGCTAGAAAATCTGAAAACATTATCTCTGCAATCGGCTTAAGACCTGTCATAGCAGCACCCATCGCTGCGCCTAGGATTGCTTGTTCCGAAATTGGCGTATCGCGTACGCGTAAATCTCCAAATTCTTCCCACAATCCAACTGTAGCTTTAAAAACACCACCGGCTTTAGCAATATCCTCTCCTAGAAAAACAACACTCTCATCTCGACGCATTTCTTGAGCGATCGCTGCTGCAACCGCCTCACGATAAGTTAATTCCGCCATGATGAACCTCCGTCAGCCCAAACATCGGCAAAAGCATATTCCACGGGCGGCGTAGGCGAAGCCTTGGCTGCCTCTGTTGCTTCATCGACTGCTTGAATTACAGCCTCTTCTATACCGTTAACAACTTTTTCTTTTACACCAAAATCTAGTAACCGTTGACGATACATTGGAATTGGATCTTTTTTTAACCACTCCTCCAATTCTCCCTCGGGCCGATAAGAAGCTGGATCAGCGCGCGAATGTCCTGAATGGCGGTAAGTTTTGGCTTCTATTAAAGAGGGCCCACCACCCGATCGAGCCTTCTCAAATGCGGTAATAGCAACCCTATAAACTGCATCTGCATCATTACCATCAACAATTATTGAAGGAAGACCGTAAGCGCTTGCACGGTCGGCTGCAGGATGCTGAACGGCAGTTACTTCGCTTATTGGCGTGTACTCCATATAAAGATTATTCTCACAGACAAATACAACTGGAAGATCCCAAATAACCGCGAAGTTAATCGCCTCATGAAACGCGCCAATATTTGTCGTTCCATCACCAAAAAAGCAAACTGCTATCTGGCCCGTTTTATTATACTGAGCCTGCCACGCGGCACCCGCTGCAATAGGTAAATGCGCCCCAATAATGGCATAGGAACCCATTGCCCCTTTTTCAACATCTGTTAAATGCATAGAGCCTCCCTTACCCTTTAACATTCCACATTCTTTACCCATCAACTCACCAAGCATGCCCGTCATGGAGGTCCCTCGCACTAATGTATGCGCATGGCCGCGGTAAGTACAAAAAGTATAGTCATCTGGACGCAATGCAGCTCCAAATCCAGAAGCAATAGCTTCCTGCCCAATAGCTAAATGACTTGTCCCCTTTATCAAATTTTGAAAAAAGAGATCATGGGCACGTTGCTCTAAATGGCGTACCTCTAATTGAAGGCGATACATTGTAAGGCGTTTTTCTTCACCAATATCATCATTCAAACGAGCCTTCAAAGCCGGTGTTTTGCCTTTCACCGTCGCTCTCTTTACCATTATAATGCCTCCCGCCGATATTTAATTAAATCGTCACTTGCAGGTAGACGATTTTTATGCAATCGTTTGCATAGATTTTAAGGATATTTTCATAGAGAGTGAAATTTGTCAACTAGTGAGGCAAAAAGGGCTAAAAATTAGTTTATTTACAGATAAACAGTTTATCTAATCCTTATTCCGTTCTATCAATTTACCTCATAGAGCTAATTTTGCTTTTCAAATTATTTTCTATAGAGTTATTGTCACTTAATGAAATGCAAAATGCCATTCTAAGGAGAACATAATGTTTTACTCGCGACCACATTCAACGGCTACTTGGGGCACTCAGGCTAAAGATTGGGAAGCCGGAGTTGATTACCGTAAATTAGTAGTTGATCGCACAGAACGAGCTAGACAAGCTATCATTGATGCGGGACTAGCAGCCGTAATTTGCTTTAACTTCGACAATATCCGTTATATTACCGCGACACATATTGGCGAATGGGGACGTGATAAATTTGATCGATATTGTTTGTTAGGCCAAGAAGGTAGTCCATTCTTGTGGGATCCGGCCGCACCTGCCAAGCGTAAAAGCTCACCTTGGATGGGAAATAATGTTGATGCCCCTGTTTCAACCATGCAAGGTGCGCTTCCTCCAATCCTCGGTATTGAAAAAGTATTTGCCAAACAAATCAAAGAAAAGTTGATTGATATGGGCATTGCAAAGGAGCCAATTGGTATTGATGTGATGGAACTCCCCATGATGCGCGCCCTTGAAGCAGAAGGCGTTCAATTAGTAGATGGTCAACAAGCGCTAATGGATGCCCGTGAAATAAAAACCGACGAAGAAATTGAAATTTTAAAACAAGCAGCTGCAATGGTCGATGGTGTTTATCTGGATATTGCTAAAGCTATCCGACCGGGCGCCCGTGAAAGCGATCTCGTGGCAATCGCCAACGAACAACTTTATGCGATGGGCTCAGAGCGCGTTGAATGTGTTAACTCAGTCGCTGGCCCTCGTGGTGCGCCACATTCACACACATTCTCCGACAGAATGATACAACCTGGCGATATGATTTTCCTAGACATAATGCATAGTCTTAATGGCTATCACACATGCTACTATCGTACATTTATTTGTGGGATTCCTAACCAGGCTCAGAAGGACGCGTACGAACAATGTTCTCAATGGGTAAACTCAGCCCTTGAGGCTATTAAGCCTGGAGCTCTTCTCGATGACGTCTCCAGAGCTTGGCCAAAAGCAGAAGAATTTGGTTATGCCAATGAAGATGAAGCCTTTTTATTACAATTTGGTCATGGCATCGGATTGAGCCTTTGGGAACGCCCCATTATTTCAAGAAGATATATGGAACAAGGTACAACCTTGAAAAAAGGTATGGTTTTTGCTGTCGAGTGTTGGAAAGGGGCATCAGATGGCTCTGGTGCGGCAAGGATCGAAGAGGAAGTTGTAGTGACCGATAACGGTTGCGATATAATAACTAACTTCCCAAGCGATCATTTAATTTCATGCGGCCTTCCCGGCTGTGAAATCTATTAGGCACAGCGTCGAGATAATAATATGGACAAGATTTGGGTCACTCTGATCACAGGATTTTTAGGTAGTGGTAAGACGACGCTTCTAAATACTCTACTTGAACATCCGGATATGTCTCAAGCAGCTATAATCGTCAACGAGTTTGGTGAAATTGGGCTCGACTATGACCTTGTTGAGCGCTCCGATGAAAATGTTATTCAATTAGCTAATGGATGCCTGTGTTGTACGGTTAAAAGTGATTTAATAGATACTTTCCGCGATCTCTATATCCAGCGTAATGCTGGTACAATCCCATTCTTTGACCGAGTTATCATTGAAACTACCGGTATTGCAGACCCGGCCCCTGTTCTCCAAATTATCCTTACGAACCCAATGATATTTAATCATTTTGCCTTGGATGGGGTCGTTACAACAGTTGACACAATTAATGGTGTCTCATCATTGGACCGGTTCCCCGAATGCGTAAAACAAGCAGCAATAGCGGATAGATTGATCATTACCAAAATCGATATGGTAGAAAATGATAAACAAATTAAAATATTGGAAAAACGCCTGCGTGTCCTTAATCCGGCTGCACCAATAATTGCAACCACGACACAAGACGCCAATCCTTCCGATTTATTCGGTACTGGAATTTTTGATCCTACAACAAAAGCACTCGATTTTGAAAACTGGTTACAAGCAGATGCCTATGAAAACCAGGAGGTTTCAGAACCCGCCGGAACCGCCTTAGCTATACCAGATAAAGAGGCCTTAGCTTATTATGAAAAATATGGTCACTCGCCTGCCGAAGTTGACCACCATCATGATCCCAGTATTAACTCATTTGTCATAGTCAAAGAAAACCCAATATCATTGAATACTCTAAGTATGTTCCTGGAAGGTCTTACCAAAGAAGCTGGCCCAGATTTACTTAGAGTTAAAGGCATAATCCATGTTCACGAACGTCCAGATCAACCTGCAGTCATCCAAGGAGCTCAACAAATTTTTCATTCTATAGACTGGATGGATAAATGGCCCAGTGACGATAAACGGACACGAATTGTATTTATTACACGTAATATTGATCAGGAATATATAGAAGAGACTTACAATCTTATAGAACGTATCGCCGAGCGTACCGTCGCTGCTGCAGAAAATATAAATTAAAAATAAAACAGAAGATTAATTAGAAATCATAAGTTAATTAAGAACTTCAGATTAATAGTATTAAATATTTCGAAGAAATAGTTTATTCTTATTCTATTTTTTTTAAAATTCCACCTTAATATCTTGATTTTCTAACAGGAGAAAAAATGCTTTTTACAATTTTTTGCATAGACAAACCTAATATGAGGGAGAAGCGGGCTACCGCAATGCCAGATCACATTGAATATCTGAATGCCCAAACAAAAATTAAAAATATTATGTCGGGCCCTTTAATGGATGATGAAATGGAGAACATCGTTGGCAGTTTATATTTATTAGAAGCACCGAACCGAACTGCTATCGAGGAATTCACAAAAGGAGATCCACTTGTCGCCGCAGACATCTGGACAAGTATCGAAATACGGGCGTTCAACAAACGCGTTGATAACAGAGACTAATGTAAATAATATTATTATTGAATTCACAAAGGAGAAAACTAAATGGATTTAGGACTAAAAGGAAAAAATGCAGCAATTACAGGCTCAAGCCAGGGTATTGGATACGCAATCGCGAAATCGCTTGCGGAGGAGGGATGTAATGTAGCTCTCTCTGCCCGTAATCAGGATCGCTTAGATCAAGCCGTTGCGGATTTTAAAGCTAAGGGCGTCAAAGCTATCGGTATTATTTGCGATTTATCAAGCGAGGAAGGCTGTGGAAAATTTATTGAAGAAGCGGCATCTGGTTTGGGAGGCATCGATATTCTGGTTAATAATGTTGGTGGAATGATACCCGGCACTATTGAAAGCGTAACTCCAGAAATTTGGGACACAATCCTAAATACCAACCTAATGTCTTTTGTTCATACGACAAAGCATGCTGTTCCTCATATTAAGAAATCAAATGCCGGCAGAATATTAAACGTTTCTGGTGTCACGGGTAAACAATTATTCCCTGGAGCCCTAACTACCACCATTCCAAATACCGCAATACACGGATTTGCAAAAATCATGGCCGCTGAATTAGGGCCCGATAACATTACAGTCAATACCATCTGTCCCGGTTTTACAAAAACTGAGTCTTGGGGACCTCGGGCCGACGGAATTGCGAAAGCCAAAGGTATAGAGGCCGATCAAGTACGTAATGGAATCTCGGCACAAACTCTTTTAGGCCGTTGGGCTGAGACGCAAGAAATTGGTGATGCTGCTGCTTGGATGGTTTCTGAAAAAAATAGTTACCAAACAGGGACTGTGGTCGAAGTTTGTGGAGGGTTTACCAAAAATATCTAATTTATGTTCTATTAAGAAATAGCATTTTATAATTTAGGTAGCCCTATTGTGGGCTACCTTTTTTTTAATTCGAGTTTTCTACGATATTAAAACCGTATAAACTGTTGCTAAAATTTAACTGAAACAGGCTTATAATTACAATACAATTAAAAAATACAATATACGCGAGAGGTCCAAGTAAATATCGAATGAAAAAAATCCTCCTTGTTCTAATATTAATTATGGCGACCTCTCCAAGCAGAGTTTTTGCTGGATATAAGGAAGGGATGGACGCCCTTCAAGATAGTGATTATGAACTAGCCTTAGCAATATTTCTACCACTCGCCCGCGATGGTATCGCAAATGCTCAATATAATGTCGGACTATTATTTCAACAGGGACGCGGGATTAAACAAAACTACAAGAAGGCTAGCCAGTGGTATCTTGCTGCTGCTAATCAAGAGCACATCGGGGCGCAGAATAATATTGGATCGCTTTATCGACTTGGTCAGGGGGTAGACCAAAACTATAAATCCGCCGCTTATTGGTACCGGCGAGCCCTTCAAGACAGTCCACTTTCTCGAAATAATCTAGCTTTTCTATACACCAATGGTCTTGGTGTTGAAAAAAATTATGACACCGCCTTTCACCTCCTTAAATGGGCTGCGGAATCCGGGCACGTAAAATCAATTTTCGGTCTTGGTAAACTCTATGAAAAAGGCCAAGGCGTTGAAAAAAATACAAAAAAAGCAGCTGACATGTATAAGCTAGCGGCCCATAAGAATTACCCACGAGCCATGTATCAAATGGGCCTACTCCATGAAAAGGGTGTTATGTTTAAACGCAATTTAAAGGCAGCAGCTCAATGGTACCTTGAAGCAGCAAAGAGAAATTACGCCTCTGCTCAGGTCCGAATCGGGAGTATGTATATGGATGGACTTGGCGTGACACAAAACTATAAGGAAGCCCATCGTTGGTTTCTCTCGGCATCCAGGCGAGGACATCCCCATGCAAATTATGCGCTTGGCTTAATATATAAAAAGGGACTTGGTGTTAAATCGAATTCGGATCAAGCACGCTTATACTTTTTGCGTGCCACGGAGAATAATAATTTAACCAAACAAAATCGTTAAACCTTAAGTGACAAAGTAAGTAGTTTTGGAGACTAGCCATTCGACCGATGATCCTGCTATCTTAACTTTGATCGTTTACAAAAATGAGGTGTATTTTTATGTCAATAAAACCGTTTGAGAATATTAATTATGACGTCAGACAGGACATCGTAAACGCTCACATTGAAGCTTGGG
The DNA here is from genome assembly GCA_012960465.1 of Rhodospirillales bacterium. Lineage (GTDB taxonomy): Bacteria > Pseudomonadota > Alphaproteobacteria > Rhodospirillales > UBA2165 > TMED23. The sequence goes on along the minus strand of DUBF01000092.1, from coordinate 17,345 downwards.
AGCGCTTAGCGGCACCGGGGACCTGGCTAGACAGTGAACGAAGGCTCGCCGTTGCCACCGAAGTACGACAAGCACGGTCATGCAATTTTTGTAAAAAAATTAAAGAGGCCCTCTCCCCCCATGCGCTAGAAGGCAAACACCAATCGACTGGCCTTCTTCTTGATACTGAGGTTGAACTCATACATCGGGGTGTTTCTGATCCTGGCCGTCTCAGCGAAGCGTGGACACAAAAGGTTCTGGCCGGCGGCCTAACGCAAGGAGAATACGTTGAGATCGTTGGTATCATCGCTTCGGTCATGATTATGGATACTACGACCATGGCATTAGGTGCCAACGAAACCAAACTACCGAAAAAAGTATTCGGCAAACCAGCACGTTACTTGCCGCCAGGTGCTAAAGTTAAGGCTGCTTGGCTGCCAATAGTTGAACCAGAAGACGCGGTAGAGACAGATCAGCCGCTGTATCCGAGCCCAAAAGTTGGCTATATCTACCGCGGCTTGTCGATGGTTCCAGAAACGATGCGAAACTACTGGGCACTCGCCAATACCCATTATATATCAGGCGAATTTGTCTATCAGTTTGATAAGTCAATCCGAGCAATTTCCAGACCACAAATGGAACTCATGGCGGCAAGAGTATCCGGTCTCCATCAATGCGCCTATTGAACAACGGCCCATACCTACATGCTCCGTGAGAGCACGCAAATGGCCGATACACAAGTTAACCTTCAAGATGTTACTAAAGGTCTCAGCAAAGATACGCAAATCCCGCACGCCGAGATATTATTGAATTTTGCTGAAGCTATTGTGAAACGCGATGTCGCTATGATTTCAAATACCCGTAACATTGTATTCGAAACACTCGGTAACGATATAACCGTTGATGCGGCGGCAGTTGCATCGGCTTTCCACGGTTTCGTGCGCATAGCTGATACTATTGGGATACCATATGATACAGCAGCACAAGGTCAAGATGTCCCCGAAATTAGAGAGATAACCGGAATCAACAACTTTTATCGGATTCAAGAAGCTAACTGATATAAAGTTAAAAAATTTAATTAGAATGCTTTTTATTTACGCCATAGAAAGGAAAAGTTTATGGCCATAGACCTGCATACACATTATGTACCACAAGGATTAGTCGATGAATTATGTAAACGAACTGTTCCCCCTTTTATCAAAATAAATGGTGACAGCACACAAACTTTTCACATGCCGCATGGTTTGTTGGATTTTTCCACAAGTTTCACAGATATGGAAGATAGAAAAAATTTTATGGAGGCACTTGAAATAGACCACCAGGTTCTATCTTTTCCTGGTTTATTTGGGGTGGACAGTATTGCTACAGACGAATCTTTGCCATTAATACAGATATTTAATGATGAAGTTGCGGAGCTTTGCAAAGCGTCCCCTGACACTTTTTCTGGTCTGGCTACTCTACCAATGGCAGATATAAAACTTGCGGTCCAAGAATATAAACGGGCCCGTAACGATCTTGGACTAATCGGAGCTATATTACCTAACAACTGTTTCATCAGTGAAGAGCATGCGAACGCGATCTCTCCAATATTTAAAATTGCACAAGAAATTGGTGGTCATATATTTATTCATCCTGGCCGCCGTCCCGATGAAGTGCCAGAAAGCTACCAACAATCTAAGCCAATTTTTGCCGACTTTCTTGCAGAACGGCTGGCGTTGAGCGTACAGAATAATGTTAGTCATTGTATGGTAACACTATTATTTAGTAACTTTCTTGATGCCTATCCAGATATTACGCTCCATGTTGCAAATTTAGGCGGTACATTGCCGATGGTAATCGAACGCATGGATAACGTTAGTCTTACCCGCACACCAGATGCCCCATTACCAAGTTCCAAAGCTAATCGAATTCATGTCGATTGTTCTTCGCTAGGGCCTCGATCCCTTGAATTAGCCGTAGCTATATTTGGTGCAAATCGAATTGTACTCGGGACCGACTGCCCTATCTTTTCCACTGAAAAATCCTTGAATGCGGTAATCAAGGCTAATATTAAAGGCTCTGAGAAACAACTCATTCTAAACGACAATGCTAAAGAATTATTGGATGCCTATAACTAGGAGACGGCTCGCCCTAAACCTAAGTCAGGAAAAATCTCTGAATAACGTGCCCCCGGATAATAAGCTACCTGATAAGCTGGACGCCATTTCAAATTTTTCAACCATTGTGTGATATAAGGCAGCTTCTTTTCCCATAAACCCTCGTAACCTAAATCTTCCATTCTATCGATTAGAGGCCCGACACAAATATCTGCTAAAGAATAAAAGTCGCCCATGATCCATGGTCCACCGTTTTCTTTTATAGCACCGTCAATACGTTCAACAGTTTGGCTAATATCATCTAGGGCAGACTGGATTTCTTCCTTCGAAAAACCATCTCTACCCATGCGGTTATAGAAATCTGTTTTCAAAGGACGTTTTTCGGCAGCTGCTTTAAATTCCTTGCTAGACATATCTTTAAAATTTCGTATTAAAATTTTCTGAAATGTTGGATAACGTACCGCACCCGTCGGTTTTTCCTCAAAATAACGTAACCACCAACGCATTTTTGCACGTTCTTTTGGATCAATCGGCGTGAGTTTTACCTCTGGAAAAACTTCATCAAGATACTCAATAATAACAGAGGAATCTAGAATTGGATCACCATCATGCAGTAAAGTCGGAACAACGCCATTTGGATTCATTTTTAGATATTCGGGCGTTAAATGATCAGTAGCACCAGGGCTTAGCCTATGATCCACCCAATCCAATTTTTTTTCAGCAAGGCAAAGACGAACTTTTAAGCTACAGGTTGAAGCTGGGAAATTATAAAGCTCAAGTGTCATTTTTTTCTTTCATACTAACATGATTAGAGCGCCTGTTATAGCGACGTTATTAAAAAATAAAAGCATATGATAATTTTTTTTTAGCGGGTCTTCTATAGACCAAAAACGATGAAACATAGCTGTAGCAAGAACAGTCAATATAATTAAAACAAATGCAGCGACTGAAACTCTATAATCAATGATTAAAGCTAACCCGGAGAAAAACTGAAGAACAAAGTTAATAACTAAAAAGAATTTTGGCTTAGGCAGAATTGCACCTGTTCGTTCAATATTAAATTGCCAAACTCGTATATTTTTTGCAATCATGATCCAAAAAAATAGCCCAATCATTATTTGGCCTATTATTTGAAATATCGTGTTATCTGAAAAAAACATATTTTGATATATTCTGATGTTGTACAGTTAATTTAATGATTACGAACTACCATAAAAATACCAGTACAGATAAACAATGTACCAATTATATGGTAAAAGTATAATTCTTCCCCCAAAAACGTCATTGCTAGAGCTGAACTAAAAACAGGCATTAAACTAACAAAAACGGCTGCTCTTTGCGGTCCCACAACCCGATTACCGTTATTCCATAGCGCCAAAGACCCTATAGAAATAATGATGGCTAATACAGAAGCCCACGCGCATGAATTTACTGTAAATGGGAATGGCTTAACTAAAATTGTTTCGCCAATATAAAATGGTAATAAAGGGAAAGAGCCAAATAATAAAATTACAAATAAAGTTGGAAAAGTCCCAAGACCCGACGGAAGTTTGCGCAAGTTAATAGCATACATTGAATAGGAAACAATCGCGAACACAACAATAAAATCACCGATATTAAAATCAAAATTTATTAAAGTATTAATATCGGCCTTGGCAATCATAAAAATAACACCCGCAATTGCTGAAGCAATTCCGGTATATTGAATATTTTTCAATCGATCTTTTAAAATAACCCACGTTAAAAGCGCTGTTATTGCTGGTTGCGTTGTATTTACCAAAGCGGCGTTGATCGCCGTTGTAAAATATAGTGAAGTAAAAAGAAGAGTTCCACCCCCGACCATAAAAGTACCTTGAGCTAAATATACGCCCCAATGCTTTCGAATAATTTCAATGTTTTCCCAAACTTCTCGCCACACGAAAGGTGCCAAAAAGACCACTGCAATGATCCAACGCCAAAAATTTAAACCAATAAGGGGGATTTCATCATGCACACCTCGACCGATAACAACACTTATAGACCACAACAGTACAGTCGTTGTGATCATAAGGTATGCTATCTTTGTGCTAAAATTTGCTTGTCTATTCTCTTTTACCGTTGAGGCCATATTATACTTCTAACTCATCCAAATCATTTATAGTCGATTCCAATAAATTTCTCACTTCATGGCCTTCAGGTAACGAACGCAATGCGGTAGCGTTGACCGCTCGTAGCTTTAATAAAATAGTTTCAATGCTTTTAGCTTCAGTATTTAAAAGCCTATCTCCTATAGTCTTCATTTCATCCAAGTCAAGTTCCAAATCGCCCGGCATACGCATTGCGCTTGACCACATCCGACACAGTTCAATCAATACCGATTCGTTTGTGGATTGAGTTTTGATATTACTCATTTTTGCTACCAATTAGTTTATTAGATAATGAATTAAAACCTTAAAGCCTAGCCTGTTATATAATTTGGCACGTCTAATTGTATGACACGATCGACGAAAATACCGGGGGTAACAATCGCCTCTGGATCTAACTCTCCTAATTCAACAATTTCATCAACCTGCACGACCGTTATGTTACCTGCCATAGCCATTGACGGGCCGAAGTTGCGCGCGGATTTTTCATAAGTTAGGTTCCCCCAGCGATCTGCCTGCCTAGCTTTCACGAAAGCAAAGTCCGCATGGAGCGGATACTCAAAAACATAGTCCTTACCATTAAGTGTACGAGTTTCTTTACCTTCACCCAATTTGGTACCAAATGACGTAGGCGTATAAAATCCACCAATTCCAGCGCCGCTAGATCGAATACGTTCGCTTAATGTGCCTTGAGGAACTATTTCCAACTTAAGCTCACCGACGGCATAAAGATCTTTTACAACCGCCTTTTTTGCGGCAGTGGGAAAAGAACAAATAACTTTGGTAACCCGCTTCTCAGCAATCAGTTTTGCTAACCCATGATAAGCTTCACCCGCATTATTTGAAATTGCCGTAAGGTTCTTAGCCCCTTGATCAATTATAGCTTCCATCAGGAGGCTCGGCGCCCCGGCCTCACCGAAACCACTAACCATAATTGTTGCACCGTCTTTTATACCGGCGACCGCGGCATCAATTGTCTTAACGGTCTTATTAATCATTGAGTATCCCCCTATAAGCGGGTTCATTAATAACAAATCTTATCAACTATATTTTAGAATTACTGCAATAGATTACCCAAACTGAAAATGATAATAAAATATCTATGATTATTTTTTTATTCTAATCGATCGTCAAAACTATTTTTCCCATATGAGCACTACTTTCCATTAGAATGTGGGCGTCTGAAGCTTGCTCAAGCGGAAATGTTTTAAAAATATGTGGGCGTACATTTCCCTCATCCATTAAGACACCAAATTCCGAATTCAATTTAGATGTTATTAATGCCTTTTCTTCATTTGTTTGCGGACGAAGTGTTGAGCCAGAGATGGTAATACGATCACGCAAAACTCTTCCAAAATTAATCTCAGCCTTAGGGCCTCCGAGAAACGCAATTAAGGCTATACGGCCATCCCGCGCCATAATGTTAATTTCTTTTTGAACATACTCCCCTGTCACCATATCAAGGACAACATCCACCCCGTGTCCTTCCGTAAACGTTTTAGCAATCTCAGGCCAATCTTCGTCTTTATAATTGATTGTTTTGTCCGCACCTTGATCTAGGCAGAAATTACATTTTTCGGAAGATCCTGCCGTCGCAATAACAATAGCCCCTTTAGCTTTCGCCATTTGAATCGCAGCTAATCCAATTCCGCTACTACCGCCATGGACCAAAAAATATTCACCAGCCTTTAAACGAGACCGCATAAAAACGTTGTAATAGACTGTATAAAAATTTTCAGGTATCGCCGCCGCCATCTCAGCATTAAAGTTTTTAGGCCATGGAAGACAATGCGAATGTTGAACCGCAGTAAATTCAGCATAACCGCCACCGTGGGTCAGCCCCATTACCTTATCACCTACTTGCCATTCACCTGAGCTTTCTCCAATTGCAACAACTTCACCAGCCACCTCCAGACCGGGCAAGGGGTTAGCATCTGCGGGTACAGGATAGTGACCGGTGCGCTGCGCAACGTCTGGCCGGTTAACTCCGACAGCCTGATTTCTAATCAGGATTTCTCCTACCTGCAACGCAGGTAATGGCACTTTAACTGGAACCAGCATTTCAGGGCCACCCGGCTCTTTAATATCTACCGCTGTCATAACGTCTGGAGTTTGAGTTGTGTTTGGCATTATTTAATTCCTGTTAATATCCGATTATTAATTTCAACTCTCTTTATCTTCAATAGAGAGTTTAAAGGTAAATAGTAATTTATTCTAATAAAAGTAATATGACATTTACAAACCAAGGAAGTAAAAATTATAACAACCAAATTCCGAAAAGAGGTTGATAAACATAATTGAGGGCCAATAGAGTAAGAGGAGGTTAAATTAATCACCGTCGGCGGAACCTGGACTTATTTGAACATCCCGGTGAATATAAACGCAAAGTAATAAACCAAAACTAAACATCAAGGTAAGCATTGCCGTACCGCCATACGATATCAGCGGAAGTGGCATGCCGACAACAGGAACTAAGCCCATTACCATTGCAATATTAACAAAGACGTTCAAGAAAAAAGACGTCGATACGCCAATGCCAATCAATCTGCCAAATTGGCTCCTACATCGAAGGGACATCACAAATGCATATACTAGCAACAAAATATACAGAGCTATAAGCAATAAACCTCCAACAAGCCCGAATTCCTCGGCCAACATGGTAAATATAAAATCGGTTTGTTTTTCTGGAAGAAAACTCAAATGACTTTGGGAGCCGCCCATAAAACCCTTGCCAAATAACCCACCAGATCCAAGTGCTATTTTAGATTGTAGAATATGGTAACCAGCACCTAAGGGATCTCTCTCTGGGTTTATAAAAGTAAGTAAACGTGCCTTCTGATAATCCCGCAAAACAAATTGCCATAATGGAATGATAGCCCCAATTGTCACAAAAGCTCCTAAAATAAACATCCAGATTCTAACACCAACCACGAATAACATAGCTATCCCAGTTGCAATCAACAAAACAGAGGTGCCTAGATCTGGTTGACGAACAATGAGGACTGCGGGAATTACCATCAATAAAATTGGCATCAGTAAATGTGAAATTCTGCTGACATCCTCTAATCGGCTCGCATAAAAATAGCGAGCGAGCAATAATATAATTGAAATCTTCATTATTTCCGATGGCTGAATAGTGAATACACCTAAGTCAATCCATCGCTGTGCGCCCATTCCGATTGTACCACTGAACTCAACCACTAATAAAAGTAACAGAGAAATTAAGTAAATTAGATAGGCATAACGTAACCAAACATGGATATCGATAACAGCCACAATCAACATTAAAAACACACCAGCTATAAAACGCAGCATTTGTCGGGAAGCCCAAGGGTCAAAACTACCATTTGCTGCAGAGTACAGCATCCCAAAGCCAATAGAAGCTGTTATACTAATCAGTAATACGAAAGACCAATTGATCTGCCACAAACGCTGGCCAAGGTTCATATCCGACTGTCTAAAGGGCGATTTTGCCATATTCAAAATCACCCACCTATATTATTTTTATTCAGTGAGGCAGGTCCGTTTGGATCAGGCTGTCCATTTATCCGCGATCTTGAAGAATATCGTTTCTGCACTTCGAATAATATATCTTTGGCAATTGGTGCAGCAGTGGTAGATCCACCTCCACCGTGTTCTACAACTACTGAAACGGCATAACGCGGGGATTCAACTGGGGCATAACCTACAAATAATGCATGATCACGTTCAGCCCATTTCAGGTCTTTATTTTTTTTCACACCTGATTCACTTTCACGCTCTGCCTCCGAAATACGCCGGACCTGAACAGTTCCGGTCTTGCCACCATATTGATATCCAGGTTTCCGAATTCGCGCTTTGTAGGCCGTTCCAACTGGCGAAGTTGTTACTTTGGTCATTGCTGTTTTCATTAAATTCAAATAAAGGGTATCTATCCCAAGGTCAGAAAATTCAGACCCGTTACTTAACTCTGACCCATCATTGGTTAGCAATGAATCTATAGCCAAACGAGGCAGTACGGCTTTACCTCCGTTCACTAAACGCGCCATCATGACAACTAACTGTAGCGGAGTTGCCAGTATCAACCCCTGACCGATTCCAGCAAGCAAGGTTTCACCTTTTTGCCAAGAGACCCGCTTTACTCTTTTCTTCCAGGCTCGCGTCGGTATCAAACCTCTTTTTTCACCGGATAACTCAATATCTAGAATTTGGCCAAGACCTAACCGACGTGCCATAGCAGAGATATTGTCTATTCCTGTTCGCAATGCAATCTCATAAAAATATACATCACATGATTGGACAATGGCGTTCACCATACTCATGTTTCCGTGTCCGCCTTTCTTCCAACAATGAAATATCGAATTACCAAGTTCTAATTCACCAGAACAAAAATATTTTGTCCTGGGCGTCACAATACCTTTCTTAAGCGCTGCCAAAGCAACTATCATTTTAAAAGTAGATCCGGGCGCATATTGGCCTGCAATTGCTTTATTATTTAGAGGAGCCCGTGGATTAGACACTAAGGCTTTCCATTCAGAATTAGACAACCCCCGGTTAAAGGCATTCGGATCAAAACCTGGTGTTGACACAAGTGCTAGGATTTCACCAGTATGCACATCCATAACCACAGCCGAAGCTGCTTGTTTAGCAAGTCTTCTAGAGACAAATTTTTGCAAATCCATATCAATCGTTAAATAAGTTTCAGCTCCCGACTGACCTTCGCGACGTTCTAACTCGCGGATCTGGCGCCCAAAGGCATTTACTTCGACTTGAGTTGTACCACTTTTTCCTCGAAGATCGAGATCACGTACTTTTTCTATCCCTGCTTTACCAGTTCTGAAACCTGGAAGTTCAAGCAATGGATTACCGGTTAATTCTTTCTCTGATACTCGAGAGACATAACCTAAAACCGAGACTGTCTCAGACCCAGCCGGATAAAAACGGCTTTCACCAACATCAATTTCTATACCCGGCAGCTCGGCAGCATTAACTTCAATTTTAGCAACGTCATTCCAATCTAAATTCTCTCTTAACATTAAAGGCATAAAACGCCGCTTACGTTTTAATTTACGTTTTATCCGTAATATATCTTGTTTATTCAGAGGGATAATTTTTCCGAGCTGCGTCAAAGAAAACTCAAGATCACTAGTATTTTCAGGAACTAACATAACACGATAATTTTGCTGATTAATTGCCATCGGCCGGCCAAATCGATCGAGAATACGTCCCCGTTTTGGTGCAATCAGCTTTAAACTTATTCTATTCTCATCGGCAAGGGTTTTATACTTCTCACCTTGGACGATTTGCAGATAATACATTCTGCCGACTAAGCCAGAAAGCAACGTTAACTTGCCACCTAATAAAATGACCGAACGCCGTGAAAAAGTTTTATATCTAATGGCGTCTCTATGCATCTATCAGTCCTGTTGCAAGAATGCCTGCTGCCACCGCAAAAATACCCATGCGACTGCAGGGAAAATACCTAATAATATTAAATATTGAAATGTTGCAGCATTAAAGTCCAAGAGTATTACATTCCAAATGGATCCAAGGAAGTAACTTTCAATTGACGCCAGCATTGAAATGGCCGCAAAACCAAACCAAAAAAATATAAAAGACTTCCCTACAAAAAAGCGACGTTGAGAGAGTACTACGCCATACACCGTTAAAAAAACTAAAACATATAAGCCAACAGGCGTACCTAATAAGAGATCTTGTAGTAGACCTAAAATAAAAACAGCTGAAATGGGTAATAAATTAGGTCGGAAAATAGCCCAGTGATAAACCGAAATTAGCGCAAGAATAGGCGCTATCTGCATGTAACCGGGAATATGGGTAGGCAGAACACTTAAAACTACTAATATTAAGCTAAAGCCAAAGGGTATAAAAGACCGCGCTAAATTGTCTAATTTTTGCCATATGGCGATATTCATTTTCCAACAAACTTATCGTCAACCACCCTCTTTGACACATATTCGTTTTGATTAATTTCCAACAAATTATTTAAACCAAAATCAACGATACGAACATACTCTAATCGGGAAAAATCAGTGAAAAGCTGGACATCTATGCCGTCATCACTCTTAGAAACAACAACGCCTATCGGCAGACCAGATGGGAAAGCCCCACCGTGACCAGAGGTGACTATACGATCACTTGGCAGAATTCTAGCGCCTTGCGGTAAATGAATCAGGCTGGCAAGGTTTGTATTCTTACCAGTCATGATAGCGCGGGTTCGATTCCTTTCAACCAGCACCGGTACCCGCGAATTAATATCAGTCAGCAGAAGAACGCGCGAAGAACTGTTCGAAACCTCGAAAATACGACCAATAACCCCGCGAGAACCAATGACGGTTTGGCCTTTAACAACGCCGTTCTTATTACCAGCGTTCACAATCAACATATTTGATAATAAACTACCAGAACCAGCAATAACTCTTGCGGTAATATATTTTTCGCTGTTATCGCTTACCACACTAAGTAACTGTCTAAGTGCCGTATTATCAGACTGTAATTTCCGGGCTACAGTCTGCCATTGTAATAAACGGATATTTTCTTGTTTTAAGCGATTATTGTCATCCCTAATATTACTCAAATCCTGAACGTTCTGAATATGCATAGAAACCGTGGCGGCTGGACGCGAAAATACTTCTAAAATAGGAGCCATCACTTCCGTAACCTCGACACGCAACCTATCAATCGGTACTGAATCAAATTTACCCAAAAACATCAAACTGAAAGCAGACAGAACCAGTCCAAGATACGTAAACCGCTGAACTAGACTTTTCAGCGGCGCTGCTATTCTTACAAGAGCACTCGAACGTCGTTCCAACAATTATCCCCAACCTAACTAAATATCTAACAAACCCGTATACGAAATAGAACTAAACTTAATTATTTAAAAAAGTACTTACGAATCTCGACTAATATCTACTCAGGATTAATGTTAATACATCGTTGTTAATACATGGCGAAGTTTTCTCATTTCTTCCATAGCGCGCCCAGTTCCCATCGCCACGCATTGCAGCGGCAAATCAGCAATAGATACTGGCAAGCCAGTAGCGTAACGTAAAACATAATCCATATTAGTCAACAACGCTCCACCGCCCGTCAGCACAATGCCCTTATCCACAATATCAGCAGCTAATTCTGGGGCTGTGTGCTCTAGAGCAGCCTTTACTGCTTCGATAATTTGACTGACCGGTTCAGCTAAACTTTCAGCTATTTGACGCTCACTAAGTACAAGCTCTTTTGGCACACCATTCATCAAATCACGGCCTTTGATTTCCATCGTCGGCCCCTCGCCCTCTTCTGGCGGACAGGCGGATCCAATTTCTTCTTTAATTCGCTCGGCACTTCCCTCTCCGACGAGCAAATTATGATTGCGCCGAATATAGGCAATAATGGCCTCGTTCATCTTGTCGCCGCCAACCCGTACCGAACGGGCATATACAATGCCGCCGAGACTAAGCACTGCAACCTCCGTTGTTCCACCGCCGATATCAACAATCATTGAGCCGGTTGGCTCCGTTACTGGTAAGCCAGCTCCTATAGCAGCAGCCATCGGTTCCTCAATCAAAAATACTTTACGAGCGCCGGCAGCCTCAGCTGATTCTTGTATAGCACGACGCTCAACAGCCGTCGAACCTGACGGCACGCAAATGACGATTAATGGCGATGCAAAACTGCGACGATTATGTACTTTGCGGATAAAATATTTGATCATATCTTCAGCAATTTCAAAATCAGCAATCACACCATCCCGCAATGGTCTAATAGCTTGAATATTACCGGGGGTCCTACCCAGCATTCTCTTGGCTTCATTACCCACAGCTAGAACTTGCTTCTTGCCCTTAAGCTCAATAACGGCGACAACTGAAGGCTCGTTTAATACAATATTCTTGCCTTTGACATAAACCAGGGTATTAGCAGTTCCTAAGTCAATCGCCATATCGGCAGATAAAAATCCAAAAATCCGTGACAACATGAAGTCTCTCAATACTTAAAAATTAAAACAAGTCAGTCTATCGCCCATATTGACGGGCAACTATTAATATTTTCTATCCGATTCAATAAGATTAATCAAAGAGATATGTAAATTTCTCAAACAAAATAAGGGCCAACTGTTTTTAAACTATGACCCAATATTTTTAAAGGCACTAACCTACATGAACAAGTTTCGTTTTAAAACATCAATAAATCAATAATTTAGTGTTCCTGTATCACCTTAATATCATTATGCAGATAGAGCACTTGGTGCAGATCTTCCGCGTTTTATCAATAATTTATTTAACGCATTAATGTACGCCTTTGCGGAAGCAACCATCGTATCGGTATCGGCACCCTGGCCGTTGACGGTTTTGCCATTCTCTTCAAGACGAACAGTAACTTCTGCTTGAGCATCAGTTCCTTGTGTTACGGCATGGACCTGATAAAGTTGTAGATGAGGTTTAAATCCCGTCAAATATTTTATACCCTTAAAAATCGCATCCACTGGACCATCACCCGACATTTCGGTTGAAATTTTCTCGCCATCTACGTTCAATGTCATTAATGCTTTGGGTGGTTTATGCTCCGTGCCACACAAAACTTCTAGCTTATCCAGATTAATAGTATCATTAGTACGAACAACGGTATCGTCAACTATCGCAATAATATCCTCGTCATATACATCTTTTTTAAGATCAGCTAATTGTTTAAAGCGCTTAAAAGCCTCTTGAATTGAATTATCGCCTAAATCATATCCCAATTCTATAAGCTTTTCACGAAATGCATGGCGACCAGAATGCTTTCCCATGACCAATTTACTTTCAGTCAAGCCAACGGATTCTGGTGTCATGATTTCATACGTCTGTGAATTCTTAAGCATCCCATCTTGGTGAATACCAGACTCGTGCGCAAAAGCATTAGCACCGACGATGGCTTTATTCGGCTGGACCGCAAAACCAGTAACCGTCGAAACTAGTTTAGAAGCCTTCGTTATTAATTCAGATCTGACATTAACATTATATGGCAAGTGATCAGGCCTCGTCAGCAATCCCATAATGATTTCTTCCATCGCAGCGTTTCCAGCCCGCTCACCTAAGCCGTTAATGGTACATTCAACTTGACGGGCTCCTGATTGAACCGCGGCCAAAGAATTAGCTACTGCGAGCCCTAAGTCATTATGGCAATGGACAGAGATTACCGCCTTATCGATATTTGGAACCCGGTTCCTAACCATCTCAATGAGCGCAGCATATTCACTGGGCATAGCATAACCAACCGTATCAGGAATATTTATCGTGGTAGCACCGGCATTGATTGCAGATTCGATAGTCTGGCACATAAAATCATGCTCTGTGCGTGATCCATCCTCACATGACCATTCAACATCGTCTGTAAAATTCCGGGCATAGGTTACGCTATCAATCACAGCTTTATGCACGTCTTCTGGCTGCATTTGTAACTTGTATTTCATATGGAGAGGAGACGTTGAAATAAAGGTATGAATACGACCTCTTGCCGCCGGTTTAACAGCTTCAGCACAACGATCAATATCTCCTCTACTAGAACGCGCTAGACCGCATATGATTGAGCCTTTAACTAGTTTAGCTATTTCATTTACTGCCTCAAAATCACCATCTGAAGCGATAGGGAAACCAGCCTCAATTATATCCACACCCATATCTTCCAGCACTTCGGCAATACGAATTTTTTCAGATAAATTCATGGAGGCGCCGGGCGACTGTTCTCCATCGCGCAATGTAGTATCAAAAATTTTTATTTCGTTGTTTGCGTTTTTTACGTTCATTTAACTGGACCTTTTTAATTAACTATTGCGGAGCTAAGACATTTCTTATTCCTCTGAACACATGCCGCTAAGTTAGCGTGCGCGATCAGAGGCGCCTAAGTCGCAGGGCCAGCAATAGGAGATTTTGGAGTAATAATTCAGCACACGATCCAACGTCTCGCATCGTACAAACTCCACGATGCGAATTGCGCGTGACCATGATTTTCTCTTCAAAAAACACCGAATCGTCCCAAAAATTGCCGATTAAGGAGTTATTACGTCGATTTTGCGCTGAAAGTCAATAAATTAATCGGCCAATTTTTGTTTTTCGGCCTTAGTTTGATCAAACTTTATCCGAGCCTCTAAAAACTCCTCTAGAGTTAAATTTTCAGCATTTGAATAATCGGATTTCCAATTTGAGTTATTTGCCCACACCAATGGTGACCAATAAGTTGGAGGCCTCTCGATGGCCTCGAGTAATTCCAACGCAAAATTAATCGAATGTTCTTGAGATTTTATATCATTAGGTTTTCCTGCTGAATTCCCCAATGGAAAATCACTAAACAGAAAACGTGGGACGCCCACCCTCTCTATTATATCTTTTGCACTACCCATAATCACCGTTGGTATGCCATGTTGTTCGAGATAACGGGCAGCCATACCAAGAGACTGATGACAAACTGGACAATTTGGGACTAAAACAACAGCGTCCGCTCCATCTTCCTTTATACGTTGTAATAAATCTGGACAATAATTTTTCTGCGTTTTTCGCTGGCTTCGGTTTGTCGGGAAACCATGGAAACGATCAGAAACACTTCCTATTCGCCCCTCAGCGGCCTCACGGTTCAACTGCACCAAGGGAAACCAGGTATTATTATCAACAGCCGTTGTATTGTCACGATCAATAGCAATATGAGAAATTCTAACATCCGGATTCTCTGAAATATTCATTGAATAAACATCGTGGAATTTAGCCTTGGCATTATATGGTGCCCCTGGACCTTGATCACCTTTTCCCGTTTGATAAGGCGCGGCAGTTGTTACCAATGAAATACGGCAGTCAAAAAGAGGCTTTCTTAATTTAACAAAGGGTATGTCATTGAAATTCGCCCACGTGTAAGGATTATTATAACCGAGTGCCAGATAGTATTTCTCAGTGCGTTCTATATAATCTATAGGCAAATCTTTTAAAATGGCCATATTATCTCTATAGTCTCAAATCATACATGGATTGATGTTCAAGGAAGTTACACTAAAATGGAAAATTTCACACCCCTATCAGCGACAATTGGCGGCGTCCTAATTGGCCTTGCCGCAACAATGTTGCTTCTTACCCAAGGTCGTATTGCTGGTATAAGTAATATTGTGGGTGGTTTATTAGAGACTAACGAGGACGATCGATTGTGGCGTATACTTTTTATAGTCGGTTTAATTGTAGGATCATCGACCTACGTTTTTTTTGGTGAAAATACTTCTAACATTAATATAAACCCATTTCAGCTCAATGATAAAAATCACATGTTTTTCATGATCCTAGGTGGATTATTAGTTGGTTTTGGCAGCCAAATTGGCTCGGGTTGCACCAGTGGCCACGGTGTCTGTGGCCTTGGTCGGTTTTCTATGCGATCGCTAACCGCAACGATTACCTTTATGGTAACTGCGGGTATCACGGTTTTCGTGGTCCGCAGTTTGACTGGGGCTTGAATCATGCTCAACGTTTTCAGCCTTACATCTGGACTCTTATTTGGTTTTGGCCTCGCGGTTTCAAGTATGATCAATCCCGCAAAAATCGTTGGATTTTTGGACATCACCGGCAACTGGGATCCAAGCTTAGCATTCGTAATGGGTGGCGCTGTATTTGTAACCGCCCTCACGTTTAGGTTAATCTTAAAACGTCCTAAACCAATCTTTACCGATATTTTTGAATTGCCCTCAAAAGTAAGTCTCGATGGCAAATTAATTACTGGAGCCGCTATCTTTGGAATTGGGTGGGCAATGTCTGGTTTATGCCCAGGTCCAGCGATTTCATCTATTGGCTTTTTAGACGAAAAGCTTTTGATATTCGTTTGCACCCTTTTAATTGGAAGCTTTATCGGCAAAAAATGGCGTTAAAAAATAACTTTATCTTTTACCAAGTTGATGATGTAGAGGGAATTTAAGGAGTATATATTGTCTGATCCAAATACAATGAAAGCTATTCAGGTTTCAGAATTCGGTGGTCCCGAAGTTTGTAAATATGTTGATGTTCCAATTCCAAAATGTGCCAATGATCAAGTGCTAGTTAAGATAGCACTTGCCGGAATTAACTATCTCGACATTTATACTCGAGAAGGAATTCGAGGAGGCCCAAGACCATTTATCTTAGGCTCAGAAGGTGCCGGCGAAGTTGCAGAAGTCGGCGTTAACGTTAAAAATATTATGGTAGGTGACCCCGTTGTGTTTAGAGGCAGCATAACTGGTACCTATGCCGAATATGCCGTAGTCCCTGCATGGCTGATTTATCCAATACCAGATGGTATTAGCCTGGAAGAAGCAACTACTATGCACCTTCAAGGTATGACGGCACACTATTTAGCTAATGACGTATTCCCATTAAAAAAGGGTCACACATGCTTAATCCATGCGGGCGCGGGTGGCGTGGGTCATCAACTAATTCAATTAGCCAAGGAAAAAGGTGCTCGGGTGCTCACAACTACTGGTAGCCAAGAAAAAGCTAAAATTACAAAAAGATTTGGCGCGGACGATGTAATTCTCTACCGCGAACAAGACTTCTCAGAGGCCGTTTTGGAATTGACCAATGGCAAGGGAGTAGATGTAGTTTTTGACTCCGTAGGCAAAGCAACAATTGACGGGTCAATTACTTGCACCAAATTACTCGGTACCGTAGCTCTTTTTGGGGATGCATCGGGAACTATGCCACCACTAGAGACGCGTAAATTGGCAGCAAAATGCATTAAGTTAACAAGAGTATCCCTGATGCCTTTTGTCGCCAATCACGAAGCTATTAAGGAACGATGTGACCAGTTGTTCCAACTACACAAGGCTAAAAAATTAATACCGTTGATAGCACCAATTCGCCGCTTATCGGAGGCTGCTGATGTGTTAACAGAGATGGCGGATCGGAGCACAACCGGCAAACTTCTTCTAAAACCATAATAAAGAAAACTCTGGTAAAGCGATAAATAAATATCCCGGTTATACTCTGTTATGATTATAGATTAACTTAGTTACCACATGGTATATTTAACTTTATTTAATTATAAAAATAAAATGAAACATTACGGAGTAATCGAAGATGCTCACAGCTACCGCAAATATCATGCTGCCTACAACTGTAATAGGATCTCTGCCTCGCCCTAGTTGGTTCACTGAAAATATGGGAAGCCAGACCTTCCT
>DUBF01000091.1:2485-3778 GCA_012960465.1 Rhodospirillales bacterium | reverse complement strand
TGTTGGGCAATTTTTTCTTTTGCCATAATTTCGAGCAAATTCACCAGCTTTGAGTTGGCGGTTGGATTTGTTTTGAGTGAAACCTCATTCGTTAGTACAATCGAGGTGTGATTGCTTTCAAAGGCAATGGGGCAGTAAAAAAGTGAACGAATAATGCTGAGATCTTGAGTTGTCTTTATTTTTGTTGTCAATCTTTTAATGGGGTGGTGCATCGATTGGATAAAAGTAGCAAAAATAGACAAACACAGGTTTTCGTATAAATTAGAGTGCTCAATAAGTGCATCGGCAACAAAGTGGATTTCAACAGTATCTGTTTTTTGAACAAGGCCAAGGTTTATCCCTTCTAGTTCAAGATTGATATAGGATTGAAGCAATTGAAAACTCTCTTTTAAATTAGGAGAATACAAGGAAATAATTCCTAGAATCTCTGAATAATTTGGCCGAATTTGTGCCAATCGAGCGTAATTGAGAGATATCAATTCACTTTCAAACACGTTCTCCGCCTCAATGAAAAAATGTAAGAACAAATCAAGTGGCAGGGTTAGATTGTGATTAGCTAAAATGGCTGGAGAGATGTCAATTCTTTGACAGATTTCATTCACTTCTTCAGGATAGAGATACTGTAAACGAGAGATTGATCGCCAAACGGCGCTATGAATATTCATCTGTTATTGTTATTAATAAAGTGTTAATTATTAGTAATATTATGGTAATTATATACTGACCGTGAAAAGCTATAATTTTTTTCATAGCGGGATGAGAGTTCCTCGCAAACAGTTACATAGGATTGATTAGGAGATAGAAATGACCTTCACGGGCGATAAGTTGTACCAAAATTTACTTAAACCTCTTAAAGTTGGCAACCTTTCGATTAAAAATCGGGTGCTGATGGGGTCCATGCATACTGGTATGGAAGATGAGCGAAATGGCTTTGCCGGCATGGCGGCTTTCTATGCTGCCCGCGCTCGGGGAGGTGTTGGAATTATCGTTACTGGCGGTTTCGCTCCTAACAGAGCTGGCTGGGTAAAGCCTTTTGCGGAAAAATTATCAAATCGAAAAGAGGCAAAAAAACATCACCTTATAACAGGTGCTGTACACGCCGAGGGCGGCCTGATATGTATGCAAATTCTGCATGTGGGGCGATACGGTTATCACCCATTTGCTGTATCTGCTTCAGCGATTAAATCTCCCATTACTCCGTTTAAGCCAAGAGCATTATCAAATCGAGGTGTTCTTAGCACAATTAAGGATTTTGTAAAATGCGCCACTTTAGCTCAGGAGGCGGGTTACGAC
>DUBF01000091.1:0-2427 GCA_012960465.1 Rhodospirillales bacterium | reverse complement strand
GTATTTAATCAATCAGTTTATTTCAACACACACCAATAAACGCACAGATGAATGGGGCGGTAGCTATGAGAATCGCATTCGTTTAGCCTTGGAAATTGTGCGTCAAACACGTGCAGCTGTTGGCCCAGATTTCATTCTTATTTTTAGACTTTCAATGCTTGATTTGATCGAAAAAGGCAGTACTTGGGAAGAGGTTGTGTTGTTGGCTAAAGCCCTTGAAAATGCTGGCGTGAGCATGATTAGCACCGGTATTGGTTGGCATGAGGCACGCATTCCAACCATTGCTGCAATGGTGCCCAGGGCGAGTTTTACTTGGGTTACGAAAAAATTGCGCGAAGAGGTCTCGGTGCCGTTGATTACCTGTAATCGAATAAATACACCAGAAATTGCTGAGGAGGTCTTGTCTCGGGGTGATGCAGATATGGTGTCGATAGCACGACCATTTTTGGCCGACCCTGAATTCGTTAATAAGGCGAGGGATGGACGGGCAGACGAAATTAATACTTGTATTGGCTGTAATCAGGCTTGTTTGGATCACGTGTTTGAAGGAAAGCGCTGTAGTTGCTTGGTTAATCCTCAGGCATGTCATGAGTTGGATTTAGTCTATCAAAAAACATTAAACAAAAAACGAGTGGCTGTGGTTGGCGCTGGTCCAGCGGGTTTGGCTTGTGCAACAGTGGCTGCAGAGTGTGGGCACGAAGTAATTTTATATGAGACAGCACATGAGATTGGTGGTCAGTTCAACATGGCCAAATTGGTGCCTGGCAAAGAAGAGTTTTATGAAACGCTGCGCTATTATAAAAAACGGTTAGAAGTGCTCAATGTTGATCTTCGACTTGGAGAGCAAGCCAATCTGAATAAAATTAAAGCAGAAAATTTTGACGAAGTAGTTATTGCAGCAGGTATTTTACCAAGAGAGCCGGGAATTGCCGGCCAAGATCATCCAAGTGTGCTGACTTATATTGATGTTTTGAGAGGAAACAAGTCAGTAGGTGAGCGAGTGGCGGTGATTGGTGCTGGCGGTATTGGTTTTGATATTTGCGAGTTTTTATCCCATGATGACGATCAATCAAGTGTTGATATTAATGCTTTTCTGGAGAAATGGGGTATTGATGGCAAGCATGAAACAAGGGGCGGTGTTGCAGGTGTTGAATCCAAGATTGCTACTTCATCGCGCCAGATAACTATGCTGCAACGTAAAAAGACACGTCTGGGGGCAGGCTTAGGAAAAACCACTGGTTGGATTCATCGCACCAGTCTAAGAGCAAAAAATATCACAATGGTGGCTGGTGCTCAATATGGAAAAATTGATGATGACGGTTTACATTACTCGCTAGACGGAGCTATTCATGTGTTGGCGGTTGATACGATAGTACTGTGTACCGGTCAGCTGCCGCTTCGTGATTTACATGTCGAATTAGAAAAAAATGGAATTTCTTCGCATTTAATTGGTGGTGCCGACGTTGCGGTTGAGCTTGATGCAAAACGAGCAATAAATCAAGGCTCGCGATTAGCGGCCTCGCTTTAACTTTAAATAAGAGGACCTAATATGAAAATTAATACAATTGAAAGATGGCACCGCATTCTTGAAACTACAAATTTGGAGGGCCTAAGTGACTTGCTGGCAGATGATGCTGTTTTTCATTCGCCAGTCATGCATACACCTCAAGTAGGTAAGGCGTTAGTGCAGCAGTATTTGGGCGCGGCTTTTCTTATGTTTAATCAATATCCCTTTAAATATGTACGCGAGATAATCAGTGGCAATGAAGCGGTGCTTGAGTTCGAAGTCGAAATGGATGGCTTGTATGTTAATGGCGTTGACATTATCGCTTGGAATGATGACGGTCAGATTACCGACTTTAAAGTTATGTTGCGACCGCTTAAGGCTATCCATCTAGTACAAGAGAAAATGTTAGCGCAGCTGCAGGCAAAGTGAGGTCGAAGAGTGTGGATATGTTTGATTTATAATGCGCTCGAACGGTAGCTAGTACAGTGCATGCTTAGCTGATAACGCAAAAATTCATTATTGAAATGTGCGTGTGATAAAGTGTTAATTTATTGTAATATTATGTTAATTATAGTTTGAAGATGGATGACTATAATTTTTATTAGAGCTTGCTCCGTCAACTATCAAGGTAAATACTAATGACCGAATATTTAAATTATGTAATTCAACATCCATGCTTAACGTTAATTGCAGTTTTTGCACTGACTTTATTATTATTGGCTAAAACTCAAACAAAGCTTTCATACCTTTGGCTTTTGAACGTGATTTTTGTTGTGCCTCTCGCTCTTGAAACAGGGTTGTTGAGTATTCAAATATTGATGGGTATTGTGTTGTTCTTGGGTATTTTTATTGTTCCAGGTATCAGAAAACTATTATTTACCAAGCCGTTATTTAGGTTAATGCGTAAAGCGCTGCCGCCA
>DUBF01000090.1 GCA_012960465.1 Rhodospirillales bacterium | reverse complement strand
CAATTTCAGAACAGTTTCGGGATAATGCATTACTTGAGAAAATCCAACAAGAAATAACTCTAGCAGAAGCACAAAAAGACTTACGGGATACTAAATTATTTGCACCATATGATGGGGTCATCAATGGTGTTGAGGCCAGTCTTGGCAAGCAAGTCAGTACATTCAATGACAAAGTGGGTGAAATTATTGATATCAAAAATCTTGAGGTTCGTTTTTCACTATCGAAAGCCCAATATGGTCGATTATTGGAAGACAACCAAGATGTGGTTGACAGGCCTGTTGCTATCCATTGGACTGCGGGGAATAAAATCTTCGATTTTGAAGCAGAGATTTCACGAACCGGTGCTGAAATTAAATCCAATACTGGTGGCATTGATATTTTTGCTACATTATTTTTTGATGAATCAAAACTTTCTCTAATAAGACCGGGAGCCTTCGTTAGATTGTCAGTTGCCGACAAGACTTACAATCAAGTTATTTCTGTTCCAAATACTGCCGTTTATGATGATGAGTATATTTTTATTATTCTTAATGATCGCTTAGTAAAACGATTTGTAGTGGTGATGGGGTATGACGGAACCAACACACTCATTAAAGCTGATTCAACCAATGAGATAAAAGTTGGCGATCTGATCATGGTTAATCAACTCCGAGAAGCAGGAGAAGGGGTTAAGGTCAAGATTTTATAATGATGGATAGTAATCACAACCAGCAAAATCAATCAAAGATCAATCAAGAAGTTGTAGATTCTAATAGGGGCTTGATCAATTTTTTTGTAAGTCATAAGGTTGCTGGAAATCTCTTAATGGCATTGTTAATTCTCTTTGGATTCTATGGTTTAAGCCAATTAAAACGCCAGATAATGCCCGATTTTGGATTGGAAATCGTAAACATTAGTGTTGAATGGATGGGAGCCAGTGCAGAGGATATTGAAGCCAATATTATCGAAGCAATAGAACCGGAGGTTCGATTTATTAATAAAGTCGAAAAAGTAGACTCAACTGCATATGAAAGCAAAGGAATCGTACAAATCCATTTTGAGCAAGATACAGCCATGTCGTCAGCATTAACCGATGTGCAATCAGCCGTTGCCAGGATCACAACATTTCCCCAGGATATGGAGAAACCGATTATTTCTGAAATCATCCAGAAAGATGAAGTCTGTCGCATTGATATATCGGGTCCATTTTCGGAAAAAACACTGAAATATTTTGCCAGACAGATGAGAGATGATCTGGTTAATATGGGCCTTGCAAATGTAGAGTTTTCAGGTGATAGAGATTCAGAAATATGGATTGAAGTCCCTGCTAATAACCTCAAAGAATTGAAGTTATCAATAGAAGATATTTCTAACCGTGTCTCAGCATCAAGCATTGACTTGCCATCAGGAAGCACCAACTCAGGAGGAATCTCCACTCTAATTAGAAGCGAACAATTGGCTAAAAGCCCCCAGGAACTGAGACAAATTGAAGTGGTGGCTATGGAAACCGGTGAAAAATTGTACCTGAAGGATATTGCCAATATATTTGAAACATATCAAGAAAACTCTAATTATCAGGTCAACAGTGATGGTCGATCTATTGGCTTGACAGTTTTTCGTACACGGGGCGCAGATTCTTTGATCTCGCAAGAAATTGTCGAAAAATACATGGATGAACTTCAATTACATTATCCACAAAGTCTAAAGGTTGTAGTCTACGATGTATTTGCGGACGCTGTAAGGGAGCGCCTTTCTATGTTGCTTAAGAATGGAGCCTTGGGTTTGGCACTGGTGTTAATAGTATTATTTATTTTTCTCAGTGGTCGGGTAGCTTTTTGGGTTGCCATTGGTATGCCAGCAGCTTATCTTGCAGCACTAGGAGCCATGTCAGTGCTTGGTATGTCTCTGGATATGGTCAGCATGTTCGCATTAACGATGGGTGTTGGTATTGTTGTGGACGATGCCATTGTGGTCTCTGAACACACAACTACTTTGCATCGTAGAGGTATCCATCACTTAGATGCTGCCAGGCAGGCGGCCCAAATAATGTTTCCTCCTGTTTTAGCAGCATCTCTTACAACTATTGCTGCTTTTTTACCCGTTTTAATGCTCGGGGCAGAAGTCGGAAATATTATTGCACCCATTCCAATTGCATTGACCTTGATTATTTTGGGAAGTCTTATTGAATGCTTTTTAATCATGCCATCGCATTTAAAGACATCATTAAAAAGAATGGAGCGATTAGAAAAAAAAGGACCCAGAAAATTTGATGTCGCATTCAATCATTTTAGGGATCACTATGTCATTCCTTTGGTCAGAAAAGCCTATGCAAAAAAAGGGTTTACCGTCTTGGCAACACTATGTATGTTTATAATTTCAATTAATTTACTGTCGTCAGGTCGTATTCTTTTTGAGTTCTTTATGACGCCTGAAGTGGACACGATGCATGCCAATGTCTCATTTTCACCTGGAATAACAGACGATGTTACAGAGCAAATGGTTTTTGAATTGGCTCGGTCTGCTCGAGAAGCTGAAACCATTCTTACTAACGGCGAAGGCGGTCTTATTAAATATGGGGTTGGTAGCATTGGCAAAGGTGATTCAGGGAGAGGTCTTGCGATCAACAACACATCCGGGAGCCACATCGGTGCCTATACAATAGAGCTGGTTCCAGGTGAAGAGAGAGAGATCAGAAATATACCGTTTACGAACACATGGAAAGAAAGCACAAGACTGATGCCGGGAATTGAGAACTTTATTATTTTTGAGAGTGCAGCTGGTGGACCACCAGGACGGGATTTAGATATCAGGATCATTGGCGATAATATGCAAACAACAAAATTGGCAGCCTTGGAGCTGCGAAAGGAACTCAGGAACTTGCCAGGATTGATCGCAGTTACAGACGATTTACCATTTGGAAAACAAGAAATTATTTTGGAATTAACACCCGAGGGGGAGGCCATGGGTTTTAGTGCACAAGAGGTAGCTCGCCAAGTGCGAAACTCATTCTCAGGAGCGGTTGCTAAAAGATTCGCACAGGATGCAGAAGAGATATTGGTGCGAGTCAAATTACCTGAATCCGAAACCATTAATCAAACAGTGCGTGATATTTATCTACAGACACCTGACAAAACTGACATCTTATTGTCCGAAGTGGTTACATTTAAAAAAAGCCTGGGATTTACAAAAATTAGGCGTCAAGACGGGGTAAGACAAGTCTCCGTTGCAGGGGATGTTGATCCGTCTATTACGACCACTAATATAGTTTTGCAAACGGTCAGAAAAGAAATTGCTCCAGATATTGAGAAACGTTTCAATGTACAAATCGATTACAAAGGGAAAGCTGAGGAACAAGCCGAGGCTTTTACTGATATGAGCTTAGCGTTGATCATTACATTTGCATCGATATATATTATTCTGACTTGGTTGTTTTCTAGTTACACAACTCCGTTCTTGGTGATGTCAGTTGTACCTTTCGGCTTAATCGGAGCCATGGTTGGGCATTATCTGATGGGGTTTAATCTGGGCATGTTTAGTTTGCTAGCGCTTTTAGGTTTAGCTGGTGTATTGGTAAATGATTCGATCATACTGGTTACGACCACTAAACGGTTTATTGCCGATGGGTACGATTTAAGTGCGGCCGTGATAGAGGGGGCAAGAGAGAGACTGAGACCAGTTATTTTAACCACTTTGACAACAATTCTTGGGCTGACTCCAATACTTTTTGAGCGAAGTTTGCAAGCTCAATTGGTCCAGCCCTTGGCAATAACCTTTGTTTTTGGAATGTTATTTTCTCCTTTTTTGGTGCTATTTTATCTTCCTGCAATGATGGGCATTGCGGAAAGCTTTAAAAATAATGTCAGCTTGTTAGTACTGCAAATCAAACCTAGCAAAAGACAATATAGTTAG
>DUBF01000089.1:679-3923 GCA_012960465.1 Rhodospirillales bacterium | reverse complement strand
ATCCGAAGAGCATGCCTGTGGGGGAGCGGCGTTGAAGGATGGTCAGTGGCAGGGAGAAAATTGGCTCGGCAAGTTGTGGATGAAGGTTCGAGCAGAATTCAGTGAGTGCAATTAACGCTGGATTTCCTTTTTGGTGTAATTGAATGTCGAGTTTGTGATTTGCATCGTGTCGTGCGATCAAAGCGTGTAATTGCTAAATAGTTTTTTAAGGAAAAATATATGCTTACTAATGAAGCTTGGGAGTTCGTGGCGAAGATGTGGGATGATTTTGGCGCCGATGGTGCGCCCTCATCAAGGCAGGTTATAGATTCAATCTGGCCGGACTTGGAGGAAGCGGCGGTTCAGTTGTTGTTTACCGCTCACTACGCAAGGCTGTGCAGGGAAAATGAGCAGATGTGTCAAGCCATGAGTGAGTTTGATGATTGGTTCTATGGTACTTATTCCCCGAGCAGAATGCCGGACATCTTGGTGGGTTTAGCGATGGACGGGCTATGCTCTATTGAGTCGCAAGCCTTGCGGGCAACGGTCAATTCTTGTGATGAGCGTTCTAGTATTGACTTTAAGGGAACAATATTTGAGGTCTGGGGGCGTCTAGGCAAGGCTTGCGCAGGGGCTGAAGAGATTCTGTTGTCCTGCCTTCTTACGAATGGTCAAGATCCAGAAATCCACGGGTTAAGATGCGGAGCAGCTCGCTTGTTCTGCAAAGTTGGATTGGTGAGCGATGAAGTTGTTGATGCGCTAACAGTTGTCGCTTCTTGCGATGAGCAGCCGCAAGTTTTGCGATCCTATTGTATCGAGGCGCTGATGGATTTAGGCCCGGCTGCTAAAGCAAGTGCTCCTGTGCTTCTGGATCTAATGCGAAATTCCCCGGACGAGGAGCTGCAGCAATTTGCCAGTGCGGCGTTCAAGTCCGTCACGGCTGAATCCGAAGAGCATGCCTGTGGGGGAACGGTGGCCGAGCATTTGCGTTCCTTGTATCGAACCGAGATTGATTCGTCGTAGCCTGCCAAATTCTCCGCGACCCAAAATCGCATCTTCAAAAATTTATCAAGCCGTCCTTCCGCTTACAGCATTGGAAATCTTCAAAATGTGCGATAACAAAACATTAACCCAAGAGGTTGCTGAGAAAATTACTGACGGTCAAAATTTAGATATAAATGAATTCACAGCCATGGACGATGCTGCTGCTAAGGGGCTAAGTAAGCATGAAAGAAGATTGGGACACTTCCTCATGGCATCTGACAACCCACTCGATGATATTACCGATACATTTTCAAATGGGGGACATCCCCTCCCGCCCGATCCGGTGGATGTTTTGCGTCAGCACTCTGAGCAAGTGCCCGACTGGCTAAGACCGGGAATTCACGCTGACCGGAGATTACTGCGGCGATTTCTCAACAGCGAACGAATATCGTTTTATCCAGGAGCGGGCTTAGACGGTCAGTTGTTCTCTGTTGTTGGAAAATCTCACAGCGTGCACTGTCATGTTCACGCTGACTACAACGTTACCGCGGGCGAGGTTCTCGGAGCTCTTCAATCAACAGAAGAAGATCGAATATACGGATATGATCTAATTTCACACATAAATATTCCGGCGTATTGGCTTACACCTTTCGAATCGCCGGACGAATGCCCCTGGGAGTCACAGCTCAACACAGGACTGCTCGCTGTCTTACGACGGCGAAACGGGTTTGGCAACAAGCATGGACCAAAGTTTCAATGCCTGTTGCACATTCCGGTAGATGCATACTGGCTGTACTGGAATGTGTGGGCCAAACGCAAACGTGCTCCATTTACGGTGGTGCTTCAGGACCATGGATTCGCTGGAAATCCGGGAAGATTTGGCGGCGAAGGTCAGCTTTTCCAGATGGCCAGCCAGGGTGGCTTGCCGGAGTTTTTGCTGGTGGCCGAAAATACTGCCTCCTGGCCGGGCTATGAATTGGTCGCCAATTGGGCACCTGGTTCCGGCATGTACAGTACTAGGAGATGTCTATACCAGAAATCGCCAAACAACGACTTAACATCAACTTAACTTTATATCCCCACACTTTTAGAGCAACCTCGACTCCCCCTTTAAGAATCAAGAAAACAGACAAGCGTAAAATGACAACAGCCGATAGAAGTCAAACTCGAAATTTATTTTTTGGCGGGAACGGTTAGACAATTTTTGAAGTTTAATTAGCGAACCAACAATTGTTCGCTTGCCACATCATCATCAAGGAGAATTGTTATGTTTGATAAATTCAAACAATGGTGCGAAAAATTATCTGAAGAAATAAAACTGAAATCTGGGATGGTTAAAGAATGGGAAAAACCATATGTCCACGATGTTTTAGAATTAAAAGTTCGCACAAAAGAAGAACATGAAGCTGTCACAAAAATCTTAAAAATGAACACCCATGCATGGCGTATCGCGTTAGACAAATTTAAAGAAGATGATAAACGTTCACCAGAATTATGGTCGCCCAATACATTCGAATTAATATTTAAAGCATTTAACACTCGAGCCGGACAATTAAACGCCATCTCCGAACGAAATACCCGAATCAACAAGGCTTTAGACACATTCATAGAAACAACTTCTTGGATGCGTGAACAAAGAGCGTACGCCAACATAAATGAAGAAGCTGAACGACGAAAAACCCTAAGAATTAGATATGGAGACGATTACTTTGACAGAAAATAGAGCAATTTATGTTAATGATAAATACAACACCGCCCTCTAAAATGGAGTCAAAAAAAATGTGCGCTGAATCTTGCCAACCAGGTTATATAAATCCCAACGGACAAAAAGTTATTAGAAAGGTTGGGGCTAGCCCCAATCATGAAGGTCAAAACAACTATGAAATGAAGTGTAGCGAATGCCGCGATGTTCCTCAATGCAAGCACCTGCGTCCTCATGGTTGCAATCACCATTATGGATCCAACGGGGATGACATCTGGCAAAGAAGATGCCCATCTTGTCAGGTGGCAAGCCTGGCAATCCAATCTAAATCCTATTTAGGCTGTCATCCATCTCGGCCAACAACAGATGAGGGTACGTGGGATCGACCGAATCATTTTAAGCGTCAGCAAGACAACATCCGCGGTCGTTTTTGCACTGAAAATGAACCGCATTTTCGGCCTCGATTATGCGAGTTTGGAGGTGATTTACACGCCACTTTTACCCCGTTTTTATGCCTTGGATTTTCGCTCAGTGGGCAATTTTTACCATTCAATACCTTATCACTTTTATCGTTTGCTA
>DUBF01000089.1:0-586 GCA_012960465.1 Rhodospirillales bacterium | reverse complement strand
TTCGGCGTTAGCGATAACCCGCACCCCCGCGCCCGCCACATGGTATTATCAAGACCGTTTTTTAGAGTTTTACAGGGCATTTTTTCGTGATGCTTGTGCTGCGAAAATCCTTGTTCCATTACCCCTTAAGGAGATTATATGAAAGTACGTTTCGTCCATTACCCGACCCACCCCAATCCACTCTTTTCCATCCATTTCCCCCGTGAATTACCTATCCTTGCTCGACCCTATCGCTGGAGATCCGAGGGCACCATTTCGCATAAGGAAGCACTCAGCGATCTCGGCGGCCGCATGGCATCCATCAATGCTGGCAAGTTCTCTGTAGAGCTGGCAAACCCCGCCGCGACTTATCAAAGTTATCTCGAAACTCTCGCCTTCTTGCCTGGAGTCGTGGCGATCCCAGGTGGCACGCGTTATTCCATTCGAGTTGAGGTCGCCCGTTTCTTCAATCCCGAACGGGTCCTGCGAGACGTCTGTAGGATCGTTGGCGAGCATTTTTACCCGGGTCAGAAAATCATTCCGGAATACAATGGGCAAATCGTCATCAGTGGCCAAGAGAAGCTGTTGCATAATACGCCGCCAGCTC
>DUBF01000088.1:26942-107864 GCA_012960465.1 Rhodospirillales bacterium | reverse complement strand
AAATGGGGCATATGCTGCATCAACCAAACACAATTTATTGTCATTGAAATAAGGCCCATTATTCTTGCGCTGCCCCAGAGCGTCTTCAATTTTTTGTAAAGTAATTGGCAAAGCCTCTAGAGCAGATGCATGTTCTTTTCTGGTCTTGGCATAATTTACCTTATTAAGCGCGCCTGCCCAGCCACCAGAAAAATCCGTCCAAGCTCGGTTGCGGGCGCGGTCAATTGGATCTTTTGGTGCAAGCTGAGGTTCAACAACCTCATCCAAAAACTCAGCAATTGCATTAGACTCAAATAATACATCGTCATCTACTTTTAGAACAGGCACTTTAGCATGGGGTGAAATCTCCAAAAACCAGTCTGGTTTTGAATCCTTAGTAATATACGTGACGTCAAATTCCACATTTTTAGCACGCATAACAATCACGGCGCGCTGAACCCATGGTCAGACTTTAAAACTAATCAAATGGTATTTTGTCAGCAAAATTTCCCCTGATTAATAGAACAGATAGTGGCATAAGAGCCACACCGTTTCAACGTGTAATCAGATAAAATATTCTAAATAGTTACAAAAAATACATAACGCCATGGAATTTTCCTAAGAATCAGGGTAAAACTTCCGATATGAAGCAAATTATCCAGAGTGCCCGTTCAGGCAAACTAAAAGTGAAGAATGTTCCCGCCCCTCGGGCAGATAAAGGTGAAATTCTCGTGCAAACGCATGCCTCACTAATTTCAGCCGGTACGGAGCGTATGGTGGTAAATTTTGCTAAAAAGAATTTAATTTCAAAAGCTAAAGATCGCCCAGATCTGGTTAGGAAAGTACTCAACAAGGCAAGGACAGATGGCATTAAAACCACGATAAACGCGGTTATGGCTAGGCTCGACAATCCAATTCCACTTGGTTACTCAGCGGCAGGTACTGTCATTTCAGTTGGACCCGAACTAGAAGGAAACTTTCAGGTTGGACAGCGCGTCGCTATCGCTGGTGCCGGTATTGCAAATCACTCGGAAATAAATGCGGTCCCAGCTAACCTTGCCGTTCAAATTCCAGAGGATGTAAGTGATGATGAAGCTGCCTTTGGCACAGTGGGGGCTATAGCACTCCATGCCGTTCGAAATCTAGATTCTAAGTTGGGCGAAGTGGTTGCAATATTTGGCGCCGGTATTATAGGGCAAATAGCTGCCCAACTTCTTAGTCTATCAGGCGTACGCGTCATTGTACTTGATTACGATGAAGCAAGGCTCAACCTCGCTCAAAAATCGGGTGCAGAAAAATGTTACAACCTGGCGGCAGCCAGCATTAAAACAAATATAGTGAACCTTACTGGTGGTATTGGGTGTGATGGTATTTTGATTGCCGCCGCAACGGATTCAAATGAACCTTTTGTTATCGCGGCTGATATAGCCCGCGACAGAGCACGAGTCTGCATGGTTGGCATGAGCGGTACAGAATTCCCGTACGCGGAATTTATGAAAAAAGAAATGTCGATTATCGTCTCTCGATCATATGGACCTGGCCGCTACGATCAGGATTATGAGGGTCGAGGCATAAAATATCCAATAGGATTTATCCGTTGGACTGAAACAGAGAATTTAGCAGAGATAATGCGCTTACTATCCCCATCGACAAAAAACAAATTAAACTTATCGTCTTTAATCACACATCAGTTTGACATAAATACTGCAGACGACGCTTATAAAATGATACTTGGGAAAACTACTCCTCATTTAGGTGTAATTCTGCATTATCCAGAAGTTTGTGATCAAACACCCACAAGGATTAGTCCATCTAAGCAAAAATCTAATGGATGTATTTTAGGCGTAATTGGTGCGGGTAATTTTGCGCGAGCCGTTCTTCTGCCTGAACTAAAAAAATTATCAAACGTTTCATTACATACTATCGCAGCTAAAAGTGGTGCCTCTGCAAACTTTGCTCAAAATAATTTTGGCTTCAATACAGCGACTACTGATACAACGGCAATTATAGATAATAAAGAAATAAATGCCGTTTTAATCGCGACCCGCCACGACAGTCATGCAGACCTTACGGTCCGCGCCCTATCAGCTGGGAAGGCCGTGTTAGTAGAAAAACCCCTAGGATTAAGTGAAAAAGAAATAACTGCCGTTAGAGAGGCCCGAAAGAATTCAAGTTCATTTTTCCAAGTCGGCTTCAACCGCCGTTTTGCACCTTTGACACAAAAAGCCTGCGATATACTAAAAAATGTTGAAGGTCCGCGTTTCATGGTATTTCGCATTAATGCTGGAAATATCCCTACTGATAATTGGGTACATAACCCTTTAGAAGGCGGCGGACGTATAATTGGAGAAATGTGCCACTTTATTGATTTAGCCCGCCACTTTGCACGATCTAAAATCACCTCAGTTCAGGCCAGTGCTGCCCGGAATTCAAATAAAACATCTGATGATATAACAGCGAATCTTCATTTTGGAGATGGTAGCCTTGCAACTATCGCTTATACAAGCTTGGGGGATCCAGGCTTTCCAAAAGAACGCTTAGAGATTTTTACTGGAAACACCGTGCTAGTACTCGATAATTTTAAAAACCTCAGCGTTACAGCCAATGGCTCAACAAAGAATCATTCAAACAATAAACAAGACAAAGGGTTCAAAGGTGAACTTTTAGCCTTTACCAAGGCTGTTTCAGCCGGAGGGCCAGCAACAATTGATGAAAATGAACTTTTCGAAACTAGCTATGGAACATTGGCCGTATTGGAATCGTTGCAAACTGGTTTAACAATTAAATTATAACAAATACAGGTCAATAAATAAATGAACAAATCAACTCTGGCGCTAACAGCATGCGTTGAATCTCTGTCAAAAGCCAAGGTCTTATGTATTGGCGATATCATGCTGGATAGGTTCGTATATGGTGATGTTGAACGAATTTCGCCTGAAGCCCCAATACCTGTTTTTAACATTAAATCTGATAAACTCATGTTGGGTGGCGCAGGCAACGTCGCTTCCAACTTATCAGGGCTTGGCGCCAAAACACGCTTTATTACCGTCGTGGGTAACGACCCAGCAGGACATGATATAAAAAAATTAATTACAGAAATTCCAAATACGACCGCAATATTAATACATGAAAAAGAACGTCGTACGTCAATTAAAACACGTTACATCGCTGGTGGTCAGCAAATGATGCGAACCGATGATGAGACAGTTGCCCCTATCAGAAATGAAACTAAGCAGAAAATTATTAAGCTTGTTACTTCTGGATTAAATAATTGCAATGCTCTAGTTATCGCAGATTATGCCAAAGGTGTTTTAACACCCGAAATAACCAAACAACTCATTAGGCTAGCAAAAAAAGCTAAAATTCCAATTATTGTTGACCCTCAAGGTGCTGATTATAAGCCATACAAAGGCGCCGATATTATCACTCCTAATAGGAAAGAACTCTCACTAGCCACTGGTATGCCTGCAAATACTGATAAACAGATTAACACTGCAGCTCGTAAATTAATTTCCGAGAACAATATCAAATCGATACTCGCCACCCGTTCAGGTGATGGAATGACCCTGATAAGTGCTAACAGCTTCGATACCTTTAATGCGGAAGCACAAGAAGTATTTGATGTATCTGGTGCGGGTGATACCGTTGTTGCTACAATTGGTGCTAGTTTATCGGCTGGTATTGATCTAAAACAAGCTGTAAAACTTGCAAACATATCAGCGGGGATAGTGGTTGCCAAAACAGGCACCGCTGTATCTTATGCAAATGATATTATCGAAGCTATAGAAAATCGAGAGCCGCCGAGTAAAACGGTAAAAATTCTTAATGCTAGATCAGCCTTAAATCGCACTAAGGTTTGGCGAACACAAAAGCTTACAATTGGTTTTACCAACGGTTGTTTTGATCTTTTACACCCGGGACACATCGCTACAATCAATGCCGCTAAAGCAGCCTGCGATAAACTTATTGTTGGACTAAATAACGATGCATCAATTCGTCGACTAAAAGGTAAACAAAGACCAATACAATCAGACAAGGTCAGAGCTCAGATTCTTACTTCCCTGAAGAATGTAGACGCTGTAGTGATTTTTTCCGAAGATACGCCGATGAGAATTATAGAATCTTTAAAACCCGATGTTTTTATTAAAGGTGCAGATTACAAAATTAATAAAATCCCAGAAGCCAAAACCGTCCAGGCTTATGGCGGCAAAATTATTTTAGCGGAACTAATAGAAGGCCATAGCACAACAGCAACAATATCAAAATTAGAGTAATTAGCATAATTTCAAACTAGTCCGGTGACATAATTTTACTAATAAGATTATCCCAAAAGGATTTATGTTCTAATACCGGCTCAGCTCGGCGAATCCTAGATTTTTTTGCAGCTGTTTTAATCTGAAGAGCTTCACTCATGATTTTCTTCCAAATTGCCGCGGGAAGTGTACCACCTGTGACTTTGTTCATCGGTGATTCATTGTCATTACCAATCCAAACACCAGCAACAACGTCCTTAGTATATCCAATAAACCAACCATCCCGAAAACCCTGGCTCGTTCCGGTTTTCCCATATGCTAATACTCCCAACCTAGCTTTTCTACCAGTACCAGATCGTATTACTTCACCCATCATACTATTCATTTGACTTACATGTCGGGGCTCAATAATTTGCCCAGTACCGTCACCATGACGACGATAAAGTTTGCCGCCAGAAGAATAATTAATTTCCATAAGACCAAATGGCCAAATCCCATTTCCACCATTGGCTAATACTGCATAAGCACCGGTCAGTTCAATCAAACTAACCCCAAATGTTCCAAGGGCAAGACTCGGAGAAGGTATTAGTGGCGCCATAATACCTAAACGCCTAGCAGTTTTTATAACCTTACCACGGCCCACATGCTCTGAAAGCTTAACTGCTATGGTGTTAATCGAACGAGCGAGCGCTTCTTTAAGGGACATCTCACCATAAAATTTGCGATCATAATTTTGCGGCGCCCAACCTTTGATTGAAACAGGAGAATCTACAAATTTTGAATCTGGCGTCAAACCGGATTCAATCGCAGTTAAATAAACAATTGGTTTAAACGCGGAACCAGGTTGACGACGTGCCTGTGTAGATCGGTTAAATTGACTTTTTTGATAATTACGCCCCCCTACCATGGCCAATATTTCCCCATATGGAGACATAACTATAATTGCGCACTGGCGAACATTATATTTTTTACTATTTTTCTTTAAGTAATTATCAACAAAATTTTCGATCCGGCCCTGCAAGTTAAGGTCTAATGTAGTCTTTACTATGATATCTTTTCCTTGAGGCCCAATAAAACCCTTAAGTTGTTCGTAAATCCAATCTATAAAATAACGACCAACTCCTTTACTATAGGATCTACGCCCTTGATAAATTTTTCCACTCAAGGCTTTTTTAGCCTGTGTTTTTGTTAGATAGCCTGCGACCACCATATTAGAAATAACTACTTTTCCACGCAGGATCGCCGCCTTTAAATTAGTGTTTGGATTTAATCTAGAAGGCGCTTTTAATAATCCCGCAATAATAGCAGCTTGAAAAACCGAGAGCTTTCTCGCTGGTATGCCAAAGTATTTTCTTGAAGCCGAATCAATGCCGTAGGTACCAGAACCGAGATAAACTCGGTTCAAATAAATCGATAATATTTGATCTTTTGTAAATTTTTGTTCAAGCCAAAAAGCCAATAATAATTCTTGATATTTACGCTTGAACGTTCGATCTGGGGTTAAAAATAAATTTTTTGCCACTTGTTGAGAAATAGTGCTACCGCCTTGCACTATTTTACCAGCTTCAATATTACGCGCAAATGCACGTATGACACCAATTATATCAATGCCATGGTGACTATAAAAACGCCGGTCTTCAGTAGCTATAACAGCTTGGGAAACATATTTAGGAAGGTCGTTAATTTTGACAGGTGCGCCTTTTAAATTACCTGTTTCATATATTTTAGAGCCATCCCTTGCAACAAAAGTAACTAACGGACGACGCGACACCTCAAGCGCCTTATCTGTGTTAGGTAGATCATATGCAAAATAAGCAGTTATAATGCCAATAATTACCACACCCCAGATTCCAAGCGTGAGGAGCCATTTAAGAAAAAGCCCCAATTTTTACTGGCCTTTCACAAATTGATTTCTTTTCATATTTTGCAATCGTAATAAATTATCAAAACCAAATTTATACAGCATGTATTTTTTTTAGAATATGAGTTTATCGTAAATTCTAACTGGTTTTAGTATAACGGAATGTTATACATCTAAGTTAGCTACCTTCAACGCATTTGCTTGAATAAATTCACGGCGGGGCTCCACTACATCACCCATAAGAGTTGAAAAAACATCTGCAGCTTCATCCGCATGATTTGACTTAACCTGTAATAGCGTCCTCACGTTAGGATCCAGCGTAGTTTCCCACAGCTGTTCAGGGTTCATCTCTCCAAGTCCTTTATAACGCTGCATGGAAACACCTTGACGTCCAAGTCCCAGTATTGACTCAAACAAGGAGATTGGTCCGGTAATAGAAAATTGTTTATCTTTTGATTTCAAAACACTATGAGCTATAAAGGATTGCTGAAGCTCGATGGTATGGGCATCTAAAGACCGAGCTTCAGAGCTACGAATAACTGCACCATCAATAACATGAGGCCCATCCGGCACACCCCGCAAAACCCGTATGAAAGATAACCCCCCATCCGCTAAACTTTCGCCTTTCCAGCCTTTCTCTACTTCAGATTCTACTGCATCAATTCTAGAAGCAATATAAGCCGCTGCCTGATCCGCCTGACTAGAATTGGATAAAATTTTCGGATTTAATACGCCCGCAATTGCCGCTTGTTCAAAAATTTTAGTCGGCACCCGCGTTGTTAAACCAGAAATTTGAATTTTTATTGTTCTAGAAAATTCAATAAGCCCCTTAAGATCTTGACCCGCAACCTGGCTGCCATCAGCTAGGGTAAGTATACAATCTTCAATGCCAGCATTGATTAAATAATCTTCCAGCGCTCGGTCATCTTTTAGATATACCTCAGATTTACCGTGCTTAGCTCGATAAAGAGGTGGCTGCGCAATATAAAGATAGCCCTTCTCAATAAGCTCTGGCATTTGGCGATAAAAGAAAGTCAATAAAAGAGTTCGTATATGACTGCCATCAACGTCCGCATCTGTCATAATTATAATTTTATGATAACGCGCCTTTTCAACATCAAAATCTTCTACACCTATTCCGGTACCAAGCGCAGTAATCAGTGTTCCTATTTCGACCGAAGATAGCATTTTATCAAAACGAGCTCGCTCAACATTTAAAATTTTACCTCTCAAAGGTAATATAGCTTGATGAGCACGATCACGACCTTGCTTGGCAGACCCTCCAGCAGAGTCACCCTCAACAATAAATATTTCACTAAGTGCAGCGTCTTTCGACTGACAATCTGCTAACTTACCTGGTAATGAGGAAATATCTAAAGCACCCTTGCGTCGCGTTAATTCCCGCGCCTTTCTAGCAGCCTCACGAGCCGCGGCAGCCTCAGTAATCTTACCGATGATCCGTTTTGCATCAACTGGATGCTCTTCAAACCATTCATTAAGTTTATCGCCTATTATACTTTCTACAGCAGGTCTCACTTCAGAAGAAACCAACTTTTCTTTAGTTTGAGAGGAAAATTTAGGATCTGACGCTTTGACCGATAGTACGCAAGTGATCCCTTCACGCGCATCATCACCCGAAATAGTTACTTTTGCTTTTTTTGCCAAGCCTTCCCGTTCTGCATAAGTATTAACCGTGCGGGTTAGAGCCGCCCTAAAGCCGGCTAAATGAGTTCCGCCATCTTTTTGTGGAATATTATTAGTAAAACACAATGTTGTTTCATGGTAACTGTCATTCCATTGCAAAGCCGCCTCAATTATAATATCTTCTTTTTCCCCAGCTATCGAAATTGTTGGAATAATAGCAGTTTTTGAACGATCTAAATAATTAACAAATGCCTCCAAGCCACCTTCATAAAAAAGCTCGGTAACATTTTGTTCAACATGGCGATCATCTGTTAGCTTAATTCTAACGCCAGAATTTAAAAAAGCCAATTCACGTAACCGGTGCTCAATGGTAGAAAAATCATATTCAACGTTAGTAAAGGTATCTTTAGAAGCAAAGAAGGTTACTTGAGTGCCGGTTTTTCCATTAGAATCGCCAATTACTTGCATCTTTTTATCAACATCACCATGTTTAAAAACCAATAAATGCTCTTTATCGTCTCGCCAAATTCGTAACTCGAGACGTGTTGAAAGCGCATTAACGACAGAAACACCAACACCATGGAGCCCACCTGAAACCTTATAGGAATTTTGGTCAAACTTCCCTCCGGCATGCAACTGGGTCATAATCACCTCAGCGGCTGGAACACCCTCTTCTTCATGAATATCAATCGGAATGCCCCTACCATTATCGAATACGCTTACCGAGCCGTCACCATTCAACACAACCTCGACAATATCGCAATGACCGGCAAGCGCCTCATCAATACCATTATCCACAACTTCATAAATCATATGATGAAGACCTGAACCATCATCAGTGTCACCGATATACATACCTGGGCGTTTACGTACAGCGTCTAATCCGCGCAAAACTTTAATTGAATTAGCATCATAGTTGTCTTCTCCAACTTTCAACATCGCGGATTTTTCCGTTGCGCCAGGATCAGTTAATTTTTTATCTTTTTTTGTCATAATCTAATATCCAAACACTTGGTTAAACTGGAAATAATCCGACGCAGCCTTTTATATTTTTATTAACTCACCATTTTCGACAGAAAAATGCTGTGCCCGCCCACTAAACCGATCAAATAATTCCCTTTCAGTGCCAGTAATCCACGCTTGGGCACCCATTTCTATAATTAATTGAAAGAGTGAGTCTCGTCGAGATTCATCTAAATGCGCCGCAATTTCATCCAACAATAACAATGGCATAAAACCTTTTTTCTCAGTCTGTAACTTAGCGACCGCCAATATAATACCAACCAATAAAGATTTTTGTTCTCCCGTTGAGCAAATTGCAGCCTCCATTCCAGTCTCACCATGATACACTCTAAAATCACTGCGATGGGGTCCAGTAGATGTATATCCACTATTGGTATCACTTTCTCTAGTATCGTAAAGTACAGATTGCAAACGATCCTCTACCACTAAAGCCGGCTCCTCAGATAACCAATCCTCTATCTGACCGACCATTTTAATTAATGATCCCGGGAATGAGCCATTATTATACTGACATACAGCCTGCAAACGCTCAATGGTTTCAAGTCGACGAACCGCAATAGCGACACCATGTCGCGCTATTGACCCTTCAACCGAACTGAGCCATCCCGCATCCGAGCTACCTTCCTGCAATAACTTATTACGATTTTTTACAGAGTGATCATACGCTGCAATGGGTCCAGCATGCCCTGGATCCAAACCACAAACAATCTGATCAAGAAATCTACGGCGACCCGAAGCGCTTTCTATAAACAATCTATCCATTTGCGGTGTGAGCCACTGTACACTGGTATATTGTCCGAGTTGGGCTTGGTTTCTCAAGGTTGTGCCATTAATCTTGATTACACGCTTATCGCGGGCACGAGATCCATTATCCAACGTATCCGTGTACTCACACCCAGTGCCAATTTCCATTTTGTTATCACCGGCCAAAAGTTCCGCAGAAACACCCCATTTAAACGCTAATGGACGGCCTTTAGCAGACCGCCGCCCAACTTCACGAAGCTTAGCTCGGCGTAGCCCACGACCTGGAATTAAAAAAGAAAGTGCTTCTAATAAGTTAGTTTTACCCGCACCGTTTGGACCCGTCAATAAAACCGGGCGCCCATCAACTACAATACGTTGTTGTTCATAACAACGAAAATTTGTCAGCGTGAGACAAGTAACAGAAAGCTGCTTTTTAAAAACATTACTAGCCTCAGTCATAGCCGGAGTCTCATCCAATAATCTATTGCCAACAACACTTTTAGATATAATTGGAGAGAAAATTTGGCCTGAGATTTCATTCACGTTATTTTGCCAGGCTTTTCTTTAAAAATTGTTTTTTATATTCTCTCATTCAAACTCGCATAGGCATCAGAACATAAACTGCCCCTTTATCATCTAAATCCTGTACCAATGTCGGCGAGCCTGAATCAGCTAAGGTAAAACGCACTCTATCACTCCCAATTTGCTGTGCAATATCAAGTAAATAACGGGAATTAAAACCTATTTCAATTTCCGCCTCATCATAATCTACTTGCAAAGCCTCGTTCGCCGTATCATTGTCTGCACTATTAGCAGAAAGGATCAGGTTGCCCTTAGATAAATTTAATTTAACCGCTCGGGATTTTTCCGCTGAAATTGCAGAAACTCGATCTACTGCCTGTGTAAACAAATATGTTTCAACCTCTAAAACCTTATCATTCCCTTCTGGAATTACACGATCATAATCCGGGAATTTGCCATCAATCAATTTAGAAGTCAGAACCGTACCCCCAAACGAGAATTTGATTTTTGTTTCTGAAAGCCCAATAGCAATCTCATCTTCAGTCTCATCGATCAATTTACGCATTTCTAGAACCGTTTTACGCGGTACAATAACACCCGGCATACCCTCAGCGCCAACTGGCATAGGTACATCTACGCTAGCCAAACGATGGCCATCTGTTGCAACGGCGCGCAAAAGTGCCACCCCATCCTTTTCTACCACATGAAGATAAATACCATTCAGATAGTAACGCGTTTCTTCTGTCGAAATTGCAAATCGCGTTCTGTCAATCAAACCCCGTAGATCAGTTGCTGACAAAGAAAAATTATTAGGTAAATCGCCCGCAGAGATTATTGGAAAATCTTCAGTCGGCAAACAGCTTAATTTAAATTTTGAACGGCCCGCCGAAAGCGTCAATTGACTATCATCTCCCGTACAATCAAGCTCAACTTGCGATCCCTCAGCTAATTTTCGAACTATATCATAAAGCGTATGGGCCGGTGCAGTGATTGTACCAGGACTTAATACATCAGCTGCTACTGTTTCAACGATGTCAATATCCAAATCCGTTGCGTTGAGGCTCAATTGCCCATCTGGAGCATCAAATCTTACATTCGATAGGATGGGAATTGTATTGCGTCGCTCAACAACACCCTGGATATGGGTCAAAACTTTTAATAAAAGTCCTCGCTCTATAGTAATTTTCATATCTTTTTATTGACCTATTTTGCTAAACTTACCCAAGTAAAAAAAATCTCGAAAACTCATGTCGGATATCTTACTTTTCCATAAATCCTTCCGATTTACTTTTCCTTTAAGTTAAAGACAAGAACAAAAAGCATCGGCATACTCTGCAAAAGCTTTATTAAAAAGCAAGATTAAAACTCAACCAAAAAAAGCACTTTTATTATAACAGATAGGGATCTTTTCGTAAGTATTTTCGCGCTTTTAAAATGGAATTTAAATGATTTCAAGGCCTTGATTCTTAAAGGTTTATCTTCGCAAGATTATATAAATATAATTTTACACATAAATCCACGAATCGAATTAAAATAAAGACAAACTTAACTTTTAAAACGAATTAAATTAACCTTCTAACATTCGCCTTAAAAGCTCAACATCTTCTGCAAAAATGGTGTCATGATCCCTTAGTTCATCAACCTTCTTAACTGCGTGCATCACAGTCGTATGATCCCGACCACCAAACTTTCGGCCAATCTCAGGAAGAGACCGTGATGTCAATTGTTTTGCCAAATACATTGCCACTTGTCGAGGTCTTGCAACTGACCGGGCACGACGCGCTGAATGCATATCTGAAATACGGATGTTGAAATGTTCCGCTACCCGCTTTTGAATTTCCTCAATAGTAACCCTTCGATTATTCGCCCGCAAAAGATCATGAAGGACCTCTTGTGTAGTCTCTAAAGTCAGGTCACGCCCTACAAGTTGAGTATGAGCGGCAACTCGATTTAATGCCCCTTCAAGCTCACGTACATTCGACGTAATTTTATGAGCTAAAAATTCCAACACTTGATGGGGGGGGTCGAGGTTCATTTTCTCAGTTTTAGCCTCTAGAATAGCAAGACGCAATTCATACGTAGTAGCATGAATATCGGCCACCAAACCACAGTTTAGCCTTGACTTAAGTCGGTCCTCAACACCTTCAAGATCAGATGGGGACTTATCAGCAGATAAGATAATTTGTCGCCCCTGATCAACCAAGGCGTTAAATGTATGAAAAAATTCCTCTTGGGTAGCATCTCTCCCCCCTATAAACTGGACATCATCAACCATTAAAACGTCAACCGAACGGAACTGCTCTTTAAAATCAACGGTATTTTGTTCCCGAAGCGCCCTTACAAATTGATACATAAATTTTTCAGCGGACAAATACATCACTGTACGAGAGGC
Organism: Rhodospirillales bacterium; assembly: GCA_012960465.1. Taxonomy (GTDB): domain Bacteria; phylum Pseudomonadota; class Alphaproteobacteria; order Rhodospirillales; family UBA2165; genus TMED23. Next base: position 95,446 of record DUBF01000088.1, on the reverse strand, counting down.
ATCACGTTCAAGAATTTCCCAAGCGATGGCATTCATTAGATGAGTTTTACCGAGACCAACACCCCCATATAAAAACAAAGGGTTGAAAGAAACGGATGACGCTTCAGCAACGCGTCGCGCCGCTGCATAAGCAAACTCATTTGGCTTGCCTACAACAAATTGATCAAATTTAAAACGTACATCAAGAGGCGCGGAAATTCTATTGCGAGCCTCCAAAACAGGCTTACTTACGGTCTTAGATGAATTTACTTCTACAGAAATATCCCGAGATACATTTTCTTGACCTGAGAGAAAATCATTATCATCTTTATTTTGGTCGGTAGATTTTAGAGTTGGCTGGATAAATAAATCAACTGAACGCACCCTATCATTCTCCCCTGCCCACAACTCTTTGAGCCGATCAAGATAATTTGCAGCAACCCAATCGCGCATGAAACGTGATGGGACCGCGAGACGCACTTGGGAGTTTTTATAGTCACACGCTCTAATTGGCTTTACCCAATTTTCAAAAGCTGTCTCACCAATCTCAGCTTTAAGGCGCGTGCTAACTCGGTACCATTCCGATTGAAATTGTCGATCGTCAGACCCTGAATTCATCTATTTGCCAGCCCAAATAACTATTACCATCTTCCGAACAAAGTGCCCTTAAAAACTTTTAAGTTTTCGCCAAACTGCCCAGACCCAAACTTTAATTTCACAACAGTGTTTTAAATCCAAATTCCAGAGACAACCAAACCCTATACTTTATCTCTTTATGTAATTTGTAGAATATTCTATTCGTATTCTAAATTAAAAATATTATACACTAACAGCTAAAATTATTTTCGTTTTTTTTTGAAATCTTTTTTTATAAAGACAAAACAACATTACCTTATCAAATAACAATCAAATTTATTTGTAGTGGGAGAGAATGTACATAACATATTTTTTTGATTCAATAGGTCCGAAAGGGGAACGTTGAAAATAAATTTCTTGACAGCAAAAGAAGATTAGAATCCGAATCTCGTAACCAGAGCAATCAAAAGATAGTTAAGTTATTATATAGTTAGCAAAAAAGCCATATCAATTGTCGATATGGCTCCAATCAGTATAAAATATTTACTTTATAAATATAATATAAACTAAGGATTTAGCCCCTTAATCTGCTTCGAAAGTCGCGATAATTTACGAGCCGCAGTATTACGATGCATGAGGCCTTTCTGAGCACAGCGCATTAACCTCGGTTCTACATCCTTAAAAGCAGACTGTGCCGCTCCGGCATCGCCAGCCTCAATTGCCTTTTCAACCATTTTAACATGGGTACGCATGCCGCTGCGACGACTGCGATTTACTTCAGTACGACGTTCCGTTTGAATAATCCGTTTTTTTGCCGACTTAATATTAGCCATAAAAATGCTCTCTTTAACCCGTTAAAATAGGTTCAATTTCTCAATAGAAAAATTCTGATGACGGCGGGTTTATATAGGGAGGGCTAGAAAGGGTCAAGCTTTTGTTAGATGATAGCAGAACCTTATTGAACCTAACATATAGAACTCTTTAGTCAGGCCTTGGTGCAATAGAAATTCTAACTTCAACCCGGCCCATTAAATTATCACTAATCTCAATTTTTAGCAGTTCCTTATCTCGCCGAAATTCATTGGGTGATTTTGATATCCAGCCTAATTGTGGGAGAGTAGCACCATAAAAAGATAAAATATCGTCTGGAGAGTTTTTACCGGTTGCAAATACTTCAATAATTCGACCGTTCAAAGTGTCAAAAACTACTTGTTTCTCTGGGATAAGCACAAGGCCCGTCATTAAGGGTAGGCCATTGATCCCGGGAATAAATTTAGGAGTGGCATATAGATTTTTTACCCCAAGCATAACGCCAGTTAAAGTAATTAGAATGAATATAAAATTTCTGAACATTAAAAAAGTAAATCCTCAGGTTTGACAAACAGGGCAGTAAAAGGTTGAGCGGCCCGATTGTCTAATTTTTTTTATTTGCGCCTTTAAACAAACGCTACAAATCTCAGCTTCTTTTCCGTAAACTTTAAAATTATTTTGAAAATAACCGAGTTTACCATCCGGCTTAACGTGATCACTAAACGAAGAGCCACCTGCCTCAAGGGCTTCACTTAAAACGTCACGAATACCTTTAGTTAATTTCTCCACCTCGACAATATTTATAGAATGTGCCAGCCGCATGGGTAAAATACCAGATCGGAATAAACTTTCACTGGCATATATGTTACCAAGCCCAGCAATAGTTCTTTGATCAAGTAAAGCCGCTTTTATCGGTGTTTTACGACCAACTAATGCTGCGGCGAGTATAATATAATTAAAATTATTTGCTAGAGGATCAGGACCAATATCTTTAATAAGCTTGTGGGTATCGAGTTTTTTCTCTGTGGTGAGCGTCATTAATCCAAAACGTCTTGGGTCACAAAATCTAACAACTACATTACCGGAAGTACAAAAATCAACGTGATCATGTTTTCCGGGCTTGGGTATATTTTTTTCTAAAATTGTCATATGACCGGACATGCCTAGATGAACAATCACGACATCACCTCCTTCTATATGCATCAATAGATATTTAGCGCGACGAGTTAAATAGATTACAGTTTTGCCAGTCAGTTTTTTTGCAAAATCTTTAGGAAAAGGGATACGCAAATTATTGCGGCGCACAACTACAGATATTAATTTTTGACCTTCAAGTACTGGTTGCAGACCTCGACGAACGGTTTCAACTTCAGGAAGCTCAGGCATTTTTTCCTTACGTTTTTTATTAATCCAATATAGAATAACATAGCGTACTCTGACGAGTTCGGCTATGGTCCGGTTCATGTTAAAAAAGAATCAGGCCCAACAAAGTCAAACCACAACCCATTTTGGCTTTAAAAATGTCAATATTGCAGAAAAGCCTCGGCTAGTTCGTAGTGTTTTTGATAGCGTTGCCCCCAACTACGATCTCATGAATGATATAATGAGCCTTGGAATTCATCGTTTGTGGAAAAACACCTTAATTAAAAAACTCAAGCCCAACCAGAGCATGGGACTGCTTGATGTTGGCGGTGGGACTGGCGACATTGCATTTAAGTTTATTGACAAGGGCGGTCAGAATATTGTTGTCACGGATTTTAATACAGAAATGTTGGAAGTTGGGCGGAACCGTGCAATGGATCAAGGAATTATTAAACAAATTAAATGGATTGGCGGCAACGCAGAACAATTACCGTTTGAAGATTCATCGTTTGACGCCTATACTACGGCCTTTTGTTTAAGAAATGTCACTGATTTAGATCAAGCTCTACAAGAGGCATATCGTATATTAAAACCTGGCGGCCGGTTCTTATGTCTAGAATTTAGCCACGTAATTTTACCCTCCCTATCAAAGCTTTACGACACATATTCCTTTAAACTATTACCACTAATGGGACAGGTTTTTGCTAATGATAGAGCTTCTTATCAATATCTGGCTGAAAGTATTCGCCGTTTTCCAACACAAGATGAATTTGTAACCTTAATAAAGGGATCGGGTTTAGAAAAAATTACCTACCAGAATTTATCCCGTGGGATTGTAGCAATACATTCGGCGTGGAAAATTTAAAAAATAATAGTATATAATTGTGATATGTTTCCAGCCTTAAAAAATATCTACCGTCTTTTAAGTATTGTCCAAACCCTTGCGCGTAATGATCTGCTTTGGTTGCTCAAAGATGTTGGTGTTCCTAATAGTGTTATAAAAACAGCTCATATTATCGTCAAACCCAAAACAAAAGGCCGCCCAGGTGAGCGCATAGCAAACGCTCTACAAGAACTGGGGCCGACTTTCATTAAGTTTGGCCAAGCCCTTTCAACCCGCACGGATTTACTAGGAGAAAAATTAGCTAAAGATCTATCAAAACTACAAGATAACCTATCTCCCTTTGATAAAACAGAGGTTCGAAATATTATAGAGCAAGAACTTGGGATTGAAATCGAAGAGTGCTTCTCAGAATTTACATGGGAACCAGTCGCGGCGGCTTCAATCGCCCAAGTACATTTTGCAGTCACGCAAGAAGGTGAGGAAGTTGCAGTTAAAGTACTTCGACCTAACATTGAGAGAGCATTTACAAAAGATATTGCCCTATTCCTCTGGATAGCAACACTTCTCGAGCACTCCCGACCCGAAATTCGTCGGCTCAAACCGATAGAGGTTGTTGAAATATTTGAAGAAACTGTTCGCCTTGAAATGGATTTCCGTCTTGAGGCAGCAGCGGCACAAGAGCTAGCTGAAAATTTTGCTTCCGATAACGATTTTAAAGTACCTAACATTAACTGGCAAAGGACCTCTAGACGAGTTCTAACTATGGAACGGATTAGCGGTATAGCGATCGATGAGCGTGACGCAATTATTCAGGCTGGTCATGATCCGGATAAAATACTTATTCGCGCTGCAACCAGTCTTTTCAAGCAAGTGTTCCGAGATGGTTTTTTTCATGCAGATCAGCACCCCGGTAATTTATTTGTTGGAAAAGAGGGAGAAATTATTGCGGTAGATTTTGGCATTATGGGAAGGCTCGATAAACCAACTCGCCACTATCTTGGTGAAATGTTAGAAAGCTTTCTCGAGCGGGATTATCCAAGGGTAGCAGAATTACATTTTGAAGCCGGATACGTACCTTATAATAAATCAGTACAAGCATTTACTCAAGCGTGCCGGTCTATAGCAGAACCCATACTTGATAAACCCCAGAACGAAATATCTATCGCACGATTACTTGCCCATCTGTTTCAAGTAACCGAGACTTTTGAGATGGAAACCCAGCCACAATTACTCTTGTTACAAAAAACCATGCTCACGGCTGAAGGCGTTGGCCGAACTCTCAGTCCAGATGCCAATATGTGGTTTCTTGCCCAGCCCTTGATCAGAGATTGGGTTGGTAAAAATTTGGGACCGGAGACAATTGTTTTAAATGCAGTTGGGGAGGTGGCAGATGGCCTGAGACGTCTGCCAATGATTGTCTCAAATATGGAAAAAAACGTTGCCGCAATAACAAAAAGTGGGCTCAAACTCAATCCTGATACGGTACGAACCATGTCAGGAACACAGAAGACCAACAAACCGCTCTCAAGCCGATTTTATATTGCATTAATTATAATCCTACTTGGACTTTTGATTTTTAACTAAACAGTCGCTGTTTTGGTAACTAAAGACGCATAATTTTTCTACAGGAATTATTTGTAAATTTCTTGCCAATGAATACGTAGAGGTCTATTCAGTGGTAATAACTACACCAACAATAAGTAAATTTATGGGTTTTCCAAATGTCTGACGGGGAAAGAGTTTTACTGATTATATCTGGCGGTATAGCTGCCTATAAAAGTCTTGAACTCATCCGCGAATTAAAGCTCCACGATATTAACGTGCGCTGTATTTTAACGGAGGCAGGTAGCCAATTTGTAACTCCACTTTCAGCAGAAGCTTTGACCGGAGATAAGGTCTATCGAGATTTATTTTCGCTGACAGATGAAAATGAGATGGGGCATATTGAGCTTTCTAGAGATGCTGACCTTGTGGTTATAGCTCCAGCGACCGCCAATATTATAGCTAAAATGCGGGCGGGCATTACTGATGACCTTGCAACAACTGCATTAATTGCAACTGACAAGCCTGTGCTTATTGCGCCATCAATGAATGTGCGTATGTGGGAACATGCGTCAACCCAATCAAATATGGTAGAGTTAAAAAAACGCGGCATTCACGTTATAGGCCCAGAAATAGGTGATATGGCCTGTGGCGAACATGGTATGGGGCGAATGTCAGAACCTTCTTCTATTGCTCAAATAATAAATGAATTACTTCAAAACAATAGTGATACTTCAGCAAACCAATCAATTATTACAAACAACCTAAAAAAATTAGTTGGCCGCAAAGCTATTGTTACAAGTGGGCCAACTATCGAAGAAATTGATCCAGTCCGCTATTTCACAAATTATTCATCGGGGCGACAAGGCCACGCTATCGCAAAGGCACTATCGGAGCAGGGGGCCGAAACAATATTGGTTTCTGGCCCAACCCACCTACCGGATCCAGAAGGGATCACGGTCAAACACATAAAATCAGCTGTAGAAATGCTGTCCGCGTGTGAAGAATCTTTGCCAGCTGATATAGTTATCTGTGTTGCCGCTGTTGCTGACTGGCGTGTTGCAAATCCAAATTTAGATAAAATTAAAAAAAATGGTGCCCCACCAACGTTAGAGTTGGTAGAAAATACAGATATTTTACAACAAATCAGTCAACATGGTAAGGATCGTCCGCATCTCGTTATAGGCTTTGCCGCTGAAACTAAGGATTTAATTACTAACGCTCAAACTAAACTCTCAAAAAAAGGATGTGACTGGATTGTCGCTAATGATGTCTCTCCAGAAGCGGGAACTTTTGGAAGCGAAAAAAATAGGGTCCACATTGTTTCTAAAGATGGAGTTGAAGCGTGGCCCACGCTAACCAAAGATATTATCGGTCAAAAACTCACAACTCGAATTGCAACGTTTTTAGACAATTTATCATGCTAAATAAAATCCAGATCTCTGTAAAACGCCTCGACCACAGCAAGGGTCTGGCATTACCCAAAATACAAACAAACCTCTCCGCCGGGGTTGATTTATCAGCAGCTATAAAAGATCCAGTTATCCTTAGACCGAGCGAACGCAAAATTATACCCACAGGATTAGCTGTCGCTTTACCGATAGGGTTTGAGGCTCAAATTCGACCGCGTTCTGGTTTGGCTATTAAGAGCGGTATTACCGTTCTTAATAGCCCCGGTACAATTGATGCTGATTACCGGGGCGAAATTGGTGTCATCTTAATCAATCTTAGCAAGACAGATTTTATAATTGAACGTGGTATGCGGATTGCCCAAATGGTGATCAACCCGGTTGTTGGAATTAACTGGGAAGAAGTAGAAATATTGCCAGAAACTAATCGTGGGACGAGCGGCTTTGGTTCTACTGGGACAGAAAAAATTAAAATAAATCACCAATTGGGAGAAAAATAAAAAGTGTTAAAACTTCCAAAAAAGATGTTGTTTGCTATAGAGGCGGTCGTTGATATTGCTTACCATGCAGGGAGCCAACCAGTTCAAAGTCAAGATATTACTCGACGCCAAGGTATACCGCGGCGATATCTCGAACAGACATTACAGCAATTGGTGCGAGCTAAGGTTTTAACCGGAGTAAGAGGACCTAAGGGTGGTTATAATTTAGCACGTGAACGTCGACGAATTTCTATTGGTGACATCGTCCAAGTAATGAACAACATCAATAAAATGGATGACCCCATCGAGAACAATATGGGATCATCATTAACCCAAACTGTTATCAGACCTCTTTGGCAAAACGTTGAAACAGAAATGATGATCCGATTAAACAAAATCTCAATTAATGCCCTGTGTCAACAAGCTCAGAAAAATGGTGTCGCCAGTGAAGGGCGACAAAGCCTGGATTTTACTATATAAATTATATTCAAGGGATGCGGAGAGCAAAATGAATAAGAGTAATGAATTTAGGGGTAAAATATACGACAGTATAATTGATACAATTGGGGCGACGCCGCTGGTACGACTTAATCGTTTACCAGAAGAAGAAGGGTGCAAGGCTATAGTACTGGGAAAATGTGAGTTCTTTAATCCACTAGCATCAGTTAAAGATCGTATTGGCAGTGCCATGATCAGCGCTGCTGAGGCAGATGGGAAACTCAAGCCAAACTCAATTATAGTTGAACCAACATCAGGTAACACTGGTATTGCGCTGGCATTTGTTGCCGCCGCAAAAGGCTACCGACTAATTCTCACAATGCCTGAAAGCATGTCTATAGAGCGCCGCAAAATGCTCTATCTTTTAGGTGCCTCAATTGAACTAACTCCTGCGGCCAAAGGTATGCCAGGCGCTATCGCTAGAGCAGAAGAGATTTTAAAAGAAAATCCTGACGCTTTTATGCCACAGCAGTTTAGTAATGAGGCTAACCCAGAAGTTCACAGGAACACAACAGCAGAAGAAATATGGAAAGACACAAACGGTAAAGTCGATATTGTAATATCTGGTGTCGGCACAGGTGGCACACTTACCGGAACAGCCGAGGCCTTAAAAGCGCGTAAACCTGAATTCAAAATGATCGCTGTTGAACCAGAGGATAGCCCAGTTTTATCAGGTGGTATTCCAGGACCACACAAAATTCAGGGGATTGGAGCTGGTTTTATTCCAGATAACGTAAATCTAGATATTATTGATGAAGTACTTCAAATTGGCAATGAGACCGCATTCGCAATGGCAAGACGAGCGGCAAAAACAGAAGGCCTACCAATAGGCATTTCCTCAGGTGCTGCCATTGCAGCAGCACTTGAAGTTGGAACACGCCCAGAAATGAAGGGGAAAATGATTGTAGCTATCTTACCATCATTTGCTGAGCGTTACTTATCAACCGCCCTATTTGACGGACTTGATGACGATTGATTTATAAATGTCTTTAACTGACACGCAGCTTGAACGTTATGCCCGCCATATACTATTGCCAGAGATAGGTGGAGCCGGCCAGGCTAAAATTCAAAATGCAAAAGTGCTAGTCATTGGCGCCGGGGGGCTTGGTACACCAGTCATTCAATATCTCGCTGCTGCTGGAGTTGGCACTATCGGTATTGTTGATGACGATATTGTTGATCTTAGCAATCTCCAACGACAAGTTATTCATGCAACCCCACGAATTGGTTTATCGAAAGTTGCAAGCGCCAAAGCAGCTATCAAACAGATTAACCCAGAAGTGGCGGTCGTCGAACATCAAGAACGTCTACTTCAACATAACGCCCAAGGATTAATTGCAAATTACGATATTATATCAGATGGCTGTGATAATTTTGCAACCCGATTTTTAGTTATGGATACATGTCACCTTGAAAAAAAGACTTTGGTATCAGGTGCAATTCAGCGTTTTGATGGCCAGCTTAGCGTATTCAAAGCATATAAAAATAAAGAAGATAGCTATCCATGCTATCGTTGTCTTTTTCCCAAAGCACCGCCGCCTAAAGCTATCCCGACCTGCGCAGAAGTCGGTGTACTTGGAGCGCTTTGTGGAATAATCGGTTCTCTTCAAGCAGGAGAAATTTTAAAAGAGATTACAGGATACGGAGACAGCCTGGCAGGGTCGTTAATTATTTATGATGGGTTACGCACCGACTTCCGCAAGATCAAAGTTAAACCTGATCCAAAATGTTCACTATGCAGCGCAAAAGCCACTATTAAAGATCTGTCCGCGCATTTAATCTAAAAAACTAATTTTTTTATAGCAGTGTGGCAAGTACCCGATTGGGTGCTTTATGGCCGTCTACAAAACTCTTCGCATTCACAATTACCCGCTCACCCATCGCAATCCGACCCTCGATTGTTGCCGATCCTATGTGAGGCAATATAACTACGTTTTCCATTTTTAAAAACTTAGGATCAATGATGGGCTCATCTTCAAAAACATCCAGACCGGCTCCAGCTATAGCTCCTGCTTCAAGTAATCGTAAAAGTGCTTTTTCGTCAATAATGTTTCCTCGAGAGGTATTAATCACATAACAATTAGATTGCAAAAGTTGCAGCCGGCGTTCAGACAGCAAATGAAAGGTCGCAGGTGTCGATGGACACGTGACAACAATTATGTCCATATGCGCAAGCATCTGGTCAAGGCTTTCCCAATAGGTAGCCTCTAAATTAATCTCAAGTTCATCTAATACCCGGTTACGGTTGTGATAGTGCACCGCAAGCCCAAATCCTCGAGCCCGCTCCGCAACTGCCGTGCCAATCCGTCCCATACCGATAATGCCGAGCCGCTTTCCGTTGATTCGGTGACCCATTAAATAAGTTGGAGTCCATCCCGTCCACTTATTACCTCTAACTATCCGTTCGCCCTCACCCATTCGTCTGGGTGCCATCAATATTAATGCCATAGTAAGATCGGCCGTATCTTCGGTTAAAACGTCTGGCGTGTTTGTAACAACTATACCTTTCGATGCAGCGGACGTAAGATCAATATGATCTACGCCAGCTCCAAAGTTGGCTATCATCCGTAACTGATCTCCAGCGGATTTTATAATCTCGGAATCAATTTTATCCGTTACTGTGGGAACTAAAATCTCAGCAGATTGTACTGCCATAATTAACTCATCATGGGTCAGCGGAACATCATCCAGATTTAGCCGAGTATCAAAAAGCTCCATCATTCGAGTTTCAACAGGATCGGGCAACTTTCGTGTTACCACGATTTTAGGTTTGCTTCTGGTTTTAGATTTTTCTTGAGGCTGCTTTTTTACCACGTGTTTAATTCCCACTATTTTATTACCCTTGGGGATACCAATCAGAATTAGTTTTGTCCATACCTGTAATACGACGGCTGTTTTCATTAATAATATTAATAGAACGCCTCAGATGCTTAAATTAGTTACAGACCTCAAACTACTTAAGGCGGTGTTAATAATATTCATCTATAATTCGTTAATATTTGGTCGTGACTTAAAAGTAGGCGACGTGGTTACTTGTATAAATTAAAAAAAAGAATTATCTCCACAATAACCGTTGGTTTTATATCAATAATGGGTAACTCTGTTGTTAATATAACTGAATCTAAAATTTTAAAAGAAAAACAAATACTACCAGCGTCAACCGGGAAGTCCCTACCAAGGTTTGGTTCGCTTAGAGCCAACGTAGTGAATTTACGTAGAGGTCCAGGGGTAAGATATCCCGTGGACTGGGTCTATGAAAGTAAATATTTACCTGTTGAAATTATTGCCGAATTTAAAAATTGGCGCAAGGTTCGGGATGTAGAAGGCACTCAGGGCTGGATCCATCAGAGCATGCTGAGCAACCGTCGAATGTTTGTAATTATCGGCCAAATGAAAACGTTGCGAAGAAATGACGAAAGTAAATCTCCGGCGATCGCAAAATTAGAAACCAATGTCATTGGCGAGCTAAAACGATGTCCGACTTCGTCCGGTTGGTGTAAGGTCTCTGTTGGTGGGCATAAGGGTTGGCTTCGACGTGTTGATTTTTGGGGAGTATATGCCAAGGAAACTATAAAATAAAAATTTATTTATTTTAATAAAATCTCATATCACCCCTAGCCCAAACAAAGCTAACTGGTGATTACCAGTGGACAATTTATCGCTAAAGTTTGATGAACTCCTTTACGAGATAACTGTTTAGACACCATTTACGAGAACAGAACCTCGCTAACAACAAGATTTTTAGACAAATAAGCTAACAAAAATACTCGGCAACTTTGTATAAAAATACGGATATCTAAAGAAAATCTGTTGACAGCTCACGCTGCGTCTCATCAGATAAAACTGCCATGTGGCCATACTTAGGATGATTTATACCAACAGTTACGTTAGTATTAATGTCCTTAAATTTTGCGATTTGAGAATTAGTGAGGCTGAAGTGAACAAATTGAACAGAAGAGGCTTTACCATCAGCATTAGTGCGATCTAAATCTTGCTCTGCTATAGCCATAATGTGAACGTCGTCTAGTCGCATAATAATGTGGTTTTCAACACCGCCAAGACCCAACAAAAAAGCGGTTCGAATATTAGCGTTATCAATCTCAAACATGACTGTCGCTACAAGTTCCCGACCTTTTGGTATCAAAGGATTATAAGCTTCGAGTTCATCTCTAAGCTGGTCTTCACCCCCCTTTTCGATTCGTAGCATTTCTTGAACCTGGTACCACATTGTGTCATAAGACTCGAAATAAAATGTGGCATAAGGACCAACTGCTGCTCTGCGTAGCTTCTTTTTATTTAATATTTTCACCCGACGTTCTTGGCGAACCTTCATATACGATTCCACACCAAGAATATCTTTAACAGTAAGTTCTGTTTTAGCATTCATTATTTAATTCCATAAGCTTGGGCTAAGATTTGAATTGGATGTTGTGCAACCTCCGTTATACTCACCTTACTTGGATCACCTATTTTTTCAATTCCCTGAATTATATGTTCTCGGGCAAGTGGGCATTCTGAGACTATATATTTAGCATTAGTTTCAAGAGCTTTTCGCGCGGCTGGACGGCCTATTTTTATAGCCGTTTCAAAGTTAGCATTCATTATACCCCAAGATCCGCCATGGCCAGAACAGCGGTCAACAACATCAACCTTTACGTCTGGAATCAGACGCAACATCTCCGCAGCTTTTTGACCCATATTCTGTGCTCTAGCATGACACGCCATATGCAAACTGACTGAACCATCGAGTTTACTTAGGCCCTCAACAAGACCCTCTTTTTTTGCAATATCAACCACATATTCAGCTACATCGTAGGTCGTTTCACTTAAGCGGATTACATTTTTATTATTTGGTAAAATTAATGGCCATTCAAATTTCAACATCAGAGCACATGATGGCACAAGGGCAACTACGTCAAAACCTTTATCTATCCAGTTTACGAGTTCAGAGGATACCCTTTCGGCATTTTTAGCAACTTGAGCAATATCACCTTGCTCCAATTGGGGCATACCGCAGCAAGACGGATAAACAACTTTCGTCTCTACACCATTTTTAGCCAATATTGCTTGAGCCGCCTCACCAATTTGTGGATTATTATGATTCACAAAACAGGTTGCATAGAGTACCACTTTGCGAGCATTTTTTCCTTGGACAAGGGATGCCGTTCGTTTTTGGAAAGGTTTATTGGTAAAAGGCGGCAAATGTGCATCTTCATGAATACCTGTCGTGGCTTCCATGAGTGGGCGGGTTAGTCCATTTCCCCGCTTGATCACCCAGTTTGCGAGCCCAGCAACCGGGGTAGCAAGTTTGCCATTACGGTCCGTTTTAGTCATTTGACGATGGGCAAAACTAACCTTACCCTCGCCAAATTCCATTGCCCGGTAACGGAGCATTAAATGGGGAAAATCTATATTAAATTCATGGGGCGGTACATAAGGGCATTTCGTCATAAAGCACATGTCGCAAAGCGTACAGGCATCAATTGCTGGTTTAAAATCTTTACTAGCAACCGTATCGAGCTCACCACTCTCCGACTCATCAATAAGATCAAATAAACGTGGAAAACTATCACACAAATTAAAACAACGTCGACACCCGTGACAAACGTCAAAAACTCGCCGCAGTTCAGCATCAATTTTTTCTGGGTCTGTAAACTCAGCTTCTTGCCACGGAATTGTGTGGCGGGTTGGGGCTTCTAAACTACCTTCAGACATCTTAAAATCCGTACATAAACAAAATTTCTTTAACTTAAATTAACAAAATGGGGGACCCAGACAAAGATCCCCCATTTTTCTATATGACCGAGCCTAAGCTCACGTTCAAATTAGTCGAGCGTGTCTAAAGCTTTTTGGAAACGGCCTGCATGAGACTTCTCAGCCTTTGCAAGTGTTTCAAACCAATCCGCGATTTCGTCAAAACCTTCTTCTCGCGCGGTTTTGGCCATACCCGGATACATATCAGTGTATTCATGGGTTTCACCAGCTACAGCCGCACCCAAATTTTCAGCCGTTGATCCAATAGGCAAACCTGTTGCCGGATCACCGGTTTCTTCTAGATATTCTAAATGACCATGAGCATGACCAGTTTCACCTTCAGCAGTTGAGCGAAAAACAGTTGAAACATCATTATATCCTTCAACATCCGCTTTTTGTGCAAAGTATAAATACCTGCGGTTTGCTTGTGATTCACCAGCAAACGCATCTTTTAAATTTTGTTCTGTATCAGATCCTTTAAGTGAAGGCATTATACCCTTCCCTCCTTTTTCAGTTAAAATAATTTTGCAACTTCAATTGCTAAACACAAAAGTAAGAACTAAATGGATTCTTTGTAATTATGCCGATAAATTAAACTTAGTCAATGTATTTTAATAATTCTAGAAAGTTATGTAACTTATTGTTATTAAATGATTTAGTTATTATTTTTAACGCGTAATATCACATCAACACGACTAACTTTCTGTCCTTCTGCAATCTCCGGCAATCCTGTTAAATTGATTTGACCTGCCTCAATATCTGTTAATTCACGGCTATCTTCGTTAAAAATATGGTGATGATAAGAATTATTAGTATCAAAATAACTACGACCTACCTCAACAACTATCTCACGCAACAACCCTGCTTTATTAAATTGGTGTAATGCATTATACACTGTTGCTAAAGAAACTGGAACACCTGCCTCCAATGCTTCAGCATGAAGTATCTCAGCTGTCACATGACGATGATCTCCATCGAATAGCAATTTTGCTAAAGCTAGCCTTTGGCGTGTCGGCCTCAAACCACTACCTCGCAAAAAATCAATTACTTGACTATACGGGCGTAATTTTTTCATAAATTATAACCTCTTTAGCGTTTACTTAATTGATAAAGAATTATAGAAAATAAATCTAGGTTTATATTGATATAAATATTACTTTTTTTATATTGAGACTTAGTCATTCATCAAATAAGGCATACCTACAATGTTGTAACCTGCATCAACGTGATGCGTTTCACCTGTAACACCACTTCCCATATTACTGAGCAAATAAAGCGCCGCGCTGCCCAGTTGCTCTAAAGTAATAGATTGACGCAGCGGTGCATTAGCCTCGGTGATGTTATAAATTTTACGTGCGCTACCGATGGCACTACCAGCCAGAGTCCGCATCGGGCCGGCTGATAAAGCGTTGACACGGATACCATCTGGACCAAGATCTGCAGCGAGATACCTGACGCTTGCTTCCAAAGCTGCTTTTGCAACACCCATGACATTATAATTAGGCAAGACACGTTCTGCGCCATAATAAGTCAGCGTAATCAGACTGCCACCGTTCTCCTTCATCAAAGGATAGGCCGCTTTTGCAACAGAGGTAAATGAAAAACAAGAGATACTCATTGTCCGGAGAAAGTTGTCGACCGTCGTATCAACGTAGCGGCCATTTAGTTCTTCCTTGTCGGAATAAGCAATAGAGTGAACAATGAAATCGACCGAGCTCCAATCTTTGGCCAATTGATTAAAGATTGTTTTCAAACTACCATCTTCCTCGACATCACAGGGTAAAACAATATTTGCACCAACACCCTCAGCCAAAGGTCTAAGACGCTTCTCAAAAGCACCGCCTTGATATGTAAAGGCAAGCTCTGCGCCAGCATTCGCTAGAGCTTTCGCAATGCCCCAGGCAATTGAACGTTCATTAGCGACACCCATAATAAGGCCCCGCTTACCAGACATGATACCATTACTATCTGACATAAATAACTATGCTGCCTCAGGATCGGTAAAAACAAGACACGCGTTGGTACCGCCGAAACCAAAACTGTTTGACATCGCGCAACTTATATCAACGTTATCCATGCACTCGCGAACAATCGGCATATCACCAACTTCTGGTTCCAACTCTTCAATATTAGCCGAAGCACAAATAAATTTATTATCCATCATCAGCAACGAATAAATCGCTTCTTGAACGCCAGTTGCACCAAGCGAATGGCCGGTTAGAGATTTAGTCGAATTGAAATAAGGAATACGATTATGCTCATGGAACACTTCCCGTATAGCACCGAGCTCTTTCACGTCCCCAACCGGCGTTGAGGTTCCGTGTGTGTTGATATAATCGACGGACAGATTAACAGTTGCCATTGCTTGTTGCATACAACGAATAGCACCCTCGCCTGAAGGCTGAACCATATCATATCCATCCGATGTCGCACCATAACCTGCCACTTCAGCATACATTTTTGCACCGCGAACCTTTGCGTGCTCATATTCTTCAACAACGACCACACCACCACCACCCGCTATAACAAAACCATCCCGTGTTGCATCAAAGGCTCGAGACGCTGTAGCAGGTGTATCATTATAGCTGGAAGAAAGTGCTGGCATTGCATCAAACATCACAGACATACCCCAGCCAAGCTCTTCTCCGCCACCAGCAAACACAATATCTTGTTTACCCCATTGGATCATTTCAGCAGCATTGCCAATACAATGGGCAGATGTTGAGCAGGCCGAAGTAATTGAATAATTGACGCCCTTGATTTTAAAAGGTGTCGCCAGAGTTGCCGAATTTGTAGAAGACATGGTCCTAGGCACCATAAACGGACTAACCTTTTTAGGCCCTCGTTTACGCGCAGTGTCAGCAGTATCAATTAAATTTATTACTGAAGGACCACCTGAACCCATAATCAAGCCCGTACCTTCATTCGAAACCTCGTTTTCACCGAGCCCAGAGTCTTCAATAGCTTGCTGCATCGCGATATAGTTATAAGCAGCCCCCTCACCCATAAAACGTCTTTCCCGTCTATCAACATGCTCAGTCACATCAATATTAGGCTTGCCCCAAACTTGGCTGCGAAATCCCATCTCAGCAAATTCGTCTGAGAAGGAAATACCGGATTTTGCTTCTCTCAGGGATTTGACAACCTCTTCTTTATTGTTGCCAATGCAGGAAACAATACCTAGTCCGGTAATCACTGCTCTTCTCATAACGCCCTCATAACTCTATGTATATTCATTAAAACTATTTAGACCTCCGCAGGGACGGTTCCAACGCGAAGTCCCTTTGTTTGATAACAAGTTTCACCATCAACTTCCATTTGTCCATCCGCAAATGCAATAGCAACTTGGCGATTAATCACTCGCTTGATATCAATGTGATAGGTTACTAGCTTTGCTTTAGGTGTGACCATACCAGTAAATTTTACCTCACCAGCACCAAACGCACGGCCCCGTCCTGTTGCACCAGTCCAGCCTAAATAAAAGCCAGCCAATTGCCATAACGCATCCAGACCTAGGCAGCCCGGCATCACCGGATCACCTTCAAAGTGACAGTGAAAAAACCATAGATCTGACTTAATATCAAATTCCGCAACCACCTCCCCTTTACCATAAGCACCACCATCGGAAGTAATCGAAATAATGCGATCAAACATTAGCATCGGGGGAAGGGGAAGCCGGGCATTACCGGCACCAAATAATTTACCCTTCCCACAGGAAATTATATCGTCGTAGGAATAACTGCTCTTTTGTTCAAATAGTTGCCTTTCAGCCATATTTTCTGCTACTGAACGCATGCTACATCAGAAAATCTGAGGTGTATGGTTCAATCCCTTCTATTCTTTAATTAACATCCCATTAGATTATAATCGATTAATGCAAAACATGAGAATCTTACTAAAAAATTTTATTAATAGAGTATATATGTAGCAAATTTATAAAAGACGACTCATTGGGCTAAATAAATAAAATTATTTCAATATTCACCCAGTAAACATCAAAATTACATCAAACGAGCGTAATTTTTTGCCTTATTAAATAGTAATTTCTTCACCTGTTTCCTGATTAACTGATTTCATCGAAAGCTTTACTTTACCACGATCATCTACACCAATCAGTTTTACTTTTACTTCATCGCCAACGTTCACAATATCTGTGGTTTTCTCTACTCGCTCTGGACGTAGTTCGCTAATATGAACCAAACCATCTCGCGCGCCCATGAAATTAACAAATGCACCAAAATCAACAGTCTTAACAACTTTACCTGTATAGATAACACCAACCTCTGGCTCAGCAGTAATATTTTTTATCATATCAATCGCTGCCTGAGACGCCTTCTCATCAACCGCCGCCACTTTAACCGTGCCATCATCATCAATATCAATCTTGGCGCCTGTTGTCTCACAAATTTCACGGATCATTTTACCGCCTGGCCCAATGATTTCACGAATTTTATCAGTTGGAACAGACATAACAGTAATACGCGGAGCACTATCACTCACACCATCACGCGCCGTGGTAAGTGCTTTTGCCATTTCACCTAATATATGCAACCGACCATCACGTGCTTGGGCTACAGCGTCACGCATAATATCTTCAGTGATCGACGTGATCTTAATGTCCATCTGAAGCGCAGTAATTCCCGATTCGGTGCCCGCTACTTTAAAGTCCATATCACCCAGATGATCCTCATCACCTAAGATATCGGATAGGATGACAACGCCATCATCTTCTTTAATTAAACCCATCGCAATTCCTGCAACCGGCCGTACCAATGGCACACCAGCGTCCATCATCGAGAGAGATGTTCCACAAACTGTTGCCATTGAAGACGAGCCGTTAGACTCAGTAATTTCAGAAACAATTCGAATAGTGTAAGGAAAGTCCTCTTTTGACGGCATTACGGGTCGTATTGCTCTCCACGCTAATTTACCATGACCAATTTCACGTCGGCCCGGGCCCATCATTCGACCAGCTTCACCAACCGAGTAAGGTGGAAAATTATAATGCAATAAGAAATGTTCTCTATAATCTCCATCTAGGCCATCAATTATTTGCTCATCTTGGCCGGTACCCAACGTCGCAACAACCATTGCCTGGGTTTCGCCTCGGGTGAAAAGAGCACTGCCATGGGCTCGTGGTAGAGTGCCAACCTCAGAAACTATAGGTCGCACAGTCTTAGTATCACGACCATCAATGCGCCGACCGGTTTTGATAAGATCTTTTCGGACAATACTTTTTTCAACGGATTTAAAAGCATTGCTAACAATCATATCGGTTGCCTCGTCATTCTCGGCAAAAGCTCCGCTTACATTAGATTTAACAACAGCAATGCTCTCTTGACGCGCGGATTTTTCGGAAATTGCATAAGCTTCCCGTAGCCCGGATTCCGCCAGTTCTTTGACTTGCGCTTGCACATCATCCACGATTGCGGGCGTTTCTGGCACCTCACGAGGCTCTTTAGCACATGCCTGAGCAAGCTCGATTATTGCTTGTATTACCTCTTGATTAGCTTTATGGCCAAACATTACAGCACCCAACATCACGTCTTCAGACAACTCATTGGCTTCAGACTCGACCATCAAAACGCCTTCACTTGTACCCGCGACAACAAGATTTAACTGCGAATTTGGCATATCATCAACTGGTGGGTTCAACACATACTCACCGTCAATATAACCAACCCGGGAAGCTCCAATGGGCCCCATAAATGGAATACCTGAAATTGTTAACGCAGCCGACGTGCCAATTAACGCTGTAATATCGGGATCATTTTCCAAATCATGTGCAAGAACGGTACAAATCAGTTGGGTTTCACATTTATAATTCGGATGAAATAATGGGCGTATTGGCCGATCAATCAAACGCGACGTAAGAGTTTCTTTCTCTGAAGGCCGCGCTTCACGCTTAAAAAAGCCTCCAGGAATTTTACCAGCAGCAAATGTTTTTTCTTGATAATTTACAGTGAGAGGGAAAAAGTCTAAATCTGTACGAGGCGTTTTTGCACCAACAGCTGTACACAACACTTTAGTCTCACCATAGGTAACCATGACAGCGCCGTCCGCTTGCCGGGCAATTTTACCAGTCTCAAAAGTTAGCTTCCGGCCGCCTAGGTTTATTTCTTTCATAAATTCAGTAAACATTTTTATCTTCCTTCCTACATACAAAAATACATATCCGACATACGTACAAATAGATCCTTAAATTACATAAATCTTTATCGAGGACCCATTCAACCAATTAATCATTTTAACTGGATTTATCCCAACTATGGGCAATACAGTAAACTACAAAAAGTACTGGTTGGAACTTTTAACCAGCACCTTTCTTCAACTTGTTTTAATTTTATTTGCTTAATTAAATTAACGACGTAGATCGAGCCGTTTGATTAAATTTTGGTACCGCCCAGCTTTCTTCGCATTTAAGTAATCCAAAAGACGGCGCCGCTGCCCAACCATAATTAACAATCCACGACGAGAGTGATGGTCTTTGTTGTGGGTTTTAAGATGATCCGTAAGATTATTTATGCGTTCACTTAAGATTGCAACCTGTACCTCAGGGGATCCGGTGTCTCCGCTTTTTGTAGCATACTCAGAAATGAGCTCTTGCTTTCGTTCTGCTGTAATCGACATCATCTACTCCAATCTTGTCAAAAGTTTAAAACACGGAACGGACAAATCTCACCCCCTTGAAATTTGGCTAACGCCACCACCTTCCCACCTGCCATGGCACAAACGATTGCTCCTGGATCAATTCCGTTTAGGGGTGTTCGCTTAGCCACTTCAAATGCAGAAATAGGTTGTCCGCATCTAAGGCGACGGGCTTCGTCCGCAGTCAGATCCAACGCCGGGATGTCGTCCAGCGCAGACTCAACGGGCCGTAGTATATCTACAGCGGCGCCTTTATGCCCTAATTCTTCTAATTGATCCAGCGAAATCGCATCTTTTTCTGAAAATGGGCCAACACTAGTCCGCCGAAGTTGCGAAACATGCCCCACAGTCCCCATGTAAACCGCAATATCTCGGGCTAAACCACGAATGTAAACACCTTTGCCAGATGTTACCTCAAAAGAAGTGTGGTCTGCATCAATCATATCGGCAAGCTTAAATTCCTCAATAAAAACAGATCTTGGTTTCAATTCAACAGTTTTTTCTTCCCGCGCAAGTGTATAAGCCCGCTTGCCATCGACTTTAACTGCAGAATAAATTGGTGGAATTTGTTGGATCTCTCCTATAAATTGGGGCAAAGTAGATTCGATTTTTACTTTATCAGGCCTGACACGACTGGTCTTAATTACAACACCTTGAGCATCATCTGTATCAGTAGATGACCCCCAGCAAATAGTGAAGTTATACTTCTTTTTACCCGCCATCATATATGAAACAGTTTTTGTTGCTTCGCCAAAAGCTAGAGGAAGCACGCCAGTCGCCAAAGGGTCAAGGGTACCACTATGGCCAACCTTAGCAGCATTCAGAATCTTTCTAGCTCGGCCGACGACCTTAGCTGAGGTAATATTTAGACCTTTATCAATCACCAGCCATCCATGTACTGGATTGCCACGATTTTTACGCACCATCGTTCAGTCTTGATCCCCAGACTGGTCTGCATCTGTTGCTTTTAATAATTTTTCTTGATTAACATCTTGCAAAATATTTCCAATACGTTCGGCATAATCAAAGGAAGTGTCATACTCAAAACTTAGGTTAGGCATTCGACGCAAATGAACGCGCCCTGCTATTTGATGGCGCAAAAACGGCGTTGCTCGATTCAATGCTTGAACGATTTTATCGGAACTTCCACCACCGAGCTGGGATACAAACACAGTCGCATTACTCAGATCTGGCGATATGCGAACTTCAGAAATAGTAATTGGGAGGCCTTCCAAATCTGGATCGCGCAATTCACCATGCAGAATAATTTGTGCTAAAACATGACGTAGCTCCTCACCAACCCGCAATTGTCGCTGACTAGTAGGCTTTTTTGACGTTAGGAAAGAATTTCGGCTCATATGACCATCCAGTTATAGCATATACTATATTTCTGGGATTTCCTCTACTATATCAAAACACTCAATAACATCACCAACTTTGAGATCGTTATAATTTTCAAAAGACATACCACACTCGTGTGCTTCTTTTACTTCGTTAACATCATCCTTAAAACGTTTTAGAGTTGATAAGCTCCCTTGATGAATCACAACATCATCTCTCAACAGACGTACACCAGCCCCTCGTCTTACTTCACCAGCGGTGATAAAACAACCAGCAACCTTGCCAATTTTAGATACATTAAAAACATCGCGAACTTCGGCATTACCTAAGAAAGTTTCCCGGACAATTGGAGCCATCATCCCAACAAGAAGTTTTTTGATATCATCAATGACATCATAAATTACAGAATAATATCTTATATCAACTCCATCTTGACGAGCTAAATCTCTTGCCTGAGGGTTAGCTCTTACATTAAAACCAAAAACTGCCGCGCTAGACGCTCCCGCAAGGGTAATATCAGATTCGTTTATACCTCCAACACCTTTGTGCAGAACCTGCACCTGAACCTCATCTTGCGGTAGGTTTTCAAACATACCAATGATGGCCTCAACTGAACCTTGAGCGTCCGCTTTTATGACAACTGGTAATTCTTTAATTTCACCAGCTTTGATAGATTCAAACATTTCTTCTAGAGTGCCCCGCTTTCCAGCAATTGATTTTGCACCCCTATTTTTATTACTTCGAAATTCTGCAACCTCGCGCGCGCGCGCCTCACTTTCAACAACAAAGAATTTATCGCCAGCGCCGGGAGCACCAGCAAAACCAACCACCTCAGCAGGAACAGACGGACCCGCCTTAGTTATATTTTCTCCCTGATCATTTATCAGAACGCGTACCCGCCCCGATTCAGAACCAGCGACGAAAATATCGCCAATTTCTAAAGTGCCGCGCTGCACAAGAACAGTCGCTACCACACCTCGCCCTTGCTCAATACGCGACTCAATAACCACACCCTCCGCGGCACGGTTTGGGTTAGATTTTAAGTCAAGAAGTTCCGCCTGAAGACCGATCGCTTCTTCCAGCTTATCTATATTTGTACCTTCGATTGCGGACACTTCAACATCTAATACATCACCACCCATGACTTCCATAACCAATTCATGCTCCAATAGTTGAGTGCGCACCCGATTTGGATCAGCATCAGGTTTATCAATTTTATTAATAGCAACAATTATTGGTGCTCCAGAAGATTTTGCGTGATTGATGGCTTCAACAGTTTGCGGCATAATTCCATCATCGGCAGCAACAACGAGTATAATGATGTCCGTCACCCCTGCACCTCGAGCGCGCATAGCAGTAAAAGCCTCATGTCCAGGTGTATCAATAAATGTGATCTTTTCACCACCATCCGTTATTGTTTGATACGCTCCAATATGTTGTGTAATACCGCCGGCTTCTCGCGAAACAATATTAGTCTTACGCATCACATCCAATAAAGAAGTTTTGCCATGGTCAACATGACCCATAACTGTTACAACTGGAGACCTTGGAAAAAGATCCTCTTCTCTATCTGCTTGCCCTCCCAACCCAATTTCAATGTCAGAATCACTAACCCGATTAACTGTGTGACCAAATTCTTCAACGACAAGCTCTGCTGTATCAGCATCAATTATCTCACTCATATTTGCTATGACGCCAATCTTCATTAGCGTTTTAATAACATCCACGCCCCTCGCAGCCATACGATTAGAGAGTTCTTGGACAGAAATTGTCTCAGGTATAGTAACTTCACGAACAATTTTAACGTGCTCAATCGGCCCTTCTTTACGCTTCTGGCGGGCGCGTTGCCGTTTAACGGACGCCAGAGAACGTTGGCGCTCAGAATCATCTAAAGCCGCAGCAATTGTCAGCTTTCCCTGACTACGTCGCTGACCCTGCCGAGGCGAAGGAGATGGTCGTTTTGGGGCTGTTGTTTTCTTTTTCTCTCCATCATCATCATCTTTGATAATAACCTTGTCCTGATTAGATTTTGCCGCCGCTGCCTCCGCCGCTTCCAGATCAATAGCTGCTTGCCGAGATTGTTCAAATTCTGAAATGTCTTTTTGTTTGGGCTTTTCTTTTATTTTAGGCGGCTCTTCTAATATTGGCTGATTATCGTGCTGGTCCACGCCTTTATGGGCCTCGTGAAGGGCATGAGCCCGGGTAGCCCGTTCACGATCAGTTAAATTATGGGAGGCTATTGGCGCAGCAATTTTTTCTTCAACAACACTTTCTTTGGGTCGAACTTCATTGACCCCGGCGGGCGCTTTATCCGCCGCTTCTGGGACAACTTCAGTCATACCTCCTGATGACCCAGGTGCAAACGTTCTCTTCTTTTTAACCTCAACCGTAACAACTTTTGAACGGCCATGAGAAAAGTTCTGGCGGACCTGACCGCCCCCAACTGTTTTTTTAAGTTCAAGTTTACCCGGCCGCGAAAGGCTGAGCTTCTTTTTCAACGTCTGTTCTTTGCTTTTTATACTATCCGTCATGTCTAACCATCTACTTATTTTTATAATAGTTATTAGGCCAATTATTTGGCAATTTTAAAATTACTTATTTTAGTTTATAGATTGGATCGTTTTCCTGAAATCCTAACAACCTTGATGTTTCACCCAATAATTTTTCAGCAAAACCCCCGGGTGCTATAACCGCATGAACCAGTCTTCCCATACCAATAGCAGCACCCAACTCACTACCAGAAAAACAATTGATAATTGGATTGTCAGGTAATAGTCTGCTGATTTTATTTTTCCCATCCTCTGCACCATCACTAGCAAAAACCAAAACTCCCGAATTCTCAGCCAATAAAACTGACCTAACCTTTTCATACCCTCCAACCATTTGTCCAGCTCTGCAGGCGAGACCAAAAATATCTAGGCAGTGCTGCCTCAACAACCTCTCAACGAGCTCAATTAAATCTTCTGGAACGGTTACAGAGGTACGAGCAGATCGCGAAAATACATTTTCTTTACACGCATTAAAGACAATATGTCGACTTGCTTTCAACCAAAAACCCCTACCGGGCAAACGTTCTAGTATATCTGGAACAACAACCTTATCAGGTCCCACAACAAACCGCACAAGTTTAGACTTACGCTGTTCCTCTCCCGTAAAAATACACTTGCGATCTGGGGAATTTATCTTAATAATGTTTACCTCTCTTTTAATGACCTTTAAACAACCAGTAACTCATGTCGTTGGTTTTTCCACTTCTATACCATCAGAATTCATTTCCTTGACAACCTCCGTCTCGGCAAGCGGTTCATCAGAATTTACTTCGTCTTCAAACCAGTGAGCCCTCGCTAACATAATAATTTCATTAGCACATTCTTCAGTTAAATTAACCTTGCCCACAAATTCTATCAACTCATCGTTAGCGAGATCAGCTAAATCATCAAGGGATTTAATATCATTTTCACCTAGAGCAACAAGCATTTCACCGCTCAACCCGGGAATATCAGCAATTTCATCACTTACACCGGCTTTTTTACGCACTTCTGTTAGTTCAACTTCTTTCTGTTCTAAAAATTGTCGACCACGATTATGTAATTCAGATGCCAAAGTCTCATCAAACCCCTCAATTGTTGATAATTCTTCAATCGGAACAAAAGCAACTTCTTCTATTGTTGAGAATCCTTCAGTCACTAACAATTGAGCTATCACTTCATCAACATCTAAACTATCAGTAAATAATTGTGAACGCGTTTTAAATTCTTCATTTCGGCGATCAGATTCTTCAGCTTCTGTAAGTATATCAATATCCCAACCCGTCAACTGAGAGGCTAGGCGCACATTCTGGCCGCGACGACCAATTGCTAGGCTCAACTGCTCGTCAGGCACGACAACTTCAATGCGATTTTGTTCTTCGTCCAATACTACTTTAGTCACCTCAGCGGGCGCTAATCCATTAACGATAAAATTTGCCGGCTGATCAGACCAAGAAATAATATCAATTTTTTCACCTTGCAATTCGGCAACCACCGCCTGTACCCGCGAACCTCGCATCCCAACACAAGCACCTACTGGGTCGATACTGCTATCTGAAGATATAACGGCTATTTTAGCGCGACTTCCTGGATCGCGAGCAACTGACTTTATTTCAATCACACCATCATAAATTTCTGGTACCTCTTGGGTAAATAATTTAGCCATAAATTGTGGGTGGCTTCTAGACAAGAAAATTTGAGGGCCACGCTGTTCTTCTCTCACGTCAAAGATATAAGATCGCACCCGATCACCGTTATTAAAATGCTCACGCGGAATACACTCGTCACGGCGGATTATACCTTCTGCGCGATTACCCAAATCAACAATAACGTTACCAAATTCAACACGTTTAACTACCCCGTTAACAATTTCGCTAATACGATCTTTGAATTCTGCAAACTGGCGCTTACGTTCAGCCTCCCTAACTTTTTGCACAATAACCTGTTTAGCTGTCTGAGCTGCAATACGACCAAAATCAATTGGAGGCAAAGGATCAACAATAAACTCACCAATTGTAGCGTCAACGTTTGTTCCTTGAGCCAATTTCAAAGTAATTTGCGTTACTTCATTTTCAACTTCTTCGACTACCTCAACATAACGTGCTAATTTAATTTCTCCAGAGCTACGGTCAATTTCAGCACGAATATCGTGCTCATGACCGTATTTGGAACGACCAGCTTTTTGAATTGCCTGCTCCATAGCCTCTAGGACCTCCTCCTTTTCAATTCCCTTTTCTCGAGCCACTGTATCCGCCACCAAAAGAAGCTCAGGGTGCGTATATATCATTTTTGATTCTGTATTCGTATCCATAATTCTTTAACCTATAGCTTTGAAACCTAATTAGTTCTGTGTCGCTGCATTTAGCAGCTCTTGGGTCAACAATAACTTTGCCTTTTGAATTTCATCAAACGGCAACACATATGTTTCTTCTTTTACTCTTATTCTAATATTTTTACCTTCAATTCCAGCTAACTTTCCCCTAAATTTTTTACGGCCTTCAAACATAATATTCATGTCAACACGGGCATGAAATCCGGCATATTTCTCAAAATCTTTAAGTCGCAACAAAGGACGATCAATCCCCGGCGAACTCACTTCTAACAAATAATTCCCACTTATAGGATCATTAATATCTAAGATTACCGAAATCTCTTTAGAGATTATAGAGCAATCTTCTACAGTTAAATCTGCTTCGTCTAGCCGTTCAACCATAATTTGCACCGTTTTGGTCTTTTCATCGCAAATTTGAATCCGAACGAGATCATATCCAAGACTGTTTATTATAGGAACAATCAACTGTTTAATTTTAAGGTCTTCGTTCATTAACTTACATTTACCTATCTGGCCACGCATTAATAACAAACACTCCGAAACAAAGCCCTAAAATGCAAAAAAGTGGGCCCGCGAGCCCACCCCTAGAATTTCTATATATCCAGAATCATTCAAGAATGTAATCAAATATCACTCCTAAAACCAAAAAATACAAGCTTTTTCTTAATTCCAAAGGTCACCATTAATTGCGAGCACAACGTTGAAAGGTTAAATAAACACATTTTTGGCCTCGTTTTATAGCTTTCTTTTCATAACGCGTCGAAAGAGCATCAACATAACGATTGCGCCAATCCTCTGGACCATCCACTAACCAATGAAAATCTGGGTGTTGATAAAACATGCTTAACGCCCATCGGGCAAAACCCATATCGTCGGTAGCAAATCTCAGATTTGCAAAGTTCTTCATAACTCTCGAAAGTGCATTTAAATTCTCATAATTAATAAATCTTCGACGATTATGTCGTTTTTTTGGCCATGGATCAGAAAACAAAACAAAAACTTTATTAATCGAAGCGGGCGCTAATTTTTCCAACAGAAGTCTTGCATCATCATTGTGTAGACGAATGTTGTTTAACGACTTTTTTTTTATTTCAGAGAGCAGTTTAGCAACACCATTAACATATGGTTCACATCCGATAAAACCAACATCAGGATACCTTGCCGCCTGGGCTGCCAAATGTTCGCCAGCACCAAAACCAATTTCTAACCAAATCTCATTATTTTTTTTAAAATACAGGGAGGGTATAATTAAACTAGAACTTTCTGTATCAATTAATAATTTTGGAAGCAGTTCATTCAATAAATTTTTTCGTAGTAGACTTAATGAATATCCCTTTCGTCTTCCATAAAATTGATGTTTATTTGAGAAAGAGCTTTTATCTTTTATCATAGCTCAAATAATTACTGGTTCCTTATAAAACAGCTTTTAGAGGCTCAACGAGATCTTCTTTTTCCCATGAAAAACCCCCATCTGTATCTGGTTGACGCCCAAAATGACCGTAAGCCGACGTGCGGGCGTAAATTGGGCGACTTAATTGCAGGTGTTCACGAATTCCACGAGGGCTCAAGTCCATAACTTCTTGAAGAGCTTTAGCCAACTTTTCTTCATCAATCAAACCCGTTCCAGCAGTATCAACATAAAGAGAGAG
This sequence comes from Rhodospirillales bacterium, assembly GCA_012960465.1. GTDB lineage: Bacteria > Pseudomonadota > Alphaproteobacteria > Rhodospirillales > UBA2165 > TMED23. Next base: position 67,695 of record DUBF01000088.1, on the reverse strand, counting down.
TGGTTTTGAAACTCCAATGGCATAGGCCAGCTGTATAGTGCATTTTTCAGCCAATTTAGCTGCAACAACATTTTTTGCCAAGTATCTTGCCGCGTAAGCAGCAGAGCGATCAACCTTTGTAGGATCTTTTCCTGAAAATGCACCGCCGCCATGGGGTGCAGCCCCACCGTAAGTGTCAACAATTATTTTTCGACCCGTTAACCCCGCATCACCATCAGGCCCACCAATTACAAATAGACCTGTTGGATTTACGTAAAACTCTTCTTCCGGACACATCCAACCATCAGGCAAAACCTCCTCAACGTAAGGTCTTACAATCTCCTTTACGGCAGCTTGATCCAAGTCACCGTCATGTTGCGTCGATACAACCACAGACGTCGCACCAACCGGTTTACCATTTTCATACTTCAAAGTAATTTGGCTCTTAGAATCGGGGCCTAACCCCGAAATTTCCCCTAAGTGCCTAGCTTTAGCAAGAACTTCCAAAATTGCGTGAGAATAATGAATTGGGGCTGGCATTAATACGTCGGTTTCCCGACATGCATATCCAAACATGATCCCCTGATCACCGGCTCCTTCATCCTTGTTGCCTACCGCATCAACACCCCGAGCAATATCTGTAGATTGTGCATGAACATGAACCGCAACATCCATTTCAGCCCAGTGGAAACCGCTTTGTTCATAACCAATATCTTTAACGGCTTCTCTGGCAGCCTCTTCCATTACTTTATGGGTTACACTATCCGGTCCGCGGACTTCACCAGCAAGAACAATACGATTTGTTGTGCAAAGTGTTTCAACCGCGACACGTGAAAAAGGGTCTGCTGCTAAAAAAGTATCAACAATTGCATCAGAAACCCTGTCACTGACTTTATCCGGATGACCTTCAGAAACCGATTCACTGGTGAAAAGATAATTTACTTTAGACACGGACATTATCTCCCTTTTCGGCCCAACTGGTCCGAAATAAAACTAATGGACAGAACTAAATTTTAAATAAGTTTGTCGCAATGTTTGCAGATAGCGTCAAGCACAATCAACAATACAATATAAAACTAAAATTTAATTGAAAAACTCCGCAATCATTGGGATTTATCCCCAAAAAATTATATTATCATCAACAATCCGGCCTTCGGTGTGGCATTAAAAGAAACAACTATTTTACGAGGGTTTATCTATTCTAATACACCAAGTAATCATGATAGTCCCACTACAAAAAGCCTGCTCACCTAAAACTTTAAAAGGTGTAAATAGAAACATAGATAAAAATATTTATGTAAACCATCTAAACCGCGAAAAAATAATTAGGGAAAAAACAAGTAGCAAAACACCAGCCGCCTTGGTTTTTGAAAAAAAAGTTGGGGTTTTTAGTGGCATTGGCAAGGGGGCATCAATGTAAGTACGCTCATTTAAATTAGATGCCTTTTGAATTCTACCATACCCATCAATAACTGCGGAAATTCCTGTATTAGCCACACGGACGAGAGGCAAACCCTCTTCAACTGCGCGAAGTTGAGCTGCGGCTAGATGTTGATAAGGCCCACTCGACACTCCAAACCATGCATCGTTAGTAATATTTAAAAGCCATTCAGGTTGGGGCATATCCCTTTTATCTGATGATGTTACAGCCCCAGAAAATATTACTTCGTAACAAATTAAAGGACTTACCCGCGGTGCCCCCGGCACAGTTATAGTCCGTTGTCCCGGACCGCTAGAAAAATCGACACGACCTTCTGTCAATTTTATAAGAGGTAAAAAATTATTTAAATATTTACGGAAAGGAACATATTCGCCAAATGGCACTAAGTGAAATTTATCATATGTTGCTAAAATTTTTGCATCAGGCCCGACTATATGCAGACTATTCCATAGTTTAGTCGTAGTTTTATTTATACTAGTTCTGCGCGGGGAACCTGTCAGCAAGGCTCCCTTTGGGGGTATAATTTGTGCAATAACCCTCAACGCTGAATTATTCCTATCCAGTACAAATGGGGTCGCTGTCTCTGGCCAAATAATATGTGTAGGTCGCTCAGACTTGCCATACTTCATCGGAGCCGAACTTAATGCGAGAAGATTATCTAAATGTTTGCCCCTTAATTGCGCCTTCCATTTATCCTTTTGTAATATATTAGGTTGCACAAGGCGGAGTAAAACATCATCTACAAACTTAGTTTCGACCCCCAGCAAACGCCAAGAACCACCAGCCCAAATAATAGCTAATAATATCAAAGGTAGACTCAAACCCATAATTTTAAATCGAATAGATTTATCAGTATAGCCTAAAAAAGAAAAAGCTGATGCCACCCCAACAGTTACCAAACTCAGCCCTAATACACCAAATACAGAAGCAAACTGCATAATTGCCTCATTAAAGGTCCAGACAGAACCCAGGAGATTCCACGGAAACCCCGTGAACAACCAACTCCGCACCCACTCAAAAATAACCCAAAAAACAACGATATAAAGCACACGGCGTAGTCCAGGTTGGGATAAATTATATGATAGGAAGGTGACCAGCCCTATATAAACAGCAAAAAAAGCAGATAATACAAAAATTACAATTGGTATCATCCACCCAAACTTTTGAGCATCAACCAAAAAAGAAAAAGAAATCCAATAAAGTCCGGCAGCAAAAAAACCGAGCCCAAACCACCAACCAGTTGCAAATGCACTATTACAAGAAAATTGCTTCAAATAATAACCCCAATTTTCTGTACCCTCTCTAGTAGATCCATCAAGCAGCCAAATCAAGCCAACAAAAGCAGGGGCTAGGGCCAAAATAAAATGAACGGGAGGCAAGGCAAACACACTAAATGCGCCCAATAAAAATAAAAGGATAACACGGCGCCATCCTCGGACTAATAATGCGCGATTACGCCAATTTTCAAATACAGAAATCATAATCACGGGGTCACGGACAGATCACTACTATTTTTTTCTGCGTTATCCTTTGTGTTTGAAAGTAAGTCAAATTCCAAACCACGTATGCGAATACTTTTTATGCGCCTAGGATCGGCATCAACAATTTCAATTTCCATACCACAGGAATGCCGCACAAGCTCACCCCGGATTGGCACCCGGCCAGCAAGCGAAAAAACTAAACCACCGAGTGTATCAAACTCTATCCGCTCATCTTCAGTGACCACCTTGCCGACTGTTTCCTCAAAACTTTTAATCAAAACACGGGCATCAGCTTCAATAGAACCGTCAGGCTTTAAAAACAACTGTGGGTCCTCATCTTGATCATGCTCATCTTCAATTTCGCCGACAATTTCTTCAACCAAATCCTCAATTGTAACCAAACCATCAACGCCACCAAACTCATCAACAACTAAAGCCATGTGAATCCGTTTAACCCGCATTTCAAGCAAAAGCTCTAGCACTTGCATTGATGGGGAAACAAATAGGATATCCCGCATAATATTACGTAAATGCAAATTCTCGGTGTCATTTTTCTGATCAGCAACCTTAAATAATGAATGAGCAGCCATAACGTCTTTAATATGCACCATACCAATTGCATCATCTAAGGCTTCTTGAAAAATTGGCACTCTAGAATGAGACTCATTATTAATCAGTTCTATTAAATCGACAAAAGACGCATCAACATCCAAAGCTGAAATATCAGCTCGAGGCACCATAACATCTGAGACAGCCTTATCTTTAAGTCTCAAAATATTAGACAATAAATTGCGCTCTTCAATTTCAAGAAGAGTTGCATTACTTTCACTGTCTTCAATCAAATCTTCAATAGCTTCACGCACAGGGTCTTCAATATTAAGCGGTCTTGTAAATCTTAACCACCGGCTTTTCAGTGGTTCAAAAATTTCCAATACTATTTTGCGCCAACTTTGGATCAATGTTTTTATGAATATTGAACCACTATTATTTTTAATCATTCAGTTCTCAACAACACCTTAAAGGTTTATATTTTGACTAACTTCAGACACCCAACTAATTTATAGTTTTACAAACTTAATTCATCAAAAAAAGATATTCCGAACCATAAGGGTTTTTAATTCCTAAGCCTGCTAAAATTTTAATTTCCAGGATCTCCATTTCATTTGCCCCTTCGTCATCGTCATGATTATAGCCCAGCAAATGGAGACAGCCATGAACTACGAGATGACTTAAATGGTCAGACAAATGCTGAGGGGCCTCGGCTTTCGCCGTCTCAAAAGCGACGACAACATCGCCTAAAGTAGGTATGTCTCCATACACAGTTCCCTCATCGAAATCAGAAGGAAAAGACAAAACATTCGTTGGTTTATTTTGATTGCGATATTTAAGATTGAGTTCTTGGACCATGACATTATCAGCAAGCGCTATAGTTACTTCAAATATTTTATCAGATTCAAAGGCTGCTTGCCAAACAGCTGAAGCCGCTACTTGGCAAAGGCTTTCCACATCAACTAACCGCACTTTCCATTGTACACTTTTTAACTGAACGTTGGTAATCACATTGGTGGACATAGTTTTCACAATACTATTTCTCAATCAACCCCGAGGCTTAACATATTGATTTCCAGAAGTGTTTTTCTCATAAGCTTTAATAATCCTAGACACAAGGGGGTGCCGAACAACATCTAACTCTGTATAATGGACAAAAGATACCCCCCTAACATCGCCCAAAGTCTCGACGGCATCACGCAAGCCAGACCGCGTCCCAGAGGGCAAATCAACTTGGCTAAGATCTCCAGTAATTACCATTGAAGCATTTTCACCAAGTCGGGTTAGAAACATTTTCATTTGAACAGACGTGGTATTTTGTGCCTCATCTAAAATCACGAATGCATCAGATAGAGTTCGCCCTCTCATGAAAGCGAGTGGGGCGATTTCAATTTCTCCATTTTCTAATTTCTTGGCAACCTGGTTTTCTGGTAACATGTCAAAGAGGGCATCATAGAGAGGGCGTAAATAAGGATCAACTTTTTCCCGCATGTCACCGGGTAAAAAACCTAAATGCTCGCCGGCCTCCACTGCTGGACGAGACAATATAATACGATCCACTTTCCCTGTGATCAAAGCTTCAACTCCCTTAGCAACAGCCAAGTATGTTTTACCTGTTCCAGCTGGTCCTAATCCAAAAACCAAATCATATTCACTAATTGCATCAAGATAGGCCGCTTGCTGGGACGAACGAGGACTAATATTGCGCTTCTGTGTTTTGATAGTAGCGGTATTTATATTCTCTAACACCTTACTATTGATATTTAAGCTCGCCATCCTCAATACCCCATCTACATCTGCAGAATCTATCTTCCGCCCGTTTTTAGCCTGAGCATAAAGATTAGTTATAACTTTGTGAGCAACCTTAACCTGGTCTTTAGAACCTAAAATTACTAGCGTATTACCTCTAGTATGCAGAACAACGTCAAGTTTGTTTTCGACACTAACCAAATGAATGTTGTGTTCACCAAACAATAATGGCAACAATGTATTATCGTCAAATTCCATTGGAAGCTTTGTATCTTGTATTTTAAGGCTCAAAAATTGTCCCTTAAGGGTTTTCTCTTTAAGCGTTTTTTTAGCCTTTGTTATTTTCGAATAACTTGAGCTCACACACAATTTCTTTCAGCATTAAAAGAAAGATTGTCTAAATTTTGCGACAATTTGTCGTTTAAAAAAATTTCACCACTTAAACTGTTAGAGGTTGCGGTAAGCAAGCTAACATCAACAATTTGGCCAAAATATTCGTTTGAAGCTTTCACGTGAACGGGCTGCATAAACGGGGAGCGCCCAACGATTTGATTCGTCTTGCGGCCTCTACGATCAAATAAAATAGGCATTATTTCCCCAACACTCTCTTGGTTAAAAGCAGTCTGGTGTTGCGTTAATAAATCCTGCAAAACAGACAAACGTTCGCCTTTAATATGTTCGGGGACTTGCTTATCCATCAATGCCCCCGGGGTTCCGGGGCGCGAGCTATATTTAAATGAATAAGATTGAAGAAATTTAATCTCACGAACCAGTTTCAACGTATTTTCAAAATCTTGATCATTTTCCCCTGGAAACCCAACAATAAAATCAGACGAAAATTTAAGCTCAGGGCGTTGCATCAAAAGTTTATCAATAATACGGTGATAATCGGCTACCTTGTGGCGGCGATTCATCCTGTTTAAAATACGGTCAGAACCCGATTGAACTGGTAAATGTAAAAACGGCATAAGAGATGCAACTTCTCCATGAGCAGAAATCAAATCATCATCCATGTCAAGGGGATGAGATGTCATGTAGCGCAGCCGTTCAATGCCATCAACTCCTGAAAGAGAACGAATTAGGTAGCCCAGACCAACTTCATTACCAGTATGACCTTTAGTTTTTTTACCATGATAAGCATTAACATTTTGCCCTAAAAGAGTAAGCTCTTTGACGCCTTCACTTGCCAAGCTCTTTGCTTCAAAAATAATATCATCAACTGATCGGGAGTATTCTGCTCCTCGTGTATATGGCACTACGCAAAAAGCACAAAATTTATCACACCCTTCCTGGATTGATAAAAAAGCAGATGAACCTTTAGCAGTAACATTTGGTAAAAAGTCAAATTTAGTTTTTTCCGGAAATTCAATATCTAACAAACTTTTATTTATTTTTTTTTCACCTAGTCGCGTTGCATACGCTACCATTTTTGGCAGCCTATGGTACGTCTGCGGTCCCAATACAATATCGACGTACGGAGCTCGTTTTAAAATCTCAGCACCCGCTGCCTGGGCAACACAACCAGCAACCGCAATAACAGTTGCCTTGCCGGTATCACAACGTTTTGACTTGATGTTTTGTAACCGACCCAACTCAGAAAAAAGCTTTTCCGAAGCCTGCTCTCGTATATGACATGTGTTTATAATAATCATATCCGCATTATCAGGTTTATCAGTAACAACGTAGCCAATAGGGGCTAAGACATCTGCCATCCGATCCGAATCGTAAACATTCATTTGACAGCCAAATGTTTTAATATGGACCTTTTTAGTCAAGCGACAACTTTACAGCCGTGTCGGATATACATGAGCTATAGATCATTTTATTCATTTAGATCCCGGTTTTTTTAAAACATCTTTTAATTCCACACCATATAACTCCATCCGATGCCCAATAAGACTGTAGCCTAAACGCGCCGCAATCTGGCGCTGCAATTCTTCAACTTCCTCATCATGAAACTCAATGATTGCACCTGACTGGACATCAACCAAATGGTCGTGGTGGTCATCGCTCGCTTGTTCATAACGTGATCGGCCATCACCAAAATCATGCCTATCTAACAACCCTGCTTCTTCAAAAAGACGTACAGTTCGATAAACCGTTGCTATACTAATTTTTGGATCAAGTTTAACAGAACGCTGATAGAGATCCTCAACATCTGGATGGTCATCTGCATCTGACAATACCCGCGCAATAATACGCCTTTGTTCTGTCATCTTCATACCGCGTTCAATGCAAAGCTGCTCTAATTTCGTAGTATTTTCCTGACCCATCAATGTGTATAATTCTTCCCTAATTATTATAAAAAATTAAACCCCTGTAAATGATATCACTGAATCAAGGTCTATCAAGCCTTCATCAAAATAAGTGAGTGCTGCAACTGTTGGTTAATTAACACCAAACGAACGCTCGATTTAAACTTTTACCTACCATTGTAGTAATATTTAATTGAATTATTCAACTGAAAAAGCCCAGTAAAATAGCTATTTTTTAATAAATTTAGCAACATATAATTTTGGATAGCTGGATTGCATCGACCCGCTTTTTTTTGTCGATAATATCGGTTCCGCCTTCCGAACTCTTTAAAACCTTGATTAATGTATAAGTTACAAGCGATTTTATTGTTTTCTGCAACTTCCAAAAAAATCTCCCTTACACCAATATTTTTTGCTCGTGTTATCACATTTTTCATCAAATTAATAGCTAGCCCTCTGCGACGCCATTCTGGCGAGACGCAAATTGTAAGGATCTCACATTGATCTCGAGCCACTGAGCAAAGAACGAAACCCCCAACAACCCGGCTGTTTTTATTGGTCTTCGTTCTCAAAAAAATATCAGACATATTTGAATTTTTTTTCACTATGTGAGCAATAAATCCAAAAACTGTTGGCAAATTCAGAAGCTCATAAAAATCTTTAGACGACCAAGAGATCTCAAAACATCTAGCATGAGCTACAGCCAGGGTCTCCGCATAAAGGGTTGAAATTTCGAAAAACTCAACACAAGAGTTAGTTAAATTATCCATTTTACTGCATCTATTTTTTTTAAGCTCTAAAAATTTTTAGCGTGCTGGGTAAGTTTACGTCCGGAGGTTTAAGATAAAATGGCAGGGGCTTTTCCAACACTAAACCCGAACCCATTATACCCGCGGCCAACTCTGCAACAATTCCTGGATTAACATAATATTCAGACGTTGATTTGACAACTCGAAGGCCCGGCACCCGCAAGAACGGCAGTGCACGCTCAATTGCATCGCCTGTCAACAAAAGGGTGCCTTTCTGCACTAATGACCCTAACCCAGGTCCGTCAACAGTTTTGGGCTCTACCACAACAGACAGGTTTTCATCATACATACAAATATAGAAATCTGATCGCTTTGTTTCTAAAACGACAAGGATCTTACAACCTAGCCTCTCAGGTTTTGGTGTTGCATTAACTAAAGCTTCAAAATTTGTGATGCCAATCAAAGGTAAATTACATACAATTGCCAAGCTACGAGCAGTTGCCAAACCAATCCGTATACCAGTGAACGCGCCGGGGCCAGTTGTAACTGCTAGTAAGTCAAGTTCCTGATAACTTAAATTGGCTTCAAACAACACAGCTTCAATCAAAGGAACTAAAATTTCAGCGTGACCGCGGTCGATAAATTGTTGCTTCTCAGCTAAAATTTGATGATTTTGCCAAATTGTTATAGCGCAAGAAGATGTCGCAGTATCAAATGCCAACACCTTCAACGACATTCTAAATCCTTCATTTGTTCATACCCATTGTAGCAATCCCCATTTAATTATACTTTAAAGTTATGTCCTATAGTATCAATAACAAAAAATACAGAGCCGAATTAACTGGTCCGGATTAAAGTCATAAAATGATATTGATAGAAATTTTACCAGAAACCCATAGCGTTGAAATTTTAATTAAATACGCAACAGCTAATAATTTTACAGGCAAGCCTGTGTATCGTAGAGCCGGTTGTTATCTCCACCCTGACGCTGAAAATTTATTGTGTAAAGCCATTAAACTTGCGGCCACATTCTCTTTAAAGTTAAGAATTTTTGATGCTTTCCGGCCTTCTGAAGCACAGTGGGTTTTATGGAAACATACACCTGATCCTAATTTTCTTGCTGATCCGCATCGTGGTTCCCCCCATTCTCGAGGTGCAGCAATTGACTTAACACTCGTAAATTTAAATGGTGAGGCCTTAGAAATGGGAACTACATTCGATGCATTTACAACTCGCTCACACCATGGAAATATGCAAATTAGCGCCGAGGCTCAACGCAATCGGACACTTCTTATGGGAATAATGACAACAGCTGGATGGGATTTTTATAGAAATGAGTGGTGGCACTACCAACTTTTTAATTCACGGAGGCTACCTTTATTGAATGATTCGATCTTAGACACACCTATGATGAGCAGGATAGACCAGATTTAATTCTATGAATTATATACAGATAAAGTTTTTAAATATTTTATTACTAATTAATTTAGTCGTAAACGCCTTAGTTTTTTTTTCTACTAATGCTGAAGCTGATAGTTCAGCTACAATTCTTATGTATCATCGTTTCGGTGAAGCAAACTATCCATCAACAAGCATTACTCTAAAGCAACTTGATAAACATATCTCTGAGCTTTCAAGCAAAGACTACAATGTCCTACCAGTCAAAAATATTATCAATGCAATACAAGGAGGTAAAAATTTGCCCGATCGAACTATTGGCATCACCGTTGATGATGGATACCTATCCGTTTACACCCACGCGTGGCCAAAGTTTAAAAAAGCTGGTTTACCCTTTACAGTGTTTATTGCAACAGCTCCAATTGACCGTGGTTCCGCCAATTATATGAGCTGGGATCAAATTAGAGCTCTAAAAAAAGGTGGTGTAGAGATCGGCGCACACACAACTTCACATAATCACATGCCAACTTCTGAAAATAAGCGTAACCAGTTTGAACTTTTGAACTCGAACTCTCGTATATTCAAAGAAATTGGTCACGTTCCATATTTATTTGCTTACCCGTTTGGCGAGGCTAGCACAAATATCCAAAAACAAGTTATTAAAGCTGGCTATAAAATGGCGTTTGGCCAACATTCCGGGGTTGTAAATCCATCAACAGATTTTAAATATATCCCAAGATTCTCTCTAAATGAAAACTATGGCGGTCTAGAGCGTTTGCGGTTAATTTTGAATGCCTTGCCGTTACCAGTTAAAGATATCACTCCTGCAGATCCCATGATTAAAACACACAATCCGCCTGATTTTGGTTTTACGGTAAGTTTATCTATTAAAAATCTTAATCGGCTATCTTGTTTTTCTACAAATGAAGGGCGCCTTCGTATCGAGCGCATAGATCATCGGATTGAGATTAGAATGATCAAACCTTTTCCAAAAGGGCGTACACGAATTAACTGCACGTTACCGGGCCCAAACAAAAGGTGGCGCTGGCTTGGTCGCCTTTTCGTGGTACCTTAATTTAAAGTAGCAAAATAATTATAAGTTAGCGGCTAAATTAAGGTTCAATCTACTGTGTTGGTTTTTTAATAACAAAATCTGCCTGTATTTTCGCTTTATCTAAATTTTTAAGCCGGTTTAGGTTTATAATTGACCGAATCGTACGCACATACTTCTCACCCCGTTCGGAATAACTAGTAAGCTTTGAAACTAATTTTTCGCCGATTATCTCATAACCATTTTTACGAAATAATTGGCGTGTATTTCGAAACGTTTGATAAGCTCTGTGGATGTTCAAATTTCTAGCATAGGATCGAACCGCATCCAATAAGGTGGCAAACGCACGGATGTTATGGCGCTTTCCTTTTTCACGATCCTTAGGCACCAATGAGTATTTAGTTCCAGACGTATGCTGGCCAAACAGCGCGTTACCTTCAAGAACAAACCGCGAAGTTCCCCAACCGCTTTCTTCAGCTGCTTGAGCTAACGCTATCGATGGGGGTATAATATCTACGCGGCTGAGTAATTCAGAAATATTATCTCGTTCCACCTCATAACTTTCAAACAAACCTGCCAGCCACAACCTGTCTGTCACAGAAACTTTGCCGGTTTTTGATTTCTCATTTTTTATTCGCAAAAGACGCGCACGATCTTGTAAAATATATTTATTTGCTTCAAGGACCAATGGCAAAATTGTTTTAAAAAAAACAAGCTTTCGATCTGCTGGAGTTTTTATTTTCCAAATATCGCGAGGCATATTGATAACTAAAATTCGCGGAACCGTTGCACCTGCATCAAGAATATTTCCAAAGTCATAGTCCAAAATGGTGAATTTTTCAGATAAGGCGCTAACAGTTAGATATTTATGGGTATTTGTGTTGTTGCTTTTTAAAGAGCTAAAAATATTGCTCAAAGCAGTATCAGTCCCTATAGCCGCTTTGGCAAAATTTGCTTTTGGCGATTTATATATCGTACTGTGAGATATATTAGTCGCAACAATCAATAAAGATATGCCGCAAACACCAAAAAAAGCTATGATTGTTTTTTCAAAACGCTTCACGTCGAGAGTAACTCCCTAAATAATTCCTATAGAAATTCAAACAAAGGGGCTTTTTACTGATTATGAAATAAATGCGCCTACGAGTATTTATTACAACTTTGTAATATGGTGTATTGTAGAGTCTACCTTTAAATAACAGTTTAATACCAGCTGTAATTATATTTTTACTTAAACCTAAAAAATAATACTTCAGAGACAAGCAGTTACTCCTAATAGCTACTTTTTGGATTAAAATAAATTTATCTAAACATATAGAGTTAGCAAAAATTCAAAGCGAATCATGTTAATTAACAATCTGTATTGTGATGGTTAATGTTATGTTTTTAAAAAACCTACTACATCGTAGACTTCCGATAACACCTTATTAGAAATCACACGTGACCGTTCCGCACCATCTTTTAAAACACTATCTAAATAACCTTGATCCGAAACTAGACGTGCCATTTCGACCCCAATTGGTCCCATGACAGAAACCGCTAACTCTGTAAGAGCGCTCTTAAAAACAGAAAATTGTTTCCCTTCAAATTCGATGCAAACCGCAGAAATATTTTTATTTGATAACGCAGCATATATTGCACAAAGGTTCCTGGCCTCTGGACGACTTAATAAATCTTTAGGATCGCCTGGTAAAAGCTCACTATCCGAGGTTGCCTTTTTTATTTTACGGGAAATTTCATCTGGACCATCAGTCATATTTATGCGTGAGTTCTCAGATGGATCTGATTTACTCATTTTATTTGAACCGTCTTTAAGCGACATAACTCGGGTGGCCTCACCAAGGATCATTGGCTCAGGCATTGGAAACAACTCAGTTTTATAATTATTATTAAATTTTTGGGCAATATCACGTGCCAACTCTATGTGTTGTTTTTGATCTTCTCCAACGGGCACATAATTTGCCTTATAAAGCAAAATATCAGCCGCCATTAGGTTTGGATATATATAAAGTCCCACTGAGGCATTTTCTTTTTGTTCACCTGCTTTTTCTTTAAACTGAGTCATACGGTTGAGCCAACCCAGGCGCGCGATACAGTTAAAAACCCAAGCTAGTTCGGCATGGGCACTGACCGCGCTTTGATTAAAAATTATATTTTTCTTTGGGTCTAGACCAGATGCTATCAATCCGGCCGTCACTTCGCGAGTGTTCAACGCCAAGCCTTTAGGGTCTTGCCATACGGTTATTGCGTGCAAATCAACTATACAATAAATACATTCATGTTCTTTTTGAAGAGCCACCCAGTTACGTAGTGCACCAAGGTAATTACCCAAATGGAGATCCCCTGTGGGCTGAATGCCTGAAAAAATACGGCTCATATTTTTTATCCCAATATAACTTCAAAAGTTAGTAGTTAAGTTTTATAAATTTGGGCGTTATGGCGTTCCGGCCAAAAGAGGTCAAGTGGCTTTACGTTGATATATTTGCTTGAGCTCATTCCACTTAACCGCACCAAATAAAAAAACAAGGGAGCAATAGATTATTAGACCACCAAAGACAAGAATAGCCACAGAAATAAATTTAACCGATATTCCATAAGTTAAAAAATTGTTAAAAAATAGCACGCTAAAAAAAATCACAGCCCCCATTATGAAGCTTGCCACTACCATCCGCGGTAAACGAACGAGATTTCTTGAATCTAAAGTAAAATATCCTCGCCGCTTCAATATAAAGGCTAAGGCCAGTACATTGCACCATGCCGAGATCGCCGTCGCAATTGCAATTCCTAGATGCATAAATGGGCCCATTAAAATAAGGTTTAAAACTAGATTTATTAATAATGCAAAAGCTGCAATTTTAACTGGTGTAACTGTATCTTCTCGAGCAAAAAAACCAGGCACCAGAGCCTTAACCATAACATATGCGGGCAAACCGAGGGCATACATCGCAAGCGTATCTCCGGTAGCTTTAACTGATGCCGTGTCAAATGCCCCACGTTCGAATAACACTGAAATAATAGGTTGAGCAAGTACTACTAAGGCGACGGTTGCTGGAAGTGTTAGAAAAAGGGAAAATTCAACTGCACGGTTCTGGCTCTCGAGTGCGCCCTTATAATCTGCAGCACCCAACTGGCGGGACATTAATGGTAATAAAGCTGTACCAACCGCAACACCAACAACACCAAGCGGCAGCTGGTTAACTCGGTCAGCAAAAAACAAAAAAGAGATCGAACCAGATGGTAATAGAGATGCTATGATAGTATCAATCAGCAGACTAGCTTGATAAACGCCTGCACCAATTGCCACTGGCAAAATTCGGCGAAACATTTTTCGGATATTGTCCGTAAAGCGCGGCCTTATTAAGCGCAACCAAAAACCTGCCCAGCCGCAATTAAGCAACAACCAAACAAGCTGTAAAATACCTGCAACGGACACACCCCAAGCCAAGGCGTGAGCCGGTGTCTCCGTATGTTTAGAAAGTATTACTAAGGAACTTATTAAGCAAATATTCAGTAAAATCGGCGTAGCTGCGGCTGCGGCAAATTTACCGAGCGAATTTAATACTCCAGACATCAAAGACGCTAAGGAAATAAATAGTAAATAAGGGAATGTAATTCGAGTTAAAAGAATAGCAAGATCAAATTGCTCCGTATTATTCTTAAAACCCGGCGCAAACCCTACCATTAAATACGGCATCATAATCTGAAAAAAAACAACAAAAATTAGCATTGACCACAAAAGTACCGCTAAAGCTTGCTCAGCAAACACCTTGGCATTTATTTTCCCTTCATGCTCTAAAATACCAGAAAATTGGGGTACAAAGGCTGCATTAAAAGCACCCTCTGCAAAAAGCCTTCGAAAAAGATTTGGGATCTTAAAAGCTACAAAAAACACATCAGCAAGAACCCCGGTACCTAGAAAAGCCGCAATTAGTATATCGCGACAGAATCCCAAGATCCTGCTGACCATAGTAAAACTACTCACCGTAACTATTGAACGTACAAGTACCATCAAAAATCTATACCAACAAAGGTTAGAGCCCTGTAAAATAAATATTGAAACACGTTATTACTAAACAATAACTAATTTATTGGAATTAATAACAAAAGGACTTTACTAGCAACTCGATTTAAATCGTCAACAAATCCAACGTTAGCCCACGGGGAAATTTATTAACATAAACTTGACAGAATTACGATGGGCTATTCACCGTAACCTTTGTTTTTTTGCCTGTAGGTTTAACCGCCTTAGTAAGCTCTGCTCGTATATGATCAATTTTAGCCTCATGATCAATTTTGAGACCAAATATATCTTTAACATAAAATGTATCAACAACATGTTCACCGTAGGTCGTAATATGGGCCGAGCTAATTTTAAGCCCTAGTGAATTGATCACCGATGTAACGTCATATAAGAAGCCAACACGGTCACGTCCATTAACCTCAATCACTGTATCCGTCGCACTTGCCTTGTTATCAAAAATAATACGCGGAGCTACACTAAATACTTCTTCTTTGCGGATCATGCGGTTTTTTGATAATTTAGCCAATTCCCTTTTCAAATAGACTTTACCAGACAGGCTCTCTGAAATGCACACCCGTAAACGTTCAAGTTTGCGCGGCTGATTGTAAGCTTGATTATTAACATCTAAAATCGAAAAACTATCTATTACCATACCATCTGACATGGTAACAATCTTTGCATCCATAATGGTTGCACCCAACAAAGCAACAGCACCTGCAATTTGAGAAAAAAGCCCCGGGTGATCAGGCGTATAAATAGTAATTTCAGAAAATTCAAACTCCTCATCAACCCTAATATCAATATATAAACTTTCAGCGTTCAGCTTTGCTAACCGGACAACATTAGCATGGCGGACATGCACATCGCTGCCGTAAGTTAGCCAATATGATGGGTATCCCGTTGCAATAAAATCTTCAGCCTGCTGCGATTTCCAGTGTTTTAAAGCCTCCCGCAAACTTTCTTGTGCATGCACAATTCGAGCTTGGCGATTATCCGTTATCATATCACCAGATATTGCCTCAAGCGTGCGATGAAAAAGTCCGTGCAATAAACCAGACTTCCATGAATTCCACGTTTTAGGCCCTACGGCTTTGATATCAACAATTGTCAAAACCAACAGTAAACGGAGACGTTCAACAGATTTTACAATTTCAATAAAGTCATTAATCGTTTTAGGATCATCAAAATCGCGTTTGAAAGCCGTATCGCTCATTATCAAGTGATTTAGGACCAACCACGCAACTGTTTCTGTTTCCTCTTCACTAAGACCAAATCGTGGGCATAGTTCCTTGGCAACCTCACTACCAATTTCCGAATGATCACCCCCTCTTCCTTTTGCTATATCGTGTAGCAAGACAGCAACATATAAAGCACGTCGAGATTGGATTTCAGACACCACTTGTGTTGCATTTGGAAGCTGGTCCAAAAGACCACCATTTTCTAATTGGGATAAAAGACCTATGGCGCGGATTGTGTGTTCATCAACTGTATAGGTGTGATACATGTCGTATTGCATCTGTGCAACAACCCTGCCAAAATCCGGAATAAATTTACCAAACACATCCGCCTCGTTCATCCGACGTAGAGTGATTTCAGGGTTTTTCTTTGCAATCAGCATCTTAATAAATAGACGGTTAGCCTCAGAATTTTTGCGTACGTTATTATTGATTAATTTAAGATTACGCGAAATCAAACGCAATGCCTCTGGATGGACATCCAAACCATGTTTTTGAGCTTCAAAGAAAATCCTTATTAATTTTAGTGGATCTTCTTTAAAGGCATTTTTATCCTTAACTGTAATCCGCCCCCGATCATCCAAAAATCCATCAATCTTAGTGCGGCGACGCAACACAGAAAATCCATTTGAAAACCGAAAAAACGGACGTTTTTTTTGCTGCTCTTCAAGCACGGCACAGAGCACACGGGTCAAATCACCAACATCTTTTGCAATCAAAAAATAGTGCTTCATAAACCTTTCAACTCCAGAAGATCCTGCGCGATCATTATAAGCCATGCGCTCGCCAACTGCTTTTTGTACATCAAAAGATATACGCTCCTCAGCCCTGTTGGTTAGATAATGAATATGACAACGAACTGTAGATAAAAAATCCAGGGCTTTCCGATAGCGCTTGACGTCTTGTCGAGTAAAAACCTTTAGAGAAATAAGTTCTTCTACTTCACCAACTCCATATAAGTATCGTGTCAACCAAAAAAGCGTTTGCAGATCCCGCAAGCCGCCTTTTCCCTCTTTTAAATTAGGCTCAACCACATAACGAGTATCACCCATTCGATCGTGACGTTCATCTCGCTCCTTTAATTTGGCTTCAACAAAAATGGCGCCGGTACCGTCAACAACCTCGGACTTAAAACGCTTCTGTAACTCTAAAAAAAGTGTCTGATCACCCCATAACCATCTCGCATCCAAAACCGACGTTCGAATAGTAAGATCCCGTTTGGCTAAACGGACCACATCGTCAACCGAACGGGTTGAGTGGCCAACTTTTAGACCCAAATCCCACAACATATAAAGTATAAACTCGATAATTTGTTCACTATATGGGGTTTCTTTATAGGGGATTAGAAACATCAAATCGACATCAGAAAATGGGGCTAGCTCACATCTTCCATATCCACCAACAGCGACAATACAAAGTTTTTCAGAGGTAGATTTAATGGCTATCGGGTAAGCTCTACGGGTCGCAACATCAAATATAATACGCACTAACTGATCAATTAAAAAAGTATTACCACGCATTACTTGGCCACCAAAATAAGTGTTTGCTCCGCCAATTTCAAATCGATTTTGCACCTCCGCTTTACCCATCATCAAAGCCGATTTAAGAACAGACAAGATTTCCTGGCGCTTTGAAGAATTATAGGCGTCATCACCCATTACAGAGTGAAGTTGCTCATCAATGGAAAGGCGATCAATGATTTCACGTTGTCGATTAATTTGGTTCATTATAGTCTATTTCTTAAACCACTTTTTAGATATCAATATAACTTGTTAAATTAACTTATCCGAGCCAACTATCTATATGATATAGTTTTTTACCTATTTTTTTATATCTTTTAATTTATAAATTATCTCCAACGCTTCTTTTGGACTTAACTCATCGGGTAAAATCTTATCTAGTTCTAACTCGACAGCTGATTTCTCTGACTTGACCTTGAGTTTAATGTCTGATTCGACAGGAAAAAGTGGTAAATCTGTCGTCAAAAATGCTACGTCTGTGGTTTTATTGCCCTCCCCCATAGAAGTCAAAACCTGCCTAGCGCGACTGACTACACTATCTGGAAGCCCTGCCAGCTTACCCACATGAATTCCATATGACTGATCCGCCGCTCCAGGAGCAACTTCATGCAAGAAAATAACATTACCATCCCATTCTTTTACTCGCATCATATGACAACTTAAACCATCTAACTTAGTCTCAAGCTGCGTAAGCTCATGATAGTGGGTGGCAAAAAGAGCACGAGACTTATTGATTTCGTAAAGATACTCAACTACAGCCCAAGCAATCGAAAGTCCATCAAAAGTCGCCGTGCCTCTACCAATTTCATCTAGTATTACAAAACTTCGTTTAGTTGCTTGTGAGAGAATAGCAGCCGTTTCAACCATCTCAACCATAAAGGTCGAACGCCCTCGCGCTAAATCATCAGCAGCACCAACTCTAGAAAATAATTTATCAACCACCCCAAGCTGAACCCTTTCAGCAGGGACATAAGAACCCATTTGTGCCAACACGACAATCAAAGCATTTTGCCTTAAAAATGTACTTTTTCCCGCCATATTAGGGCCTGTCAACAACCATATTTTGCTGGCACCGCTAAGGCTGCAATCATTTGCCACAAAACTCACGGCGGCGCTAGCAGCCGCATCTGACTCGTTTTCTTCTAATACCGCTCGTTCAACGATGGGGTGTCGCCCATTATAGATTTCAAAATCAAGGCCTTCATTTATCAGTGGGCGGCTATAACCTTGTTCAATTGCTAGGTTAGCAAGAGCCGCTGTAACATCTAAGCGCGCCAAAGCAGATGCCACTAAAGCAATTTCTTCAGCTTGGCTTAAAACGCTATTCGCCAATCTATCATAAAGCTCTAACTCCTTGGCTAACAACTTATCAGCAGCACTTGCGATCTTTCCTTCTAATTCACTTAGCTCAACGGTGGTATAACGGACGGCATTTTTTATTGTCTGGCGATGAATAAATATACCGTTCGGGCTAGCAAGCATAAGTTTTTCGTTGCGCAAAGACACCTCAACAAAATAACCAATAACGTTATTATGTTTAATTTTTAGATTTTGCACCCCTGAAACATTTATATAGTTAACCTGTAGTCTGGCAATAAGGTGTCTGCTTTCATCGCGAAGTTCCCGCAAATCGTCAAAAGGTTGTGAAAACCCCTTGGCAATAAAACCACCATCCCGAATATGAATTGGTAAATCTATTTCTAGTGCGTCGGTTAATAATTGCACCAGGTCAACGTGCTCACCAAAATCACCCAGCACATTCTGGATACCTTCGGGCAAGGTGTGTATTTGAAAACACATTTGAATTTCAGCTGATAGTGAAAGACCATCTCGTATCACCGCTAAATCACGCGGACCGCCTCGTGCCAAAGAAATTCTAGAAAGCGCTCGTTCAATGTCTGGGATCTGAATTAAATAATTTTTTAATACAACCAAGGCTTTATGGTTGTCATAAAAAAACTGGACCATATCTAGGCGACGATTGATAGACAAAACCTCAGTCAAAGGTGCCGAAAGTTGCCTCAAAAAAAGGCGTCCCCCTGCGCCAGTCAGGGTTTGGTCAATTAACGACAATAAGCTTCCCTTCCTCTCACCGGTCAACGTTTGTGTGAGCTCAAGGTTTCGACGTGTAGCTGCATCAATTTCCAACACAGCTCCTTCGGTAATTTGCTTTGGTGCGGCAATCCGCGGCAATCGTCCTCGCTGGGTCAACTCCACATAATCAATAAGCGCGCCGCCTGCCGATAATTCAGCCCGCGAAAAAGTGCCGTATGCATCTAATGTTTTAACTTTATATAAGTCTTGCAAACGCCGGTTACCATTAGCCGAATCAAATTTGCTAGCAGGTAAAATTGACAGACACTCTTTCCATGGTTCTAAAATGTTGTCTATATCTCCATTATTTAATAACTTATCCGAGATCAGCAATTCACCTGGGCTGACCCGGGCCAGTGCTGCCGCAATGGAATTTTTAAACAATGGTTGGGTTTGCAAATCTCCGGTCGACACATCGAGCCAAGCCAAGGCATATTTTGATTGTATTTCTGTCAATGCTGCTAAATAATTATTCTGCTTTTGGTCCAAAAGAGTTTCTTCTGTAAGGGTGCCCGCGGTAATAGTTCGCACAACTTCGCGCCGAACCACTGATTTAGCCCCGCGCTTTTTTGCTTCTACCGGGCTTTCTGTCTGTTCACAAATTACAACCTTATGGCCTTGTTTAATTAAACGGGACAAATAATTTTCATGGCTATGAACTGGCACCCCACACATAGCAATATCTTCGCCTAGATGTTTGCCACGTTTTGTTAAAGTAATGTTGAGCGCTGCCGCGGCAATGACAGCATCTTTAAAAAATAATTCATAAAAATCACCCATCCGATAAAATAACAAACCATCGGGATTCTCTCGTTTAATCGTTAAATATTGTTGCATCATTGGCGTGACGGATTTTGCGGGATCCTCTTTTAGTTTGGCCAACCCTCTTGATTTTTGTTGTTTGGTGTTCATCACAGTGTCTTTTCTGATTTAAAACGGTAGTGAATATTTTACCACGAACGCGCCTAGACAGTAGCTTAATTGGTGCAGTTGTACTAAACCAACCTAACTGTCATAAAACTGTAATAAAATTATAATAAAATTATTGCTTAAAACGCCAATTAATTTAACGGTCGCATATGACAAAAAAAACTTCCTTAGATAAAGACTTAAAACGGATTGTACAGCTCGAACGGGCCACGGCAACAGTTGGCAAAAATAATATAAATCTAGCTATAAGTATATTATTTCTCATCGGTGTCGTGATTTTTGCAACTTTCCAAAATAATGGTAGTGAAAATAACACATTATTAATTGTTGCTGCCGTCATTGGGGGCTATATGGCACTCAATATTGGAGCCAATGATGTTGCCAATAATGTTGGGCCCGCGGTTGGCTCAAAAGCAATCACCTTGTTTGGGGCTCTTATAATTGCTGCAATTTTTGAATCTGCTGGGGCCATCATTGCCGGTGGCGATGTAGTAACAACAATTTCTAAAGACATTATTGACCCTAAGATAATCGCTGACAAAGAGATTTTTATTTGGGCAATGATGTCCGCTCTCTTGGCTGCAGCTGTTTGGGTAAATGTTGCTACTTATATTGGGGCACCTGTTTCAACTACCCATGCCGTTGTCGGTGGTGTTCTCGGTGCTGGTGTTGCGGCCGCAGGTGTTACAGCTGTGAATTGGCCAGTCATGCTAAAAATAGCTGCAAGTTGGGTTATTTCACCAGTTCTTGGCGGTGTTATCGCCGCTTGTTTTTTAGCCTTTGCCAAATATTTTATTCTTTACAAAGAAAATAAATTAGCAGCAGCTCAACGATGGGTCCCTGTTTTGGTGGGTATTCTTGCCAGCGCTTTTTCAGTTTATTTAGTTATGAAAGGCCTAAAAAAAGTTTGGCAGCCGGACACAGCAATAATCGCAATGATTGCCGCCGGTGCTTTTCTAATTGTCTACGCTACAGTTCGTCCTGTTGTCATTAATGCAGCAGCCAACATGCCCAATAAACGAAAATCTGTCAGCGATTTATTTACTATTCCTCTAATTTGTGCGGCAGCTTTATTAAGTTTTGCCCACGGAGCAAATGATGTTGCAAATGCCATTGGCCCCCTTGCCGCTATTGCTAGCGCCATAAATATTGGAACCATTGCTGCTAAAGTAACTTTACCAATCTGGATCCTAATTATTGGCGCCGTGGGTATTTCAATTGGACTGCTGTTATTTGGTCCCAAAGTAATAGAGATTGTTGGCGAAAAAATTACAAAATTAAATCGCGTGCGCGCATTCTGTATTGCACTTTCCGCAGCCATTACAGTAATTATTGCGTCAACGTTAGGCCTACCGGTAAGCTCTACACATATAGCTGTTGGTGCGGTCTTCGGCGTTGGTTTTTTGCGCGAATTATTAGTAAATAGAAACACCTCAATTAGCAAAGAAAACCCCCACGAAACAACTTCCAGCGCAATAGTAAACGGACAAATCCGTGAACCTGAATCAGAAACGTCCTCGAAAATCATATACAATAAAGCGGTGATGAAAAATCAAAAAAGAAAATTAATCCGACGTAGTCATTTAATAACAATAGTAGCAGCATGGGTAATTACCGTGCCAGCAGCAGCTATATTGTCAGGGTTAATTTTTTTTATTTTGCAAAAATTATAGTTCCTTTTTTCAACTCTTTGCCACGGAGAACCGAAACAACAAACACCCTCCAACGGAGATAGTGATTAAAATAAAATCAATAAGTTTATTTCTCACAAAATCTTCATCGCTCGGGATATGTAATTTCCTCGTACTCAAGTAGTTTTAAGTCTATCAAGTATCATATAATCAACCCATCCAAATTAAATATTTTCTTGCTCACAGCTAATAAAAAAGCAGGATGTAGGGAATAAGTTTAAATAGCTTCTAAAATTAAGGAAATCCGCGTGAAACCTTGGGCGCAGACGTTGGCGGTCTACCGCGAAAATCGTATGGCAAAAATATTTTTGTTCGGGGTTATTAGCGGGTTTCCCTGGGTGTTGATTGGGACATGTCTATCGCTTTGGCTTAAAGAAAACGGTTTAAGTCGATCGACTATTGGATGGGCTGGTTTAATTTTTGGCGTTTATGCCTTAAATTTTCTTTGGGCGCCATTAATTGACAAACTGAAAATACCTTATTTTACTAAAACATTTGGCCATCGAAAATCTTGGGTTTTACTTTGTCAGATAATAATTTTTTTAGGGCTTTTTTCATGGAGCTTTATTACTCCTACTGAAAACTTATTTTTCATAATAGTTGTTGGACTGTTTATAGCCATCTCTTCTGCTACTCAAGATATTGCAATTGATGCTTTCAGAATTGAACAAGCTAAGCGCTCCGAAGAAGCCGCAATGGCAGCTGGTGCTGCTATGGCTGTGATTGGTTGGTGGACCGGCTT
The DNA here is from genome assembly GCA_012960465.1 of Rhodospirillales bacterium. Lineage (GTDB taxonomy): Bacteria > Pseudomonadota > Alphaproteobacteria > Rhodospirillales > UBA2165 > TMED23. The sequence goes on along the minus strand of DUBF01000088.1, from coordinate 44,810 downwards.
CAAGGTCGGGGGCATCCTCTCTTTATACTCAGCTGAACTATTTCAACGCGCTGGTTTTGAGAACTATTGGCAATTAACATTTCTTTTGCTAAGCCTAATAATAATTATCTGTAGCTCCTGCCTAATAATGATAGATGAACCAATAAAATCTGAGTCAAAGACTATAAATGTTGATGCCAACTCCCACCTAATATGGTTATCTGAATGTATTCTAGATCCTATTCTTAGTTTCTTTAAAAAAAATGGTTGGGGTTTGGCTCTTGCCCTAATAAGCTTCATATTTTTGTTTAAGATTGGCGAGGCTTTTATGGGTAGAATGTCTATTATCTTCTATAAAGAAATTGGGTTTAGTAAAACAGATATTGCCCTTTATTCAAAAGGCGTAGGGTGGATCACAACGATTGCATTCACCCTGATAGGCGGGGTGTTTACCATTAAAGCCGGTATCTTTAAAGCGCTGGTGTTATCCGGAATTGCCATGGCAACAACCAACTTATTTTTTTCTTTAATGGCGTGGGTCGAACGATCAGAATTACTATTTGTTTTTGCAGTGCTCTTGGACGACCTTGCAACTGCCTTTGCAACAGTAACTTTTGTTGCCTTCATCTCCATTTTAATAGACCGTAATTATACAGCTACACAGTATGCTTTGTTAGCATCCGTGGGAACAGCTGGTAGAACTCTTTTAGCCTCCTCTTCTGGGGCAATGGTAGATTGGTTGAATGGAGATTGGGCATTATTCTTTATTCTAACAACGATGATGGTTATACCATCGCTAATTTTACTTTTTTTAATCAAAAACAGACTTCCCGTTTAAACAGGTTATTCAAATTGCACCGCGCTAGGCTTTTTTTTAGTTAACAGATGTATGACATCAAAACAATCAGCGGTGGATCTAAGCTCAAAAAATGGCGGGCAAACCTCTGGGATGGTATGCTTTTTCCTTATCTACCATTAACGCAAATGTTATCCATGCCATAAACTAAAAATACCATAAATATAGTAATTTAATTTTCCATTTTAGTCATTTGGTTAAAAGTTCATCAATTGTGTCTAAAATATATTTTATTTTTATGCGAGCTACGCATGGAAAACGCCCGCTCTCTGGTGGCAAATGGCAGCTCCCCAGACATCCTTGGCACTCCATTGACTGAAAAATAAATCGTACATTATCCGGAGTAATCTCTCGAGAATAAGGTACAATTTCGTTTACATAGGCGGCGCTCGCCAAACAAACCGTGGGGGCGCCAAGTGCAACGGCAAGATGCATGGCTGCAGTATCCACAGATATAACGAGATCAGCATTCATTAACTTCGGCGCCAAGTCCTCAAATGTAGAAGTATCGACGGTTGTGTTTGTCACTTTCAATAGATCTAAATATTCGGGGTTAATATCAATGTCGTTTGGAGCTCCAGCTATAACAAAATCATAGTCACCTTTTAGATGATCCATAATTTTAAGAAATACATCCGGCGGACTTTGCTTTTCTTTAACGGCAGAAAATGGAACTAGTATAATGGTGGGGCTAAAATACCCTTCCACCGCCTTTATGAAACCATCCGGCAGACGGACCCGTGGTGGTGGTAGATTGGTGCCAGTGAGCCAATCCGCAAATTTTAACCAACGTAAAACTTTATCTATATGGGCGGGCCCACTGTTAAAAAGGCGCGTATAAATAACTCGATTTTTTGATAATGCGCGATCATGCTTCCGCCACGAACGCGGCTCCATCGCAAGAACTTCTTTAGCGTTGCAGTATTTTATCACCATCTCATCAAGTTTAGGATGTCTGAGAAAGTCTGTACTGATAACACAACGATAATTTGCTAAATAAAACTGCCTGGCAATTTTATTCATATAAGTCCAACTTTTTCTAAAGGCTTTATAATCGACCGATAGAATTTGTATGTTTTTATTAAAAAGAAATGCCGCCTTGAGGGATTCTTTAGGTAACACCAGAGTAACACGCTCGCCCAATTGGGCCCTTCTTGTGAAACGGTCTATAACTATAGACAATAATATTGTATCTCCCAGACCGCCCGAAGATACTAACAAGAGCCCTGATGAAGGGTTGGGACGGCGTTTTTTGTAAAACCAGAACATACTATCAAAACAATCCTGTAGAATTAAAACTAATAGGCATTACCCAGTATTTAAGAGCTCTTTAGTATGTCCCCATATGGTGTCCACAGAAACGTCGCGAACGCATGGAAAAGCTTCAAACTTACTTTCTCGTTTGGTGCAACGCCAAAAACAGTGGTAACAAGGCATGTCTTCAAAAGCAAATTTAGCGTAGGGCGGGCAGACCTCCTCTGGATAGGGAACAAAACTGCCAAAATGCCCACCCCCTACAATCACCACCGTTGGTGTTTTTAGCGCAATTGATAAATGGGCGGGGCCTGTGTCATTACTGATCACACAAGCCGCGTGATTAAGTATATCTAGTAATTCAGGGAGCTCAGTTTTCCCAGTAAGGTCAACAATCCTTTCATCATGAGAACTATTTGGAACACTAGCAATCTTCTCATTTTGACCACCAACAATTATGACATTCAAACCTAACTCGATTAAGTGATTGGCTATATCTAGATAATTTTGAAATGGCCAACGCCGACCATATTCATTACTTCCAGGATTTAGAACGACATATCGTGAACTTTTGTTTTTGACATGTGACACACGTGGATACTGGTCACGCCAATTTATTTTTGGTGTTTTAGGCTGTATTTTCTTACCGGATATCTCAGATAAAAATCGGTAATGCCGCAGTATTTCATGGGTTGGGTAGGGGCCAGTATCAACAACGTAATCTACCTGACTTAAATAATAAGTAAATTCGGCGCGAGTGGTTTCATTTATAAAAGGCAACGACGATATTGATTTTGGCGCCCGAACCATCCAAACCAAACTATCGGCCATCATAGCCCGCCGCAAATATGAATCACATATTGTTACTACAGGCGAAATTTGTCGCACCATCAGGCCAACCTTAAGCCTATAGAATAATCGACGGGCAAACTTGTGTTCATCAATGACATGTAACTTATAACCGTCAAAGATTATACTGCCAATCGTCCCCCAACTTTTACACCCGAGCACTGTTATATTAGCTTTTTCAATGTTAAAAATACCGGCATACTCATCCAGAGCACGACGAAACAGCACCATATCTCCAATTCCGTCCATGCGAACAATCAATAAACCTTTGTTTTTTTTGAAAACCGGTGAATAACGCACCATAAGATCAAACAGTCTAAACAACCACCAGCGCCGCCTCATCCTGGCAGGAAACATCCGCCAAAACCGCGAAGTGGAGAACGCATTTTTGCCAAGTTTATAACCCGTTAACTTTTTTAATACTGCTTTATCTAAATCTCTTGAAATCACAATTAACCACGTAAATTTTTACTCAGCACGGCCTTAAGATCATTTTCAAACCGGGCTCCATAATTACCAATAATTTCAGCCGCCAGAATCCCGCCAATACGGCCACACATTTCAAGGTTTTTACCTTGGGTTAAACCGTACAGAAAACCGGCCGCATATGAATCTCCAGCACCGGTCGTGTCAACTATATCTCGAACCTTTTCTGCAGGCAAAACATACATTTCATCGCCACTAATAACCACAGACCCTTGCGAACCGCGGGTCAATGCAACAATATCGCAATTTCCACTAACTTTTTGTATGGCTTCATCAAAAGTATCAACTTGGTATAATGATTTAATTTCATCTTCATTAGCAAATAAAATATCCACGTGATTACAAACAAAATCAACAAAAGCCCCTCTATGACGATCAACACAAAACTGATCAGACAGACTCAGCGACACCTTTCTATTGGCTTTTTTGGCAAGTTTAGCTGCTTTAATAAAGGCTGCTTTAGCTTTAGGTGGATCATACAAATAACCCTCTAAATAAATTACCTTTGATGACATAATAACTTGTTCATCAATATCGTTCGGGTTGAGCGCGGTGCATGCACCTAAAAATGTCTGCATAGTACGCTCCGCATCTGGCGTTACATAAATCAAACAGCGGGCTGTAGGATCTCCATCAGCGTCAGGCTCGGTCTCATAAGAAACACCGGCGCGCCGGATGTCATTAGTAAAAACATCTCCCAATTGATCCCGGCAAACTTTACCAACAAAAGCGCCTGAACCACCTATAGCCGCCAAACATGCAATCGTATTTGCTGCAGAACCGCCGGAAATTTCAATACTAGATTTCATAAAACCATAGAGTTTTTCCGCTGTTTTACTATCAATGATCGTCATGGACCCTTTTATGAGATCGTGTTGGTCTAAGAAACTATCCTCTGAATGAGACAAAACATCAACAATCGCATTCCCAATACCAACAACATCAAATTTTATTACCGTCATTCAATTTCACCTTCTCATTAGTGTTTGTTCAATTTAAATAAATGTAGCGTATGCCAAGCATCGCTGAGTTTCATGGGTGTGCAAAGTTTACCTGTGACAGTTCACTTGTAGTATTGAACAAAGCCATGTAAAGAACAAATACAAAAACATTTATAGCTATTTTGGTATAGAAGATAAATGATAGCCTTTTTTTCTCTCGCCATAATTCAACTCTTCGATAAATCACTGCAGAAAACACTTTGGATTGGTGTTGTTGGATCAGCTGTTATCTTTTTAATTATTTGGTTAGCGGTCGGACATACGTTGTCACAAATAGAATTGTTTTCACCTGGAAGGTTTTTTGGAATATTTGATTGGGTTTTTGTAAAAATAACCGATATTTTTGGCGGTGCCATAATTTTTATTGTAACTTGGTTCCTGTTTCCGTCCGTGGTAACGCTAATTATTACCTTTTTTCTCGAAAACGTAATCCAAGCAGTTGAAAAAAAACACTATCCTAATCTACAAGAAACACGCCGACAGGGCATAACAGAAATCGGTATAATTACTTTAAAATTTACGTTATTATCTATTATTTTAAATATACTGGTTTTACCGTTTTATATAGGTTTCTTTTTTCTTGGACCTCTGAATTTACTTATCTTCTACGCGCTAAACGGATATCTTTTAGGTCGGGAATACTTTGAGCTCGTAGCGTATCGCCGGTTGGAACCAGACAAAGCTGGCGTTTTATATAAATCTTTTCAAGTCCAAGTATTCATAGCAGGCGTAATTAGTGCCTTTATAATGACAATTCCAATAGTAAATATGGTCGCACCAATAATTTTAGCAGCAACAATGGTACATTTAATACAAAGATGCAAAAATAGAAAGAATGCAGCCGATGCTTAATCAAAACTATAATCTTTTATGTTTAGCTTTTAAACGGTAGTATTTACCACTAAACTTGATTGCATATTACTTTGATAATTGATTGGAAATTAAAGTGGTAAAAAAAACTGACTTGCAGAACAACACAACAGATGATCATACGGTCGCTTCTGCGAACGGGCCAAAATCTTTTACAAATACCAACGCCGAAAACCTAACTAAAACAGGAAAGGCTCCATTTTATCCAAATATACCCAGCCGCATTATGGACATCCCTAGGCAAACAAATCGATCAGATCATATGCGATCTATGGAAACTGATGCCAATAGATTGACCGTTGGACAAAATATTTCCCTAAATGGTGAAATTGTAGCTTGCGAGAAACTTATTGTAGAAGGGTACGTTGAAGCAATATTAAATGACGCCCGGATCATCGAAGTTTCTCAAGGTGGATGTTTCAAAGGAAATGCGGATGTCGACGAAGCTTCTATCAGTGGAAAATTCATAGGCACCTTAGTAGCTAAAGATTTATTAACCATTCGGAAAGGAGGCCACGTAGAGGGCTCCATACGTTACGGTAGAATAATTATTGAGGCTGGTGGTGAAATTACTGGAGATATGGCGTCGCTCGATGTCCAAAAAAACGAGCCAGAGAACCCCGAGAAAAGCGCGCCTGATTGAAGTTGGAAATTTGGTTAAAATAAAACAGCGTGCACTCTTAATTTTAATTGGTCTTCATACGCTTTTGTTCGTAAGCGCGTGCGCGTACGAGCCAAAAACGATGGTCAAAATACCCCGGGCCTTGGAAACCAGCATTAGTTCAAATATAAAAAAAACAACTTCTATCAAAAATAAATTAAAAAACGCCCTTCCACATAAAATTGCTAACAGCACAATTAAAAAACAGCAGCTCCCGATTATTGAGATTGATCTTTCAAAGTTCAAAAATAATCTAATCGGCTTGAACAAATTCGAAATTATAGAACTTTTAGATACCCCAAAATTCAAGAGGACAGAGCACCCTGCTAGTATATGGCAATACCAGAGTTTTATTTGTTTTGTAGATATATTCTTTTATACTCACAAAAAAGACATGGTCGTCGATCATGTCGAAATTAGAAGTAAGAACGTTAAAAATGTTAGTGAAAAAATTTGTTTTGCTAGTCTTTTAGATCCAGAGTACGCCGGGGGAATTTCAACGCTATAAAGTCCGATAAATAGGTTTGGTGGCTCGTAAAAACAAGCGATTAAGAATAAAAACCCAACTAAAATTCAAGTGTGGTTTTTGCTTTAAAGCCGCAAAATTCATTAACCACACAATTAGGACAATCTGGCTTGCGGGCCTTACATACATAACGCCCAAGTAAAATTAACCAATGATGTGCTTGGTACATGAACTCTGACGGGGTAACTTTTTCAAATTTCTTTTCGACCTCTAGTGGCGTTTTACCTGGAGCAATTCCTGTACGATTTCCCACCCGAAACAAATGCGTATCAACTGCAATAGTCGGGTGACCAAATGCAATATTCAGCACAACATTTGCCGTCTTCCGACCAACCCCAGGCAATCTTTGTAGTTCATCCCGCCCTTCTGGAACCAAACCATTATATTCATCTAATAACAGATGACTAAGTTTGATAATGTTCTTTGCCTTACTATTAAACAAACCGATGGTTTTAATGTAATTTCTAAGTTCTTTCTCACCAAGTTCGATCATTTGTTTGGGGGACTGGGTTTTTTTAAACAAAGAACGAGTTGCCTTATTAACTCCAATATCCGTGGCTTGGGCCGATAAAACTACTGCGATTAAAAGTGTGTAGTCATTAACATAATATAACTCACCTTTTGGATCAGGATTTTGTTTTTTTAAATTTGAATAAAATGCATGGATTGTGCTTTTTTTCATATGAAGCGATCTACTGATTGAATTTTTATACAATAATCTATAACGAAGCCATTAAAACCCACACTCATAACAGGCTACACATTACAACAGCAACTTCCACCAAGTTCAAGAACCCTTCTTAAATCCAAGCACATCTAACATATCATAAAACCCCGGTGATTGTCCCTTAGTCCAGAGAGCGGCATAAATTGCTCCTTTTGAAAAAATTCCGCGAGAAGCCGCCTTGTGGTTTAACTCGATGCACTCACTGTCACTAGCAAAAATAACACTGTGATTGCCGACAACCTCACCACCGCGCAATGATGCAAAGCCTATCTCACCTTTTTTCCGTGCTCCGGTTTTACCATTACGACCCCTTACCGACACATCATTCAATTCTACAGATCTACCTTTAGCAGCGGCTTCACCAAAAGCAATAGCGGTCCCAGATGGCGCATCAACTTTGTGTTTATGGTGCATCTCAAGGATTTCTATATCAAAATTATCATCAAGCAGGGTTGAAAGTTGCTCCGTCAGCGCAATTAAGGCATTAACACCAATAGAAAAATTCATGGCCTTAACAATAGCCACACCTTTTGCCGCCATCTCTATCGCTGCGTACTCCTGTTGATCATGGCCAGTTGTACCCAATATAAAGCTCGTCTTATATTTTTGCGCAAATTTAAGATGCTGTGCGGTTGCCGCTGGAAGGGTAAAATCTATGATCACATCAGACACTCGAAATAAATTTTCTGCATCTTCAGATATTATCAATCCACATTCAGGTAAACCGGAAAAAACCGCAACATCTGCACCAAGCGCAGTATTGTTGGGCCCTTCCGTCCCACCAGCGAGCTCACACCCCCGAGTTTTTGATACCTCTTGTACCAGCATTTGGCCCATACGGCCCGCACAACCAACAATTCCGATTTTCATTTTATATACCCCGATAAACGGTATCTAATCTTTTAAATCTTCCCATAGATCTTTAACCTTTGTAAAAAATCCCTCAGATTCTGGATTATTCTGTTCTGAACCACCTTCAGATTCAAATTGTTTTAATAATTCTTTTTGCTTTTTTGTTAAATTAACTGGCGTTTCAACAGATGCCTGAACAAACATATCCCCGCGTTCTTTTGAACGAAGGATCGACATACCTTTACCTTTAAGTCTAAATTGACAACCAGATTGCGTTCCTGTGGGAATTGTAACCCGAGCACGCGCACCATCAACAGTTGGCACCTCTATATGACCCCCAAGAGTTGCCGTCGTAATTGGAATAGGAACAGCACAATAAATGTTGGCACCGTCTCGTTGAAAAATATGATGGGAAGATACTGTTATAAAAATATATAAATCGCCCGCTGGCGCGCCATTAAGTCCAGCCTCACCTTCACCCGAAAGCCGGATGCGCGTGCCATCTTCGACCCCGGGCGGAATCGTAACTGAAAGAGTTTTTTCCTGATGAACTCGGCCAGATCCACTACAACCAGAACATGGGGTTTTAATAAACTTACCGGCACCTCTACAAGTCGAACACGCCCGTTCAATTGTAAAAAAACCTTGCTGTGCACGCACCTTACCATGGCCATTGCAAGTTGGACACGAATCAGGTGCTGTGCCACCCTTGGTACCAATTCCGCTACAATCTTGACACGCAATAGATGTTGGCACTCGTATGTTAGTTTTGTCACCTGTAAATGCTTTGGTAACGCTAACTTCCATGTTGTAACGAAGGTCAGATCCACGACCAGAACCTTGTCTGTCCCCTCTACTTCCACCACCCACAAAATCGCCAAACATGTCTTCAAAAATATCACTGAAACCTGCACCACCAAATCCACCACTACTCTGTCCGCCTTGCTCAAAAGCAGCATGGCCAAAACGATCATACGCCGCGCGTTTTTCTTCATCGAATAGCACGTCATTAGCCTCGTTTACTTCTTTAAAACGTTTTTCCGCTTCGGGATTGTCGGCGTTTTGATCAGGGTGATACTTCATCGCCATTTTTCTATACGCTCTTTTTATATCGTCTTGAGACGCGTTTTGATCAATGCCGAGCGTTTTATAATAATCTTCTTTAGCCATGGGTCGACCTTATGTTGAAATATAGCGGGTATCTAAACTAAACGATAGAATGTTCGCTACATTGATATAATTCCAAGCCTTTTTTGACCTTTATTGGCCTCCCAACCTAACCATCTTTCTTTTCACCATCTTTCTTTTCACCATCTTTCTTTTCACCATCTTTAGTTTCTGAGTCCACCTCTTCAAATTCAGCATCAACAATTATCTCATCTGAACCATCGGGCGTTTGCTCGCTTGTATTGTTGGTTGAATCAAATCCTTCCGGCACCTCATCAGTCGCCTCTTGGCTAGCCTTATACATTGCCTCTCCGAGCTTCATAGACACCTCCATCAAAGCATCGGATTTTTCTTTCATCTCTTCAGGTTTAGCCTCTTCATTTGCAAGCATCTCTTTTAAGGAAGAAACCGCTAACTCAATTTTACCTCGCTCATCTTCAGAGACCTTGTCACCATAATCACTAAGATTTTTTTCCGTCGAATGAATTAAAGAATCAGCCTGATTGCGCACCTCAACTAACTCTTTGCGTTCTTTATCATCGTCTGCATGTGCTTCAGCATCTTGAACCATTTGTTCTATATCTGAGTCGGACAGCCCGCCAGAAGCTTGAATACGAATTTGCTGCTCTTTACCAGTGGCTTTATCTTTTGCTGATACATTTACAATTCCATTTGCATCAATATCAAACGTAACCTCAATTTGAGGCATTCCACGGGGGCTCGGTGGAATACCGACCAAATCAAATTGGCCGAGCAACTTATTATCAGCCGCCATCTCACGCTCCCCTTGAAAAACCCTAATGGTTACAGACCCCTGATTATCCTCAGCAGTAGAAAACACCTGGCTCTTTCTAGTAGGAATGGTCGTATTACGATCAATAAGTCGGGTGAACACTCCACCTAAAGTTTCAATCCCTAAAGACAAAGGCGTTACATCAAGCAAAAGAACATCTTTAACGTCACCCTGCAAAACACCGCCTTGAATAGCGGCCCCTAGCGCCACAACCTCATCTGGATTTACACCTTTATTTGGTTCTTTGCCAAAAAAATCCTGGACAATTTCTTGAACTTTAGGCATGCGTGTCATGCCACCAACCAAAATCACCTCATCAAGTTCACCCGCTGTTATACCCGCGTCTTTTAACGCCGCTTTACATGGTTTAATTGTTCGCTCAATTAGTTTTTCTACAAGGGCCTCAAGCTTGGCTCTTGTTAATTTAATATTCAAGTGTTTGGGGCCAGTTTGATCTGCCGTAATAAATGGCAGATTAACCTCAGTCTGAACAGAGCTGGAAAGCTCAACCTTAGCTTTCTCCGCACCTTCCTTTAACCGCTGCAAAGCCAGGCGATCTTCACGAAGATCAACCCCCTGTTCTTTTTTAAACTCATCAGCTAAATAGTCGATGATACATTGGTCAAAATCTTCTCCACCGAGAAACGTGTCACCGTTGGTGGACTTAACTTCAAAAACACCATCGCCTATTTCTAGAACAGACACATCAAACGTGCCACCGCCTAAGTCATAAACAACAATAGTCCCACTTTCATTCTTATCCAAACCGTAAGCCAGCGCAGCCGCTGTTGGTTCATTGATAATCCTAAGCACCTCCAAACCGGCTATTTTACCAGCATCTTTAGTTGCTTGACGCTGAGAATCATTAAAGTAGGCGGGCACGGTAATTACAGCCTGAGAAACATCTTCACCGAGAAAGCTCTCGGCAGTTTCTTTCATTTTTTGCAAAATAAAAGCGCTGATTTGACTTGGACTATATTTTTCACCTTCAGCCTCAACCCATGCATCACCGTTGTCTCCGGAGACAATGTGGTAAGGTACAAGTTCTTTATCTTTTTCCGTCAGCGGGTCATCGAACCTTCGTCCGATCAAGCGCTTAATTGCAAAAAGCGTGTTTTCTGGGTTGGTAACTCCTTGCCGTTTAGCGGGCTGTCCAACTAGGCGCTCGCCGTCGTCTGCAAAAGCAACCATAGACGGCGTTGTGCGCGCACCTTCAGAGTTTTCAATTACTTTGGCATCCTTCCCCTCCATCAATGCAATACAAGAGTTGGTTGTGCCTAAATCAATTCCAATTACTTTGCTCATATTTTATTCCCTCTCAAGCTAACAACAAGCGTTCATCACCCTATTTTACTTCGGCACCAAACAAACCGTACTGTAGGTTAAATTATTGCTTCAATTCGATTAATTTATTGAAAATTAAGCGCTTAGCTTATCAAATACATTACGTAGCGGTTATATAAGCCGTCACATATTGAGCCGCAACCGCTCATTAGCATTATTTTTTAAAATACCCAAATAATTATCAAAGCTCTTTATCAAGCTGGGCATTCTTTCCTTCGGTGACTTTATTTGCTGCCTCGGACTGTTTTTCATAGGCAGACGAGCTATCGTTAGCCGACTTTTCTTTAGCCGACTCAACAATTTGTAAAGCTTCTTCCGTCACCTCAAGCTTTGGGGCCCCTTTTGAGACACCCACCATCGCGGGGCGCAACAAACGATCGTGCAAAACATAACCTTTCTGAATTTCCTGTACCACCATCCCAGCGGGCTGATCAGGATCGTCCACCTCAAACATAGCCTGGTGAATGTTATGATCAAACTTTTGTCCTACAGATTCAATTGACTTAATGTTAAACTGTTCAAACGTATTTATTAGTTCCTTATCGGTCATTTCTATACCAACACAAAGGTTGCTGAGCTCTTCATTTTTGGCTTTAGCGTCATCACTAACACTACTCAAAGCACGTGTTAAATTATCGGCAACAGAAATAATTTGGCGCGCAAAATTCGTGATTGCATATTTGGATGTATCTGCTTTTTCGCGCTCTGTCCTGCGGCGAATATTTTCGCCTTCTGCCAATGACCTTAAAAGCTGGTCTTTAGTAGCCGCAACTTCTGACTGAAGCTCCTCATAAGTTGGCGGCGCTTCCTCATCAACAGATTCGTCTTCATCTTCAGTGTTGGAACTGTCAGCCTCAGCCTCTTCTCTAGTTGACGGATCAATCTCAACGTCTTCTGTTATCTCATTATCCGGGAGATTATCTTCGTTTAATTCTTCTGAGCCATTATTTAGAATTTCTTCATCCGAACCTTTTTTTTGATCTTGATTCTCAATGTTCATAGTAAATAATTTTCCTTCTTTATTTTTTAGCCTAACACACTTAACCCTGCATATTAGCCAATTAGTTTGCCAATTAATTTAGCCGTATAATCAACCATAGGAATAATGCGGGCATAATTCATTCGAGTTGGTCCAATAATACCAATAGCACCAATGAACTGACTTGAGCTCGAATGATATGGTGCAACAATAAACGAACAACCAGATAGATCAAACAGCTCGTTGTCTGCTCCAATGAAGATTTGAACGCCCTCCGCACGATCTGCAAGATCCAGCAACCTCAGCATAGTCTCATCAGTTTCTAGAGCACTAAACAACCTACGAATAGATTCCAAATCGGCAATCGCGTTGACATCATCTAATAAATTCCCCTGGCCTCGTATTATCAGTGTGCCCGGGGTTGTATGAGAGCTTTTTTCACCGGCCCAAGTAGCAAGTCCTGCTTCCACAACTTTGGCTGATAATTTGTTTAGCCGAACACGGCTTTCCCCTATTTCAGAAACAATCAATGCGCGCACTTCATTTAAAGTATGCCCCACAAGTCGCGCATTTAAATAATTCGTGGCTTCCGTGAAGACAAATGCAGGTATATCGCGTGGGACTTCAAGTATACGGTTTTCAACAATCCCCTCTGCTGTAACCAAAACCACCAGCGCTCGGCCAGGGCTAAGGTTAATAAATTCAATATGTTTAAGTGGCGATTCTGTTGTTGGCGCCAAAACTAGACCAGCACAGTTCGAAAGTCCGGATAACGTTGACCCAGCTTCCTCCAACATACCTTCAACGCTTTTACCGGTGCCCGCCAACCTACCTTCAAGATTGTCGCGTTCGTCTGAAGATAAATTACCAATTTCCAACAGCCCGTCGACAAATATTTTAAGGCCTAACTCCGTTGGCATCCGGCCAGCTGAAATATGGGGCGCAAATAATAATCCACAATTCTCAAGATCCGCCATGACATTACGTACCGTCGCGGGGGAGAGATTGGCTGATAATTGCTCAGACAATAAACGCGAGCCGATGGGGTCGCCGGTCTCAACATAAGACTCGACAATTTTCATAAAAATTTCTCTTGAGCGATCACTTAGCTCAGAGATAATTGATCGTTTTGTATCCATAGTTTCTTATAGTAAACAAAAGGTAGCAGAAATGTAGGTATGCTCATCCGCCGCGTCAACGGCAGCAAGTCAAATAAAGAAAATTATTACTATAGGGGCAACAAGGCGCTTAGATACGTTGCAGCGATTGAATATTTATTATATCAAGAAAAAATAACAAAATAAGGAAATAAACATGGTGCGCCCATCCGGTCGAATTCCAAATCAGATGCGAGATGTTTCAATCACTCCAAATGTAAATAAGCACGCAGAAGGTTCCTGTTTAATAAAATTTGGTGACACTCATGTTATCTGCACCGCATCCATTGAAGAACGCCTTCCGCCATGGCTTCGAGATGCTGGGCATGGCTGGGTTACCGCTGAATATGGTATGTTACCAAGGTCAACTAATTCTCGCTCCAATAGAGAAGCCGCACGTGGCGGCCAAGGTGGGCGCACACACGAAATACAGCGACTTATCGGACGCTCTCTTCGAGCCATAACCAACCTCAATGATTTAGGTGAAATACAAATCAGGGTTGATTGTGACGTAATTCAAGCCGATGGCGGGACCCGGACAGCATCAATTACAGGTGGCTTTGTGGCTTTGCACCTCGCTTGTCAAAACCTGGTAAATTTAGGGGTGTTACAAAAGGTACCCTTGCGCGGACAAATAGCAGCAATATCCTGCGGAATCTATGAAAACACGCCGGTTTTAGATCTGGATTATTTAGAAGATAGTAATGCTCAAGCAGATAGTAACTTCGTCTTAACCGAAAATCACGATATCGCAGAAATTCAAGGAACCGCAGAACAGAGGCCTTTTTCGGAAGCCTATTTTATTGACATGCTTGAACTTGCTAAAAAAGGCGTGTCTGAGTTAATCCTTATCCAAAAAGCAGCCCTTGAGCTCTAAGTATCTACAGCAAATAATATTATGTTATATAAAGCCTCAAATATAAGTTTATGAATGACACGAAAATTTATTGAAAACAGTGCAGTTATCGCGAGCCACAATCTCGGGAAAGTCCGTGAAATTAGTAAATTACTTGTTCCACTTGGAATTACTACAATTTCCGCAAGAGAACTTGGTCTCGCAGAGCCTGACGAAAATGGACAGACATTTATTGAAAATGCCGAAATAAAAGCGCTGGCCGCAGCAAAAGGATCAGGTCTGCCGGCCCTTGCGGATGATTCTGGTCTAGTAATCCCCATCCTAGGAGGTGACCCAGGAATCTATTCAGCTCGGTGGGCATTAGATCCAAACGGCAAGGGTGGAAGTTTTACTAGTGCAGTTAAAAAAATTAAACACTCTATCGAAAAAATGGGAGCAACTTCTGAGGGGCAGAAGGCATCTTTTGCTTGTGCTTTAAGTCTCTGTTGGCCCGATGAAGTTATTATTAGTTTTGAGGGTTTTGTCCACGGCTCACTTACCTTTCCACCCAGGGGCAACAAAGGTTTCGGATATGATCCAATTTTTATTCCAGAAAACCATCAATTAACTTTTGGCGAAATGGATCCAATTGAAAAACATCAAATAAGTCACCGCGCCCAGGCCTTTAAAAAACTCATAGGACTCTGTTTTAATTGAATAAAGATTTAGAAATGGGGATCTATATCCATTGGCCTTTTTGTGAAAAAAAATGCCCCTATTGTGATTTTAATAGCCATGTTCGGGACAATATTAATCATTTAAAGTGGTTAAAAGCTTATCTAAATGAACTTAGATACTATGCTAGTGAAACATCTGAACGTGTCATCAGCAGCGTTTTTTTTGGGGGTGGCACGCCGTCGTTAATGAAACCCTCTGTAATAGAAAAAATATTGGACGAAATCCAATCGCTGTGGCATTGTTCAAAAGACATGGAAGTCACGGCAGAAGCCAATCCCTCCTCTTCAGAGACCCAGCTTTTTAAGGATTTCCGGGGCGCAGGTATCAACCGACTTTCAGTAGGTGTTCAAAGCCTCAACAATCAATCGCTAATGTTTTTAGGGCGACTACATAATGCAGATGACGCTAGAAAGGCAATCAAAGCTGCAACGAAAATATTTCCAAAAATTTCTTTTGATTTAATATATGCTCTCCCTGGACAAACTCCAATAACTTGGAAAAAAGAGCTTGCCAGCGCCATTAAAATCGCAGAGGGACACCTTTCACTATATCAATTAACCATTGAACCCGGCACCGAATTTCATAAAAAACGAATTAAAGCGGCAAATGAAGATATCGGTGCCGCGCTATTTGAATTAACCCAGGAAATTATGGATAACGCCGGCCTCCCTGCCTACGAAATTTCAAATCACGCAAAAAAGGGGCAGGAAAGCCGTCACAATTTGATTTACTGGCGAGGTGGTGACTATTTAGGCATTGGGCCGGGAGCACACGGTAGAATAACCCACGCATATAAAACTGAAATGATGCATAATTATCGCGAACCAGAAATATGGTTAAACTTAGCAATAACAAAAAAATATGGACAGCAAAAACGTGCCGCCCTCAGCAAAGAAGAGCGTCGAAATGAATTGGTTTTAATGGGACTGCGTTTAATTGAGGGCATTTCATTGGATCATTTTAATTCATTAACAAATCAGCATTTAACCAAAATAATAGATAAAAATAGAATAACCGCCCTTGCAGATCAAGGATATCTAACGCTAAATAATACAGTTTTAAAAACGACCGTTGCAGGTAGACAACGCTTGAACGCCGTCCTTACATATTTACTAACATAATTTAATTTCAATTAATTTCCCCCCCCCCAAATTAGCGGTGCTTGACTGATTATTTTAATGTTGCGCCTGCCTACTTGAAACACAGAAAGTCCTCGCTCAACAAAGCCTGCAGGCACAAATCTAAAAATCCCATCTAGGCCCTGGAAGCCCTGTGGCGCAGTAATTTCTGACAATTTATATAAAGATCTTGTTGGCTCCCCTAATGCCATTTCATCACTTTGGGCAAAAACTGCAGCCAACGCGGTAGCATCATAAGCAAGTGTCGCCAACCGGGGCGGGCGGGCACCATAAATTAATTCATATTGATCAATAAAGGCGCGTCGCCCTTCTGGAGACGGCGCCGCAAACCAACCACCAACTAACGCTGGCTCAGAACCAATGCCAGCTATATCCCAGTAACCCGTTCCAAGCATTCTAATTTTCTTAGGGTCAATATCATAGTAAGGAAGTAATGCGGCAATAGATTTTAACGTTTTACCCCCATCGGCTATTAGTAACGCCTCAAAAGAAACGTCCCCCATGGTTTGCAAGTTTTCTAAGCGCTTTAAAGCCAACTTTGCGACCTCATCATTTCGTTCTGCCAAAAGACGGCGCTCATCAAGTAATATTCGGCGGCGCTCATCATAATTAGCGAGGTTTTTGATAACCGGGTGAAAATCCGTAACCTGTGGATCGTAGAAAGCTTGTTTAATTATTTCAATACCATTTTTATCAGTGGTTTGTTTAAGCGCGCTGGCTATAGTCAAACCGTAATCGTTATCTGGTGCCAAGACAGCAAATCGACGAACACCTTGTTTTATGGCATACGTCACGACCCTACGAACCTGCTCTTGCGGCAAGAATCCCATAATAAAAACACCGTCACCAGCAACCTTTCTATCATTTGAAAAGGCAATAACTTTTATACCCGCTGCTCGCGCAGCGGGGGCAACAGCAGCGACAGAACCAGCAAAGAGCGGCCCCAATATTAGAGATGCACCATCACCAATTGCGAGAGCTGCCGCATCCAAAGCGCCGCTTTCCGTTCCCCTCGTATCTTGTGGTAATAATTCAAACTGCTTGTCCGCAAAATGAAACAGGGCTAGCTGGGCGGCATTTAACATCGCCTGCCCTAATTTTGCATGTTGGCCTGTTAATGGTAACAAAATTGCAATCCTGGGCACACCCGGTTCCACTGGGGGGGCCGGAGGTACCAAAAAGCGTTTTTCATTAAATGGTTTTAGATCCCTATTGTTGTCATGATCTATATTAGCAGCGCGTTCAAATTCTAGGTTTTTAGGCAGTGTAACTAGTTTCTCTTTCGAAGAGGGCAACAATTGGGTCAGTTGAACAGAATTGAAAGAAGTTGCTTGAATCAACCCCCAGCTATTGCTCAAATATTGCGTTCCACAAACACCCATATTCGGTGTTAATATTAATAAAACCGTTATTAAAAAAAAAGTACGCGATAGTAACAACATGAAAGACTTTCGAAAAAAATAATTCTTTTGATTATTCATTTTCTATAAATAAAGGAGGCCTCATGAGAAGTAAACCAGATGTTAATAATCTAAATTCAACACTTTCATCTGGGCTTTATCTGGTGGCTACACCAATTGGGAATCTAATGGACTTGAGTATACGAGCAATTGAAATTTTACGGAATGTTGATATCATTGCCTGTGAAGACACCC
>DUBF01000088.1:0-26881 GCA_012960465.1 Rhodospirillales bacterium | reverse complement strand
ACATACCATGAACACAACGCAAACCGAATGCGCCCCATACTACTACGCACCATTAAAAACGGTGGATCAATTGCTCTGGTTTCTGATGCTGGCACACCAACAATTTCAGATCCAGGATATAAATTAGTAAAAGAATGCGTTGAATACGGCCTTGATATTACAGCAATACCCGGAGCCAATGCCGCAATTACCAGCCTAGTACTCTCAGGTCTTCCAACAAATAGATTTTTGTTTGCCGGGTTTTTAAACTCTAAAACGCGCCAGAGGTGCCAAGAATTGGCAGAGCTTTCAAATGTACCAACAACATTAATTTTCTACGAATCAGCCAAACGTTTAACAGCCACTTTGAAAGATATGGTTAAACAATTAGGAGATAGGCCCGCCGCTATTGCTCGCGAACTCACAAAGCGTCACGAAGAAATCCGGCGCGATACTCTATCAAAACTCACCGCCCACTATCTTAATGTTGGCGCTCCTAAAGGGGAAATTGTAATCGTCGTCGGCCCGCCCTTGAAAAAAACGCCCTTTTCAAACAAGGACCTAGATGATCTCGTTTTAAAACAGCTGCAAACCCTATCTGTGCGTGATACAACAATAAAAATTGCAATTGAAACGGGCCGATCTAAACGACAAGTTTATTCCCGAGCCTTAAAATTGCTTGAAACACAATCTCAAAAAAAACCAACGTGATAAAGAAACTATTAGGTAAAGTTCTTTTTATAAAGTTTAATTATCAATTAGTTTCCCATTAATAAAGTATCATTATGTTAATATTTTTAAAACGAGGGTCAAAAGAAATGGCGCGTATACTAAATGATTCAGCTTTATTAATAATATTTATCATTTTTTTATTATCTTTTTCTTCAGGTTGCACAACTCTAGTTGGCGCAGGAGCAACCATTGGTGTTGCAGCCGTGCAAGAACGAGGTATAAAAAAGCGGGTCAAAGATTTAAAAATAGAGGCTCTTGTACTTGAACAGTTTATTAAAGCGGGTCTCAAACTAACCGCAACTATTGGGGCCGAGGTTTACGAAGGTCGTGTACTATTAACCGGTGCAAGCAAAAATACCAAAATCACCGACCAAGCTGTAAAACTTGCCTGGACAATCGACGGTGTTAAAGAAGTGATCAATGAAATTCAGGTTGGTCGCAGTTCCACTATTTCAAATTTTGCCCAAGACACCTGGATTACCGCTCAAATAAAATCGAACATGACTTTCGATCCACGTATCTATTCTATTAATTACACAGTCGAAACAGTTAATGGTACGGTATATCTTATTGGTATTGCACAAAATAAAGTAGAACATGATCAAGCTAAACAGCATGCAGCGAAAGTAAAATTTGTCCGCAATGTGATTAGCCACGTGCGGATTAAGAAATAATTGAGTTTTAAGCACAATAGAATTTGGTGTTGGTATCGGTATTTACGACGTAATATCTATTAACTAATATAGGGTCCCAATAAATTATCACCACAAACCGAAATTAGGACGTGTGTTATATGACCTTAACCGTTGCCATACAAATGGACCCCATTGGCTCAATTGATATATCTGCAGATAGTACATTTGTTCTAGCACTTGAAGCACAGGCAAGGGGTTACAAGCTTTATCATTATCTTCCGCGGGATCTAGCGCTAACTAATGGATGTATATTAGCTAATGCAAGCCCCCTTATAGTACGGCCCATAACTGGAGATCATTTTACACTTGGCACACAAGAACGGATTGATCTCGCCGAGGTTGATGTGGTTCTCATGCGTCAAGATCCACCATTTGATTTATCTTATATTACTGCAACCCACTTACTAGAACACATACACCCAAAAACATTAGTAGTGAACGACCCTGCCCAAGTACGAAATGCCCCAGAAAAAATTTTTGTTACCCACTTTCCGGATTTAATGCCGCCAACATTAATTACTTCCAATAAAAAACAGATCCTGGATTTCCGGACAGAATATCAAGATATTATAATCAAGCCGCTATTTGGCAATGGCGGGGAAGGGGTTTTTCATATTAAACAGGATGATGAAAACCTTAATTCTTTATTAGAAATATTCGACAAGCTTTACCGCGAGCCCATTATTGTTCAGCGCTATGAGCCAGCCGTCCGTAAGGGCGACAAGCGCATAATTCTAATTGATGGGGAACCAGCAGGCGCTCTAAATCGGGTTCCTGCAACGGGCGAATCAAGATCAAACCTACACGTGGGCGGTACCGCCGAAAAAAGCAAACTAACAAAACGAGAAAAAGCGATTTGCAATTCAATTGGTCCAACACTTAGAGAACGCGGACTTATTTTTGTAGGCATTGATGTGATCGGTGATTACTTAACCGAGATTAACGTTACTTCACCCACCTGCTTACAAGAAATCAACCTTTTTGACGGAGTAAAACTTGAATCAGCTATCTGGGATACGATTTTAGTTAAATTAAAAAAACCAATGTAAATACGATTCATACAAAATAGTTTGCTGTTGTCCATACCGGTTAATGCCACGGTAATATTTCATAAGACGTTCTAATTAATTGGATCACTTTATTAAATAATTGAAATAACGTATTATTTTGGGCGGCTACTTTGCACAACTTCCGTAAGTTGGATAGCAAGCCTATCTTCAACAATTACAACTTCACCACGAGCAACCAATTGACGCTCAGCACGTATATCTATCGGCTCGTTAATTAAACGATCTAATTCAACCACCGCGCCGCGACCTAACTGCAAAATCTGGCTAACCTTAAGGTCTGCTGTACCTAAAACAGCCACAACATCTATATCAACGCCGTTTAAAGCCGCATCAGTAGTAGCGCCCATAACATCGCCAATCGTATTGGGTGTGTCAGCTTCCGTCTGGGTCTCAGATGATTCTTCGTCAGCCATTCTTTCACTTTTCAACATTGAATATCATTAATGACACTATATCTGATAAATCTACGTTTTAGCAATTTATCATCAAGGGATTAGTGAGTGGTTAACGTAACTCTCGTGATTTTTTAATCATATAGCGACCATGGGACCCATTTTTCTACCTCCCATAATATGAACATGCAAGTGTGGGACCTCTTGCATACCATTATCTCCTGTATTAACTAAAATACGATAACCGGGTGTCGATAGCCCTAATTGGCGTGCCGTGTTGCCAACTGCCCTAAAAAACCCAGCAATTTCCGAATCGCTTGCCGAAGCTATAAAATCATCAATCGAGACATATGGACCCTTGGGAATTACGAGAACATGTATTGGTGCTTGTGGATTAATATCATTAAACGCCAAAGCATTATCATCTTCATAAACTTTAACGCACGGAACTTCTTCGCGCAAAATCTTAGCAAAAATATTTTCAATATCGTATGCCATTTCATAAGCCCCCAACTATTCCCGTGATGCTTTTTCTTTTATGCCAGAAACGCCTTCGCGTTTATCCAATTCAGACCACACATCCGCAGGTTTTATGCCAGCAGCAGACCATAAAACAAGAAGGTGATAAATCAAATCTGCACTTTCAGAAGTTATATATTCTGGCCCACTAAGTGCCGCCGTAATTGTCTCAACAGCCTCTTCACCAACCTTTTTAGCAATTTCAGGCATGCCGGCATCAAACAGTTGAGCCGTATATGATGAACCAGGATCCATTCCTTTACGACTTTCTATTACTTCAAATAGGCGTTCCAAGATTTCACCTGAACTTTTATACACTTTTATACACTCCTTACAGCAATGCCCGCGGCATCCATGTGTGTTTTAACTTCTTGAATACTATAGTTTCCAAAATGAAATATGGAAGCAGCTAGCACAGCGCTAGCATTACCATCACGTACACCCTCAACCATATGATCTAATGTGCCGACACCACCAGAGGCAATTACTGGAACAACAACGGCATCAGCAATTGCCTTGGTAAGCTCTATGTCAAACCCCGATTTTGTTCCATCTTTATCCATAGATGTGAGCAAAATCTCACCGGCCCCATAATCAGCCATACGCCTTGCCCAATCAATAGCGTCTAACCCCGTTTCAATTCGCCCACCATGGGTAAAAATTTCAAAACGATCATCTTTTCGTTTAGCATCTATTGCCACAACAATGCACTGACTACCAAACTTAAGTGACGCTTCTTGAACAAAATTTGGGTTTTGAATTGCTCCTGTATTTATTGTAACCTTATCTGCACCAGCCAATAATAGTTTTCTTATATCATCTACACCGCGAACTCCGCCGCCGACAGTCACTGGCATAAAACATTGTTCTGCTGTTTGAGAAACCACGTCAAAAATGGTTTCTCGACCTTCAGAGCTTGCAGTAATATCAAGGAAACAAAGTTCATCCGCACCCGCTAAATCATAAATCTTTGCCTGCTCAACAGGATCACCGGCATCAATTAAATCAACAAAATTCACACCCTTCACCACACGGCCTTTATCAACATCAAGACAAGGAATAATGCGGACCTTAAGCATCAACCCCTCCACGCAACAATGCCACCGCCTTGGCTGGATCAATCACACCATCATAGATAGCCCGACCAGAAATAATGCCAGCAAGAAAATCCTCGCCAGCATTTTTTAGTGCGTGTAAATCAGCGATAGAAGATATGCCGCCTGAAGCAATCACTGGAGTAGAAACACCTCTCGCTAAATTTATTGTTGCTGCTATATTCGGACCGCTCATTACTCCGTCTCTATCAATA
Organism: Rhodospirillales bacterium; assembly: GCA_012960465.1. Lineage (GTDB taxonomy): Bacteria > Pseudomonadota > Alphaproteobacteria > Rhodospirillales > UBA2165 > TMED23. Next base: position 22,185 of record DUBF01000088.1, on the reverse strand, counting down.
TCCGTATAAATAATTGCTGCCAAATCAACATCTTCAAACACCTTCGCAAGCTCTATAGCCGTCACCTGAGTAACTTCTGACCAGCCTTCAACTGCTGCAAAACCCCCCTTTGCATCAATGCCGACAACTACTCGGCCCGGAAAATCTTCACACGCCCTCTTAACAAACTCAGGCTCCTTAAGAGCCGCAGTTCCTAAAATCACTCGGGAAACACCCCTGTCCAACCAGTATTTAATCGTGGTGTGATTGCGGATGCCACCGCCAAGCTGCACCTTAATATCCGTTGCTGCAAGAATACCATCTATCGCCGCTCCGTTTACAGGCTGGCCTTCAAAAGCACCATTAAGATCGACCACATGCAGCCAGTTGCAGCCAGCTTCTTGAAATATTCTTGCTTGCTCTGCTGGATCATTAGCAAAAACCGTTGCTAAATCCATATTACCACGAAACAGTCTCACACATTGGCCATCCTTTAAATCAATCGCCGGGAAAAATATCATTAGGTGCCATCCCAATTCAAAAAATTTTCAATAAATTGTAAACCAACACGTTGACTTTTTTCCGGATGAAATTGGGTGCCAATTAAATTATCTCTACCTACGATAGCTGTAATTAAACCTCCATATTCCACACTGGCCAATACGTGTTTAGGATCGATCGTTTCAAAACAATAAGAGTGTGCAAAATATGCATGAGATGCGGCATCAAGACCGCTCAAAACTGGGTGAATGGTTTCATGAAAAACAAGCTCGTTCCAACCCATGTGTGGAATTTTTAAATCAATGTCGTCTGGTTTGATTTTGACAATTTGTCCTTGTATCCAATCAAAGCCGTGTGTTTCGCCGTGCTCCCTACCCAATGTAGCCATTACTTGCATACCAACACAAATTCCAAGAAATGGCTTTCTTTTTTCTATAACCTGCTCAATTAATCCATTAACTAAACCAGAAAAGGCCAATAGACCGATTTTACAATCAGCAAAAGCACCAACGCCAGGTAAAATAATATGACTAGCGCTGGCAAGTTCCGATGGATTATTAGTTGATAAAACTCGACCACCATTTACATTTTCAAAAGCCTTTACAACCGATCTTATATTGCCAGAACCATAATCAAGGATCACAGGGCGATTGATTTTTTTTGACATTACCACGGGCCACCCGCTCGATTACGAGGTGTTTTAATAAATCGATTGGGAATTGTCGCAACATATCTTGAAACAGCTATTTCTTTAGTGTTGGCCAACAGAACTACTGCCCCTTTAAAGCCACGCTTAGTTAAATTATGCCGCTTAATATCATTTGCCGTCCACCCAATTATTAGGGCCAACCCAAGAAAAGCTATGGCTTGAACAATAGTGTCTCCACCCAATATGATTAAAACCCAGCCAATAAAAACATTAGCAATCACTATACCAAACAACCATAGCCACAGGCGGTTAAATAATGCCCAGGGCATTGAAAATATAAAAGCAACCCAATTAAAGCCTTCTTTAATGGCCACAATATTCGACCCAATATCGCTGGGCTCATATACAGTATAAACACGCATAGCTTAAATCTTCTAATTATTATCAGAGAGAGTCCCTTTGGTTGAGGGTACGCTATCGGCTGCGCGAACATCAATCGTGAGCGCCTGACGAAGTGCACGAGCCAACGCCTTATAACTAGATTCAATAATATGATGGTTGTTTTCACCATAAAAATTTTCAATGTGTAGTGTTAAACCAGCGGATTGCGAAAAGGCCTGAAACCATTCTCTAAATAACTCTGTGTCAAAATCACCAAGCTTAGGTCGCGAAAAACCAACTTTCCAAATCAGGTAAGATCGATTCGAACAATCAACGACAGCTCGCGTTAAAGCTTCATCCAGAGGACAGAGGGCTGATCCAAATCGGGTAATACCCACACGATCACCCAGCGCCTTTTTAACTGCTTCACCAATAGCAATGCCGGTATCTTCGGTTGTATGATGAAAATCAATGTGGAGATCCCCAACTGCCTTGACGTCAAGGTCAATCAGGCTATGGCGGGATAATTGTTCCAACATATGGTCAAGAAAGCCAATGCCTGTTGATACGTTACAAACCCCTGACCCATCAAGATTTATAGTAACATTAATTTTCGTTTCTTTTGTATTGCGCTCAACGCTGGCTTTGCGGTCAGCTCGGCCCATTTTATTTACTCCCCAAAATATTTGAGTTTAGTCGGGACCTTTTAACAGGATCAAACTAAATTTGCCAGTGATTTCACCAAAGCCTAGGCAGTTTAAAGGGACCTGATTGACTATTGGTGCTTTTAAACATACATCCAACTGTATAAAAAGAAAAAATTAAAAAGGCACTTAGAGTATGTCCAGAAGCAATTATCCAAATTGGCATGCCACGACGATCTTGTGTATTCGAAAAGGGTCTGATGTTGTGGTTGCTGGCGATGGCCAAGTTAGCATGGGAGATACAGTTGTTAAGTCTAACGCCATGAAGGTGCGTAGATTACACAATGATTCTGTCATTAGCGGCTTTGCAGGCGCAACAGCAGATGCATTTACTTTGTTTGAACGGCTCGAAGCCAAACTTGAACGACATCCTGGACAACTCACCCGCGCCTGCGTAGAGCTTGCAAAGGATTGGCGAACTGATCGATATTTAAGGCGGCTCGAGGCAATGATGGCAGTTGCAGATGACACGGTCTCTCTAATCGTTTCTGGTACCGGAGATGTTCTTGAGCCAGAGGATAGTTTGATCGGCATAGGCTCCGGTGGAAATTATGCGCTGTCCGCTGCGCGCGCCATGATGGATCGAAAAGACATGTCTGCCGAGGAAATCGCACGGAGAGCGATTGAGATTGCGGCTGATATTTGTGTTTATACCAACAAAAACATTATTATAGAAAAGCTTAAATCAAAATGACAAGTATCCCCACCACACAAAACAAAACAAACCCCGCGACAGCAACAAACCTTACAACATCAAGCTTCTCACCAAGAGAAATTGTCTCGGAACTCGACCGGTTTATTATTGGCCAAAACGATGCCAAACGCGCTGTGGCCGTAGCCCTTAGAAATCGTTGGCGCCGCCAACAACTATCGGATGACCTAAGAGAAGAAGTCCTTCCAAAAAATATTCTTATGATGGGACCAACCGGGGTTGGCAAAACAGAAATCGCTCGTCGACTTGCTAAATTAGCACAAGCACCGTTTATAAAAATCGAAGCAACAAAATTTACCGAGGTTGGTTATGTCGGACGCGACGTTGAATCAATTATCCGTGATCTGATGGAGACCGCCATTCACGAAACAAGAGAGCGGCTGCGTAAAAAGGTTACCGCTAAAGCAGAAATTCTTGCTGAAGAGCGTGTTTTAAATGCATTGGTTGGGGATGCCGCCAGTGCCGACACGAGACAGAAATTCAGAAAAATGCTTAGAGAGGGCGACCTCGATGATAAAGAAATAGAAATTGACGTTATTGAATCTAACACTAGCGGAATGCCAACATTTGAAATTCCTGGCATGCCGGGAGCTCAAATGGGAATGCTTAACATTGGCGACATGATGGGAAAAGCTTTTGGCCAACAGGCTACACCAAAGCGCATGAGTGTTATAGATTCATATGAAATTTTGATGAATGAAGAAAGTGACAAGTTATTGGATGAAGATCTTGTGATTAAAGAATCCACCAACAATGTTGAAAACAATGGGATCGTCTTTATTGACGAGTTTGATAAAATAACAGCACGCACAGATGCCCGCGGAGGGGATGTAAGCAGGGAGGGTGTGCAACGTGATCTACTGCCACTGATTGAAGGCACGACAGTAACAACCAAGTACGGTATGATAAAAACTGATCACATCCTCTTTATTGCATCGGGAGCATTTCACCTTGCAAAACCATCTGATTTATTGCCCGAACTTCAAGGTAGGCTGCCGATTCGGGTGGAGTTACAGGCACTCACAGAATCAGACTTTGTTCGAATACTAACAGAACCGGAAGCAAGCCTCATTAAACAATATATTGCCTTAATGGCAACTGAGAGTGTAACACTTAGTTTCGCTAAAGAGGCAATTCAAGAAATTGCGAGCCTCGCAGCAGAAATTAATTCTGTTGTTGAAAATATCGGGGCCCGCCGTCTACATACTGTATTAGAAAAACTTCTTGAGGACATCAGCTTTACCGCCACAGATCGAGAAGGCGAAACCATTGAAATAACATCAGACGTTGTTCAAGAACGCGTTGGGAGTTTAGTCAACGGGAGTGATTTATCAAAGTTTATATTATAAATTATACTCGGTCCTTTTCATCAAAACCCATTTCCCCCAAAATTCTTATTATACTCACCTCATCAAGCTCGTGGATATGCTTCGCTAGTAAATTAGCTAACAAAGTTGCCTTAGGATGTAGGCCCGATGTGTCGATTGGAACCCGCGGGTGAGAGAGTTGAGCAAGCTCTTTTAGCTGATCCACTTCATCCCATATTAAATCGAAATAATTCGCGATTTGCATAACAAACCCGGGTCCAGGGCGCCCACGGTTTCCATGCTCGAGCGCCGAAAGATAGGCTGCTGACACATGTAGATCCAACGCCATTTTTTTGAGTTGTATACTTCGTGCGGCTCTTAATTCACGAACCCGTTTTCCAAAAGGTGTCATGCGAACGCACCCGCACGGCGTCTTTTAAGCAATATATATAGCGCACCCACACCTCCATCGGACGGTGTTGCGTGGGAAAAGGAAAGTATTAGACTTCGATTAGGCTCTTCATTTAACCAAATTGGAACCATTTTTCTGAGAACACCGACCTTTTGGTTTCCCGATTTGTCATAATGCAAGCCTTTTCCTGTAATTACTAAAACACACCGTTTTTTTGATTCAGCCGCCCTTATAATAAAATTCGATAAAATTTGAAGTGCCTCATCTTTATGATATCCGTGCAAATCAAGTCGGGCATCGATTTGCATTTTTCCCCTTTTCAATCGCCTTGCTAACCGCTTATCCAGCCCTGACGTATCTCCATGTGAAAGTAGTGAGTGGTCGGATTTACTTTTGATGTTTTTAATAGGTAAATCTCTATAAATTATATTTTCCAGCACTGGTTTTTTTTCATTTGCATCGCGCTTGATATCGTTTTTTATCACGCGCCCAGGTAATGGCTTCACATCCCTTAAGGCAAAGGATAAAAGCTCTGCATCACTTAAATGCGGTTTTTTTACCATTAAATATAAGCCTTATTATCTACAATGATGCGCACTTGATCGGGCCCGAAAATCCCAGTCTATGTTTTTATTAAATTATAAACCCAAAATGACAATTAACCTAAATAAAGTAAAGTATTAGGTTATGTAAAAAAATTTATCTAAGGGGCCGCGGCAATAATATATAAAGTTGTCCAGCTTGTTTCATCCGCCCTGCGGCCTCTCGAGCCTCAACTCCAGCGCCCCAAAAAAAATCACCCCGAACTGGACCCAAAATGGCTCCGCCCGTATCCTGTGCAATCATCAATCGACGTAAAGGATCATTTGTAAGAGGGTGGCTTGTATCAATCCACACTGGCATTCCCATTGCAAAATATCTCCGGTCAACAGCCAAACTCCGTCCGGGTGTCAAAGAAACACCGGAAGCACCAATAGGCCCATTATTGTCTGATGTTTTCGACCCTAAAAATTTCAACTCACGAAAAAAAACGTACGATTTATTTTTGTGCATTAAATCAATCGCCTGAGATGGGTTTCTTTCTAACCAATCACGAATGGTTTGTAATGAAATTTTATCTTTAGAAATTATACCTCTTTTCACCAAATCTCGGCCAATAGCAAAATAAGGTTGGCCATTACGCCCCGCAAATCCAACACGAACCATCTCACCAGTATCTAAAACAACTCGCCCCGAACCTTGAATATGGAGAAAAAATGCGTCGATAGCGTTATCAACCCATAGAAGCTCCAAACCTTTTCCTTTAAGAGCCCCTCTATCAATTGCGGACCGACTAGCATAAGGTACAAGCCGGCTCCCGTTCAATCGTCCACTAATTTCCTGACCTGACCAATCTTTCCGAAACTGTCCAAGACCAGCTGAAATAAGATCGGGGGGGCGGCGATAAAGTGCAACATTATATATTGACGACCCTCGACGCGAACCCCGAAGCTGGGGCTCGTAATAGCCTGTAAATAAACCCTGCTTATTAAGACCATCGCTTACTTGATATAATTTAAACCAGGTTTCAAAAAAAAGACGCGCCTTTTCGCTCGAATTACCAATATTATCCTGCAAAGCTTTTTGACACACTCGCTGAAGGTCAGGTATATTACCCACTGAAAACCCTGTTACTAATTGACCTCGGGTTCGTTGCTTTAAGATTTTATTGCAGCTACGCAAAAATGTCGCAAATACCTGTGTATAATCATCACGCCTCCAGTCTAATAAATATTCAAAACGAACTGGAGTTAGTTGCAAAGATTGAACGGCGCCGGGGTTTTGCAATGGGGGCAAACTAAATTTAGCACAACCGGTTAATAGCACAAAAAAAACTAAAAAAAAATATTTGACTGAAAACAAATTAATCCAAACTACGTGTTGCGATTAACATCCAGTTTGGATCTTGAGCGCCTATACCCCGAGCAAATGTCCATATGTCAGTAACTACTAATATATGGTCTGGGTCACCACTAACAACCTCATCACCCTCATTACGCATTACATTAACCTGTTCAGAAACTATTTTGACCGTAACGTTAGCAAAATTATCCATCATATTAGCTTCTATAATTTCACTGCTAACAATCCGAACCAGCGTATTTTCTAAAATTTGATTGTTAGATTCTCGGCTTCGGATAGCCTGTAAAAAATTATTATAAACCTCATTGTTTAATAAAGTTTCCAAAAGCTCCGTATCACCTTTTGTAAACGCCTGAACAATCATCTCAAAGGCTGTGTTTGCACCATTTAAAAAATCGATCGGATCAAAATCATTCGTCGCAGTTTGAATTTTTTTAACACCTATTTCCAGCGCTGTTTCAGCTGTAGATGTTTCTTCCTGATCCTTCTTATCGGATTCAACACCTTGTAAAGAAACAACATTTTTATTAATATTGTTTTTGGAAGCATCTGCAGAAAAAGATTTCCGATCATTTTTTTGTGGTGGCTCGCCTGGGTCTTTATGACGACCAAGCACTGACCGTAGCCGCAAGATTAAAAACGCAGCTATCATTGCAAATAAAATGATATCTAAAAATTGAAAACCATTGCTCATTTTATACTCTCAACCTAATTTTATTTATGTGTCTTGCTCTGAAAACAACCCAAAGCCTTGCATTCACTTTTTCATAGATTAGTTAATAGTTAAAATTACATCAACTATACTATAACTATAAATTATTTTATACTAGGTTAGATAGGCTGTTTAATAAAAAAGTACAAGTGAACCGAAATAAATAAGTGTTTCGGTGTTCCACAATTAAACTGGGATGGGTTTATGGGTTTATTGTTACTTATAGTGTTTACTGTTATTCCAATTCTTGAAATTACAATATTTATTTCGATTGGAAGTGTCATAGGTTTATGGCCAACACTAACAACAATCGTTTTAACAGCTATCATTGGCACCGCCCTTTTAAGAAAACAGGGATTAGCGACATTATTTACTGCTCAAAAGAATCTCGGCGAAGGACAGTTTCCAATAGAGCAAATATTTGATGGCCTCTGTTTAATTATTGCTGGATTTCTTCTGATTACCCCCGGCTTTGTTACGGATGGTATTGGGTTTTTACTATTTTCACCACAATTTAGGATATTATTTAAAAAAATAATTTCTAGGGGGCTAGTTGCACGAACCACAACACACGTTTATACGAACACAGAAAACGGCGAACAAACGACATCCAATAATCCAATAATAGATGGTGAATTTGAAGAAATTCGCTCAAATGCAACAAAAGAAAACCTCAAGCGCTTAAATGGTCGAATGACTAAAGGAAAATTTAATGTCAGATGATACTAACGAAAAACCTGTGCCTGAAGAACGCTTTACGTCACCGCCAGATGAACAGGCAATTCCAGGAAACGGTAAGTCTGATGAATTATCAAAAACTCCGACATTGGCTATAAATGGACAATATATTAAAGACCTTTCCTTTGAAGCCCCCAATACTCCTAGGGTTTTCAATCTGCTGCAAACTGAAATACCTAATATACAGGTGGACATCGACGTGCAAGGCGAGGGGAAAAGTGACAATTTATTTGAGGTTGTTCTTAAGGTTCGTGCGGAAGCTAATGTAAAAAATGAAGGGGTGTATATATGTGAATTATCTTATGCCGGTCTATTTTCAATCAACGTACCACAAGAACATCTTGGCCCCGTTCTGATGATTGAATGTCCTCTCATTTTATTCCCATTCTTACGGAGAGTGATAGCCGATGTCACTGGTGACGGTGGTTTTGCGCCCCTAATGTTGTCGCCAGTAGATTTTGCGGCCCTTTATCAGCAACGGGTTAAACAGGCTCAAGATGAACAGTCAAATGAAGATACAGCAAATTAATGTATCACTTTTTATATTTTTAATAGTAGAAGAAGGTGGCTCCTTATAATCACATTAGTTAATCCAAATGGGATCTTTTATTTTTTTCAAAAACTCAGCGTGGGTGGCTTTTTCAGCATCACTAGAAACATAAATCCGAGGCTCTCGATATTTGGGGTCAGACGCCTCTACATTATCACTTTTCTTATCTGAATCTAACTCTAGGTCAGACTGGCGACCACCAATTAACTCCAGATAAACCTCTGACAAAAGTTGGGCATCTAACAATGCTCCGTGTAGTGTCCGGCTAGTATTGTCAATCGAAAACCGCCGACACAAGGCATCAAGACTGGCGGGAGCCCCAGGAAATTTTTCTTTCGCCATTCGGACCGTATCAATAGAACGCGTTATTGGAATCGTAGGTTTTTCTAACCTCTTGAGTTCTGCGTTAAGAAAACCAATATCAAATTCAGCGTTATGTATGATTAGGGGTGTTTCTTCCCCTATAAATTCAATAAATTGATCCATGACTTCCGCCATAATCGGAAAATCATATAAGAATTCATCACTTAGACCGTGAACATTAAAAGCCTCTCCTGGCATGGGACGCTCCGGATTTATGTATTGATGATAACTATTGCCAGTAGCAATATGATTGACCAACTCAATACAACCAATTTCAACGATGCGATCTCCGTCATTTTGACGGAAGCCTGTAGTTTCGGTATCAAGAACAATCTCGCGCATTAGTATTAACCCTTAGATTGGCCAACAATTGCTATGACAATTTTGAGCTATGTCAATAATATTACGAATACACAATAGACTATGGTTTTGTCCTAAACCAGTTTGAATAATAAAATTAGCGCGCTTTCTTTTTTGTGAATCCGACAATTGATTTTTGACTATCTGATTGAAGCGTTTAGGTGTCATTCCGGGGCGCCTTAAAACACGTATTTTTTGTAAATACAGGGGGGCTGTTACAACTGCTACGGCATCACAAAATCTATCTATGTTGTTTTCATAGAGTAGTGGTATATCGAGCACAACAAGCTTCGCCCTTGACTTTGCACATTTGCGCAAAAATTCTAACTGCATGTCTTGCACCATTGGATGCAAAATAGATTCAAGATGGGCCAAAGCCTTCTTATTCCTGTAAACTATAGATCCTAACGCCCTGCGATCAACACAATTGTTTTTAACAGCCTCTGGAAATGCTTTTCTAACAGATCCTAAAGCCTTACCCTTGGAGCCCATTAATTGGTGAACAGCTGCATCAGCATCGTAGACAGCTATGCCATTTTGCCGAAAAGCCGCAGCTGCTGTTGTTTTTCCCATACCAACGGAACCCGTAAGACCCAAAATAAACATTAATTTTCCATCACATTTAAAATATGCGCTCGCAAAGTACTGGACACCTTCGGATCAACACCGAACCAGGCAGCAAATCCAAAACACGCTTGATGTAAGAGCATTCCCAAACCATCTACTGTTTTATTTCCATGTTGCTTTGCCTTTCTCAACAAAGCCGTCTCAATCGGCGTATATACTACATCATTCACCAAAGCATCCTCTGGCAAATTTTTAAGATCAATTTGTAATGGGGCCTGGCCTGTCATCCCAAGGCTCGTGGTGTTTACCAATAATCTAGCTTCGGATAAAATGGTTGAACGATCTGACCAACTATAAACCTTGATCGGGCCATTAAACTCGTTTGCTAAATCTTCAGCCCTAGTTTGATTTCGATTAACAAGTCTGATTTCAAGTGCACCGCTCTCTATAAGGACGGCCAGAACCGCACGCGCAGCCCCACCAGCACCTAACACAACAACAGGCCCATTGCTTGCGCTCCAACTTGGTTCGTAATGCTTTAAATTTTTAAGAAAGCCATATCCATCTGTATTAGCTCCCCTTAAAGAACCATCTTTATTCACAATAATAGTATTAACAGCACCCATACGTCGGGCACTTGAATCAAGGTCATCAACCATTTCCATAGCGGCACGTTTATGCGGCAAGGTAACATTGATACCACGCCAACCATTGTCACTAAGTCCACCTAAAAAACCCTCGAGATTTTTTGAATCAACGGCTAATGGCACATATTCTCCTTGAATTGAATATTCTTTTAACCAAAATCTATGCACATATGGTGATAAAGAATGATCAATCGGCCAACCAATAACCCCAGCTTTAAGATTTTTATTAATCATATATTTAATATTTGTTTGCTGCGTAAAAATTCTAAAAGAGGCAGTAAGGGTAACCCCAAAACCGTAAAAAAATCACCTTCAACTCGTGTGAACAACTGCGCACCTAGGTTTTCTAACCGATACCCGCCAACTGTTAAAAATATGTCTGTTCCTGCCTGAGTTAAATAACTTTGAATAAACTCATCACTTAAATTACGCATAGTTAAATTAACACTATCAGTTAAATCCCAAAGAGTTTTATTATTCCGTACAACGCACACAGCACTTATAAGGCGATGTGTTTTTCCCCGAAGAGCCTTTAATTGGGAAACAGCAACAGCATGATTGAGCGGTTTATCATAGAGAGTTCCGCCAAATTCAAGCACTTGATCAGCACCAATTACCAAGGCATCTGTATTCAATTTTGAAATTTCCTGAGCTTTTAAACCCGCTAATTTTAACGCGATATCTTCAGCAGGTTTTAAACTAAAGCGTTTTTTAATTAGCGTTTCATCCATATTTGAAACTTGAATACTGAAATCGACACCTGCATTTAATAGCATTTGACTTCTGGATTTACTTGCTGACGCTAAAATAAGATTCTGCAATGGTATTTCCAAAGTTTGATTAAGATTTAAACTCGATATGCTGAGAATGGTACTGGATTATCGCTGCGGCCGTTTCTTCAATACTACGCCTAGAAACATCAATCACATTAATATTTTTATGCATGAACAAACGACGGGCAAAGTTTACTTCTTCATTCACAACTTCCGGATCAGCATAACTCGTCTCTTCACTTTCTGTCAGCATTCTTAAACGATTGCGACGGACCTGTACTAAACTTTTAGAATCTTTAACCAAGCCAATTATTAGTGGATTGTCTAATTCAAACACTTCTTGTGAAATATCTTGACCTAATATTATTGGAATATTAGCCGCTTTAATTCCACGGTTCGCAAGATAAATACAGGTGGGTGTTTTTGATGTTCGGGAAACGCCCAATATTACTACATCTGCTGCTTCTAGATTCCATGTGGCCTGACCATCATCATGTGTCATGGCATAATCCATCGCGGCAATCCGTTCGTAATAACCTTCATCTAGTGTGTGCTGGCGCCCCGGTTGCTCATCACCTTTTTCATGCAAATAATTGCCAAATGAGGACATTATCGGCTGTAAGACCGAAACACATGGAACCTTAAGTTTTCGACAGGCTGTTTGGAGACGAGTGATAATCTCCTTGTTGACCAGGGTAAAAAGGACAAAGCCTGGGCGTTCTTCAATTTCAGAGATAACATCTTTGATTTGCCTCTGCGATCGGACCAGATTCCAAACATGTTCAATTGGTTGAGTGTGTTCAAATTGCACAAGACAGGCCCTTGCTACAGATTCAACCGTCTCTCCGGTTGCATCAGAAACCAAATATAAATGAAACTCAGACATGCGCTCTAAATTTTCTGTTGTTGTTCATTAATTTAGCAAAACCATTTTCGATTTTATGTGGATAATATTCTAGAATAAACATTATATAAAAAGTGAATAAAGTTTCAATTATTAAAAACACCCAACTTTGTTCACATTTACCTAAAAACAATAAAACCTTTTTAACGAATGTATAAGTTAATTTTAATTATGGTAGTAATAAGCAAAACCAAACAAAAATAATGTTGCCCCCGCAATTAACATTAATCAAAAAATCATTTCAGTTTCCAACTAGTTATATTTTCTATTAAACTTTTGTTTTTAACGTTATATGAATTACCTATTCCGGGTTTATCAACATTATCTAAGTTAAATTTTTATCAAGCTATTATTATGGATAAAATAGGTATAAAAAATAATCCTCGCAATTAGAGCGACCACTACAACAACAACCAATTTAATCTAATTTACATTAATTGATGGAGTAAACTCAGTTTTTATGAATTATAACATAAAAAGAGATAATTTCTAATGATCCAACAACAAAAACTCATACTAAAGGTTTTACAAGGGGAAAAACATCTTCCACCACCTATTTGGTTAATGAGGCAAGCAGGTAGACACTTGCCTGAATATTTAAAACTCAGATCGCAAGCTAAAAACTTCCTAAATTTTTGTTATTCTCCTCGCTTGTGTGTTGAAGCCACACTTCAACCAATAAGAAGGTATAACTTAGATGCTGCTATTTTGTTTTCCGATATTTTAGTAATTCCCGATGCATTAGGACAGCAAGTAAATTTTATCTCTGGAACAGGTCCGGTTTTAAACCCAATTTTAACCGTTAAAGAAATAGATGAATTAAATTTAAAACCATCGTATGAAAAATTATCACCAATTTATGAATCAATAGAACAAATCACAGAAAAACTTCAGAATTTTGATGTTAATCCAGCTCTAATAGGTTTTGCTGGCGCACCTTGGACGGTAGCTACTTATATGGTAGAAGGTGGAAGCAGTAAAGATTATCAAAAAACACGTAAATGGGCTTATGAATCACCTGAAGAATTTAGCTTATTAATTGATTTATTAGTTGATGCTACATCCCAACACCTTATTCAACAAATTAAAAGCGGCATCGAAGTTGTGCAGATATTTGATAGTTGGGCGGGAGTTTTATCACCATTTCAATTTGATCGCTGGGTTATCAAACCAACAAAAAAAATTATTGACCGTATTAAATTAAAATTTCCTGAATTACCTATTATTGGTTTTCCGCGCGGTGCCGGTTTGTTATATAAGCGTTTTATTGATCAAACTGGTGTCGATGCAATTTCGATAGATTCTTCTATTTCTTTACCTTGGGCAATTGAAAATCTTCAAAAAAATGTTGTTGTTCAAGGTAATTTAGATAATTTATCTTTAATGGTCGGTGGAGGTTTAATGGAAGCTGAAATTGTTAACATCTTAGCAGCGTTTTCTAAGGGACCATTTATATTCAATTTAGGACACGGTGTTTTACCTGATACACCAATTTCAAATGTTGAACGTTTAATTAAACTTGTTCGTAGTGTGAAAAATGATTAAACGTGCAGTTGTTGTTTTTAATCTTGGTGGACCGGATAAATCAAGTTCAATTCAACCGTTTTTATTTAATCTTTTTAATGATGCGGCAATTATTAATCTACCTAAACCATTTAGATGGTTTTTTGCAAAACTTATATCCAAACGGCGAACATCAACAGCTAAAAAAATTTATGCTGAAATTGGTGGTGGATCACCATTATTGGCTTTGACGCGAAAACAAGCGACGGCTTTAGAAAATAAATTAAACAATAATAAAAACATAAATTCAAAAGTTTTTGTTGCTATGCGTTATTGGCATCCGATGATTTTATCTACAGCTGTTTCAGTAAAAAATTTTGATCCTGATGAAGTTGTTTTACTGCCCCTATATCCACAGTTTTCAACCACTACTACAGGGTCGTCTTTAAAAGCATGGAAAATAGCTACAAAAAAAATTAAATTAAATAAACCAACAAAAGCAATTTGTTGCTATCCAATCGATGAAAATTTAGTAAAAGCTCAAGCCAATTTATTAAAAGAGGAAATTTCTAGAGCAAAACAAAACACACGCATTCTTTTTTCTGCCCACGGATTGCCTAAAAAAATAATTAACCAAGGAGATCCCTATCAATGGCAGATTGAAAAAACGGCAAGTGCGATAGCAGCGAAAGCTAAATTAAAACAAAATGATTGGTTTGTCTGTTATCAGAGCCGTGTTGGTCCGCTAGAATGGATTGGACCATCGCTAGATGAGGAAATAAAACGGGCGTCAGATGATAACATCGGCATTATAATTTTACCAATTTCCTTTGTTTCAGAGTGCTCTGAAACTCTCGTAGAACTTGATATTGAATACCGTAATATAGCTACAGAACTTGCCTTACCATACTACGGTCGGGTACCAGCGGTAGGCACACACCCAGATTTTATTATCGGGTTGAAGGAATTAGTAAATAATGCGAGTGAGAGTGAATTGAAGATATTGTCTGGAAAAGATAAGCGCGCTTGCCCGCCGGACCGGCAGTGCTATAGCCAGGGAGGCCTTTATTAAAGTGCTTGAGCTATCAAATGATATTTATCTATGGATTAAGGCCCTACATATAATCAGTGTTATTTCTTGGATGGCGGGTTTGCTTTATTTGCCGAGGCTATATGTCTATCACTGCGAGGCTGAAAAGGGCTCGGAGCTTTCCGAAAAACTAAAAATTATGGAGTGGCGGCTCTTTAAATTAATTATGCGGCCGGCTAGGATTGCTGCGTTGATTTTGGGCGTTGTTTTGATTTTAAATATAAGTAGTGATCAATGGCTCGAGGTTTGGTTGGTTGTAAAGTTGGTTTTTGTGACTTTGCTTTATGGCATGCATGACATGATGAATAAATGGAGGATAGGCTTTGATTTAGATTTAAATATACATACACAGAAATTTTATCGTATTATGAATGAAGTGCCAACAATTTTAATGATATTGATTGTTTTAGTGGTTGTACTGAAACCAGAATGATAAAATAACGGGTATATTATTAAAACAGCAATTGACTTAATCTTAACTATTCTGTTAGAGCTTGACTTGAGCAACTCCAAGTTTGTACAATCCATTTTAACTCTATGAAACTTTCCCGGCTGAAGACCCCTCAAGCCAGTTATTTTTTATTTTCTGTCCCCAATTTTTATTCTCGCAATAATTTTCTTTTTGAACGACCGATTTGTCGGTTTATCCTTTCCTTAATTATCAAAGCGCAAACACACAATGAACCTTAAAGAACTCAAAGAAAAATCGCCAGTAGATCTTCTGCAATTTGCCGAGGAACTAGAAGTTGAAAATGCAAGCACATTGCGTAAACAGGACATGTTGTTCGCCATCCTTAAACAAATGTCAGAAAATGATACAGCTATTTTTGGTGTGGGTGTCCTTGAGGTTTTACAAGATGGTTTTGGTTTTTTACGCTCTCCAGAGTCAAATTATTTACCGGGTCCAGATGATATTTATGTTTCACCGAGCCAAGTGCGCCGGTTTGGATTACGAACAGGAGATACTGTTGAGGGCCAAATTAGGGCCCCTCAAGATGGGGAGCGTTATTTTGCTCTATTAAAGGTCACGAATATAAACTTTGGTGATCCTGGAGATGTTCGACACCGAATTAATTTTGATAATTTAACGCCGCTTTATCCTGATGAGCGTCTGAATATGGAGATAGACGATCCAACATTAAAGGATCCAACATCACGCATTATAGATTTAATTTCTCCTGTCGGAAAGGGTCAGCGAGCTTTAATTGTAGCGCCTCCACGAACGGGTAAAACGGTTATGCTGCAAAACATTGCTTCTTCAATAGCGGCCAATCACCCAGAGTGTTATTTGATTGTGTTATTAATTGATGAACGCCCAGAGGAAGTTACTGATATGGCTCGGTCTGTAAATGGTGAAGTTGTTAGCTCTACATTTGATGAGCCGGCATCACGCCATGTTCAAGTGGCTGAGATGGTTATCGAAAAAGCAAAGCGTTTAGTTGAACATAAACGAGATGTTGTAATTCTTCTTGATTCTATCACGCGTTTAGGCCGGGCTTATAATACCGTGGTCCCCTCATCGGGGAAAGTATTGACGGGTGGCGTTGATGCCAATGCGCTTCAAAGACCGAAACGGTTTTTTGGTGCAGCTCGAAATATTGAAGAAGGAGGATCTTTAACTATTATTGCAACAGCGTTAATTGATACGGGGTCTCGCATGGATGAGGTTATCTTTGAAGAATTTAAGGGCACGGGTAATTCGGAGATTATTCTGGATCGAAAGTTAACGGACAAGCGCATGTGGCCGGCTATGGATATTACAAAATCTGGTACACGTAAGGAAGAATTGTTGGTTGAAAAAGGAACTCTGTCTAAAATGTGGGTTCTGAGACGCATATTAAACCCGATGGGTGTGGTTGATTCTATGGAGTTTTTGACAGAAAAATTGAAGGATTCAAAAAATAACGATGATTTTTTTGATTCAATGAACACCTAACGAACGAGGTTTATTTTTTAACCTTTTTGGACGTTAGATCACTAGTTTCTGTTTCTTTTAATTATACTACGCGTTTTCGTGTTCCTGTAAAACGAGAGTACTTGATTTGATAGGGGTCATATTTACTTGATTTTTATGGAATTAAGACGGTTGATCCTGTTGTTTGTCGTGATTCTAGGGCGACATGCGCCGCTCTGGTTTCTGATAGGGAATAAGTTTGGCCAATTTCGATATTAACTTTTCCTGAAGCGACGACTTTGAATAAAGCTCTAGCCGCGGTTTGTCGATCTTTTGGGTTAGAGGTATAATTAAAAAGTGTCGGTCGACTTAAGGCAAGTGACCCTCGACGCATTAGCTCTAAGGGTTCTATGGCGGGAATTGGGCCAGAGGCATTCCCATAATTTACAAGCATGCCGAAGTTGGATAAACAATCCATCGATTTTTCGTACGTAGTCTTGCCAATGGATTCGTATACAACAGGAACTCCCACTCCGTTAGTAATTTCGGAAACACGTTTGGAAAAGTCGTCTTTTGAATAATTAATGGGATAATGGCAGCCGTTTTTATTTGCTTTTTCTACTTTTTGGTCGCTTCCAACCGTACCGATAACTGTTGCCCCTATGGTATTTGCCCACTGACACATAATGGAGCCAACTCCGCCAGCTGCAGCATGAACGAGAATTGTATCGCCCTTTTTGACTTTGTAGCACTTGAACATCAACATGTGTGCAGTCATGCCTTTAAGCATCATCGCAGCAGCGTCTTGATCTTTAATATTTTCAGGAAGAGGGATCAACACGTTGGCGTTGATATTTCGTGCTTCACAATATGACCCGGTTTGGCCACCGGCATAAGCTACGCGTTGTCCAATTTTCAGTCCACTAACGTCAGGGCCAATAGCCTCGATAATACCCGCTGCTTCTGATCCTAACGTAAGCGGTAATTCAACAGGATAAAGTCCAGAGCGGTGATAACAGTCAATAAAGTTTAACCCAATAGCAGTATGTTTTAGGCGCACTTGGCCTGATTTTGGCTCCCCCAACTGAATATCTTGCCACGTGAGTACCTCTGGTCCGCCTGTTTCGTGAATTCGAATTGCTTTCGTCATTTTTTGTCCTCGACAAATTGAAATTTATTTATAGTATATTTGACTGGGGTTTCTAGGTGAAGCAAGGCTTCTTTTGTTTTAACACCTGATCCCCCCGAAAAACCGGTTAATTTGTCATTTGCCCCCATCACGCGATGACAGGGAATAAAAATCGGTATAGGATTTTTGCCACATGCGCCGCCGATTGCGCGAGCAGCGCTATTTAATTTTTTGGCTATCTCACCATAGGTGTTTGTCTTACCGTAAGGTATTTTGCTTATATTGCACCAAACAGATTTTTGGAAATTTGTACCTGTTAGTTCTAAGGGGACGGTAAAATTTTTTCGTTCTTTATTAAAATATTCGGCGAGTTGTCGATGGGCTTCTGTGAGTAATGGGTTTTCTGAGTGGTTTTTTTCTTTTCTCCACTCAACCGAAATTATTTTTTTGATTTTTCAAATAAGGTAAGCCATCCAACTTGGCTCAAAAAAGAAATATAACTGATTTTTTGGTTATTAATATTGATCACTGGATGGCCTCTTAGATCAACAAGTTTTATTCTTTTTTTTATTATTGGGCAACCTAGAGAGCCAGATCTTTTATTAATTCTGAGGCTTTTGTATGAGGGGGGCTGCAGGTCTGACCCTTGCAGACATATGCTGTGGGTTGATCTTCGATTTGGGATTTTCCAAATGCCGGGTGATTTTTTGGTAATTTTGTATTTGGTGAAAGTTTCGTATGAATAAGATTGGGGTTTCCTATAGAGAACGCGGCTTTAGTTAAATCGTCTCCATCTTGATTTTTAGCTATGATTATTACCTGTAAACCATTTTCTAAAATTTCAAAACCAGCCATCATACTTGGCATATTAGCACCTTGGTTCGGTGTTTTTGTTGCGGAAGATGTTATTAATATCTCAGCCTTGTTTCTATAATTTTGGTTTCCAGTTAGATAATAAAGGCGAGCAAGGTTTTCAGCCATAACACCGTTGCCAGATGGTGTGGCATTATCAAACACTGTTTTTGTTCGAGCGATGAGACCTATAGCGTCACTTGGTGAATCGAAATAGCCGGCACCATTTTGATCCCAAAAATACTTATCGGCGGTTTGCGTCCAACTAATCGCCTGGGATAGATATTCTTGGGTTCCCGTAGCTTGAAATAAAAAAAGGCTCCCCTTAATCATACATGCGTAATCATCTAATACATCGGTTTCTTTTGATGAGCCGGAACAGTAACTATGTTTAAGACGTTTCTCGGCGGTTAGATTTTTTTGTATAAATTCATATGCGTCTTTAGCAGCGCCAATCCAAACTTCTTCTTCAAAAACAACACCAGCATAGCTAAGAGCCCCTATCATTAATCCATTCCAATCAGCGAGGACTTTATCGTCCAATCCGGGTCGCGTTCGATGTTCGCGTTCTCTAAATAATAATTCACGACATCTTGTTAACTCGTTTTCGGTGTGTTTGTCGCTGAGATCAATTGTTCGTAGCCGGTTTAAAATATTTTTTTGTTCCCAATTACCTTCTTCTGAGACATCGTAGAACTTTTTAAACATATTAAACTCATTTCCAAGTAATCGGCGTATTTCAATCTCATCCCAAACATAAAACGCGCCTTCTTGAGAATGGCCTTCTTTGTCAGGACTATCTGCGTCTAAGGTCCCTGCAAAGCCACCGGCTTTTAATGTTAATTCACGCAAAACCCATTCAATAGTTTCCCGAACGCGCTGTTTTAATAGAGGTAAATTAGTTTTTTGCCAGACGAGTGTCATCAGATGAATAAGCTGAGCATTATCATAGAGCATTTTTTCAAAATGGGGTGTAAGCCAAAGCGCATCTGTTGAATAACGTGCAAACCCCCCGCCTAAATGATCGTAAATACCGCCTTGGCACATATGGGTAAGTGACGTTATAACGGCATCTGAGAAATTTTTATTATTTGTTCTGAGGTATGCCCGCCATAAAAATTCTTGAAAAGAGGGCTGTGGAAATTTGGGGGCACCTGTCATACCCCCATTTTGGAAATCAATCATAGATAGTGATTGTTCGGCAGTTAAATCAATTTCTGTCATCGTTTGACTGTTTGGATTTATGATAGGGTTAATTTTAGCTTGTTGAGCTAAGCCATCCAAAATTGCCTCAATATTAGCAGCTACTTTGTCGCGCTGATCATGATAAAGGCTAGAGACAGCCTTTAGGACATCTGAAAAGCCTGGATGGCCATATCGCGAAGTCGGTGGAAAATATGTGCCCCCCCAATATGGTTTGCCATCTGGCGTTAAAAACATTGTAAGGGGCCATCCCCCCTGTTGGCCCATCATTGCTAAAGCTGTCATATAGATACTATCTACATCGGGCCTTTCTTCGCGATCGACCTTAATGTTTATATAGAGATTATTCATTAATTCGGCCGTATCAATATTTTCAAAACTTTCATGGGCCATTACATGACACCAATGACAAGATGCATAACCTATTGATAACATTATAGGTTTTTTTGATTCTTTCGCAAGATTAAAAGTTTCTTCGCCCCAAGGTTGCCAATGAACTGGATTGTCTTTGTGCTGTTTTAAATAGGGGCTACTTTCAGTATCTAATTCATTTCGAATTTGGTTCGTTTTCACTTTAGGGCCCCTAATGTGTCAAGATAGTTTTAACAAGAAAAGTAGATAACCGTATATGTGATATTGCGTCAAATTACGTGACAGATTTCATGGATCTGCTTATATCATATCACTATGAGTATACCGGAAGTTGATCAAACAATATTTGCGTTAGCCAGTGGTTCGGGTAAAGCAGGAATAGCTGTTTTTAGGATATCGGGAAGGTCTGCGATAAAAGCATATAAAATTTTATCGAAAAAATCTGTTCCGAAACCCCGATGCGCTGTTCGCGCCCGGCTTTTTGATCCGACATCCAAAGAAGTGTTAGATGATGGGCTGGCCATTTATTTTGCAGCCCCTGCAAGCTTTACCGGGGAAGATGTGATTGAATTGCATGTCCATGGTGGACGTGCGGTTGTTGCTGGTATGACAGCGGCGTTAAACTTGATCCAAGATGTTCGTTTGGCAGAGGCGGGCGAGTTTACTCGCCGGGCGTTTGATAATGATAAACTTGATCTGACAGCTGCGGAAGGTTTGGCCGATCTTATCAATGCAGAAACAGCGGCTCAAAGACGGCAAGCACAACGGCAACTGCGGGGCGATCTCGGCGTTATTTATGATAGTTGGCGTTCGCGGCTTCTTGAGGCGATTGCGCTTTTTGAAGCGGAAATTGATTTTTCGGATGAAGACTTACCACCTGGTCTTAAAGAGCGGGTTGCCGAGCAGGTGGCTGGTATTAATAAGGAGATAACTGAACATTTAGATGATAACGGTCACGGCCAAGTTTTAAGGGATGGACTTCACATTGCGATTATTGGTCCACCCAATGCGGGTAAATCCAGTTTGCTTAATCGATTGTCTAAGCGTGATGTTGCCATTGTTTCTGAAAAAGCGGGTACGACTAGAGATGTTATTGAAGTGTACCTTGAACTTGATGGGTATCCAGTAATTATAGCTGATACGGCGGGACTTCAGGAATCTGGAGACGCAATAGAATTAGAAGGCATTCGCCGCGCAGAAGAGCGAGCTAGCCAGTCTGATCTTAAATTAGTTGTGTTTGATGGCGCGGTCTGGCCAGAAAAGGATGCAAAAACGTTAGAGCTTATTGATGAAAACACATTCGTTGTAATTAATAAATCCGATTTAATTAAACAAACTAAAACTGATTATCTTGCTATATCATCTAAAACAGGTGATGGGCTAAAGAGCTTGCTAGATATTTTAAAGAAAGAAGTGCTTGAGAGATGCAATGTTTCCGCATCTCCTGCGTTAACGCGCACCCGTCACCGCAGTGCTTTGGGTGATTGTTGCGATAGTCTTCAGCGCTTCCAGATCGCGCCAGAAGCCGAACTAAAAGCCGAAGACCTGAGGCTAGCCGCAAGGGCCCTGGGTCGGATTACTGGCCGCGTTGATGTTGAAGAAGTTCTCGACATCATTTTCAGTGAATTTTGTATTGGCAAATAAAGCTAATTGTTTCACGTGAAACAGCACCTGCGTGTGGTTGGATGAATGACGTTTAATCCTAGACGGCTAAGCCAGAGCTTAAAACCCTAGCTATAGCTTTGATTTTTACCGATCGTCTGGAATACGAATGCTTCTACAATTGACTTAAGTCTCTGCGCCTCGTAAATTCGCGCGCGATGAAAAATAAAATAAAATATAACCAGAGTTTTGATGTTATTGTTGTTGGTGGTGGACATGCCGGGACCGAGGCCGCTGCCGCTGCCGCCCGCGTGGGGGCTCGCACGCTGTTGTTAACCACTTCACTAGAAACGATTGGCGAGATGTCATGTAATCCAGC
>DUBF01000087.1 GCA_012960465.1 Rhodospirillales bacterium | reverse complement strand
ACATGGCGGTCGAGGTCGTGTTCGAAAAACAGACCGACGAAGTCACCATCCCGCTGTTTCAGCCGGCGAGCTAAGGAAAGCGTAGAATGAAAGAATTATCCAACTCCGTCGCCATTGTGGGTGTCGATGAATCCGATGAAATCGGCAAGCTGCCCGACGTCAGCCTAACTAGTCTGCATCTTCAGGCCGTACACAATGCCATTGCCGATGCCGGACTGAAGGTTTCGGATATTGATGGTGTTTTCACCGCTGGGCAGCATTCGCCGGCCATGTTGGGCGAGGCCCTGGGCATCACCCCGCGCTATGTGGACGGCACCTCCGTGGGCGGCTGTTCATTTATCATAATGGTCGGGCATGCCGTCGCCGCACTGCATCATGGTCTATGTGATGTGGCGGTGATCTCGCACGGTGAAAGCGGCCGCTCGGGCACGGGCGTAACCCGGGCGCGGGATACCTCGCTCAGCGGCCAGTACGAAATGCCCTATGGGTTTGGCGGCGCGCCGACCTATTTCGGCATGATCACCAACCGTCATATGCATGAATACGGCACCACGCTGGAAGATTGGGCACAAGTCGCCGTCTCCACGCGGGCTTGGGCCGGATTAAATCCCAAGGCCATGTTCCGCGATCCGATCACCGTGGAAGATGTGTTGAACTCCCCTAAATTGTTCTACCCCTTCAATTTGTTGAACATCTGTCTGGTCACCGATGCCGGCGGCGCCGTTGTCCTGACCCGCGCCGACCGGGCCAAGGATTGCGCCAAGAAGCCCATTTATGTCCGTGGCGCGGGCGAGGGCACGGAACACACCCTGGTCACCAACATGACCGATATGCCCCTGAGCCACGCGACCAGGATTTCCGGCAACAAGGCGTTCGAGATGGCCGGTGTCACGCACAGTGATTTCGATCACATCATGCTGTACGACGCCTTTTCCTCCGGCCCGCCAATGATGTTGGAATCCCTTGGCTTCGCCGAGCCGGGCGAGGGCGTCCGGATGTTTGATGAAGGCCGTTCGAACCCGGGCGGATCACTGCCCATCAATACCAACGGTGGCGGCTTGTCCTATACCCATTCGGGCATGTACGGCATTTTCCCGATCATCGAGGCGGTGCGTCAGCAGCGCGGCGAATGCGGTGACCGCCAGGTCCCCGGCGTCAAATGCTCTCTGGTCAACGGCATGGGTGGCATGCTGTCGGCGGCGGGCACCATCGTCCTCTCGCACGAGACCTAAGGGACGGCTTGGAGGAGGGAGCGGGCCATGGATTTCGGTGTCAGTTGCGCCAAGATCGACGAAATCGGCTATGTCGTTCACGCGGAAAATCTTGGCTATGATTTCTGCTGTAAGCCAAGACTTTGAATTGCTTCAGCTAATTCATCAGGAACTCGTTCGAAGGCTAATACCCAAATAAAAATTTTTGAGAATGCAATGATAATCATAATCTTTGCACTTGTTAAAGAAGAACTTCTTAAAGCATTATAAACTTTATTTAGGGTCAAACTTTTGATCACAAAAAAACCTATAAATAAAGCATAAAAAACTCCAAGCGCTGCAGACTCAGTTGCAGTTGCAATACCCAAGATAACTGATCCTACTACAAAAATGGGCATAAATAGTATGTAGGAATTTTTAATTGTCATTTCTAAAATAATTTTCAAAGATATTGAATTATTTTCTCTTGGATATTTATTCTTTTTAGATAAAAACAATGTAATTAGTAGCTGGAGTATCCCAACTAAGATACCTGGAAATAGGCCCCCAAGAAACAGACGACCAACTGACTCTTGTGCGGTAACAGCATATAATACTATTGGAATGCTCGGAGGTATGATCATGCCCATGGTTGATGAAGCAACTGTAAGTCCAGCAGCAAACTCCTCTGGATATCCACGTTTTTTCATTTCTGGAATAAGTATTGATCCGATTGAAGCGGTATCGGATACAGAAGATCCAGATATTCCACCAAAGAGCATGCTTGATGTTACATTAACCAGTCCAAGACCGCCTCTTACTTTGCCAACAAATATTAGACAATAGTCAATGAGTCTTGAAGTGATATTACTCTCATTCATCAATTGACCCATTAAGATAAATAAGGGAAGTGCAATTAAAGTGTATGAGTCCATACCTGCAAATAATATTTGAGGGATCACTTGAAGCAATTCTATATTAAAAAATAAAAAATATACAGCTGTCGATAGCCCTAAAGAAAAAGCAATGGGAATTCCTATCATTAAAAAAAATGTTAAACTAAATATTAGTATTAACATTTTATCTTAATCTCTTTTATCCAAATTTTGTTCTGGTTTATTATCTGGGCTTTTGTTGTTTTGAGTGGCAATTAATTTTAAAAAACAATAAAAAATAGATAAAAGGCATCCGATTGGGATGCTAGCAATTACTACTATTCGTGGCAGACCAGTTGCGGGCATAAGGTACCCGCCTGCTTTTTCCATCCACCCTAAACAAAATAAAAGTAGAATAAACTGTAGAGCAATGACAAATGAGACTTGTAATATTTTAACAGCTTTATAAAGTTTTGCTGGAATAATACTGGTAAAGATATCAATAGAGATATGCTCATCTTTTTGAATAGATACAGCCGAACCAATAGCCGTTGTATAAATAAATAAAATTGTCGCTATCTCATTAGCTCCTGTGATTGACTGATTAAGTACATATCGTAAAAAAACTAATATTAACGTTAAAATAAATATTAACGCTAGAAACCCAGACAGTATTCTTTCTAGATACCGAGTGAGAAATGTAGCATAATATTTTATTTGAACTAATATGTGACCTTACCTAGTTTTAAGTTTTTCATTTCTGGCAATCTTTTGTGCAAGATCTATTTCACTTTGTTTGAAAAGACCTTTCCTTATAAAATAATCATAGACTGGTTTAACAGCATCTTGGAATGGTTTCAGGTCTTTACCCGATATGTAATTAATATCAAGGTGCTCGCTGAGCTTTTTAAGATATTCAGACTCCTTGGATCTGTTGAGTTTATCACTGTACTTAATTGCATCTTTGGCCACACGGTCAAATATTATCTTCAATTCAGGACTTAATGAATTATACCAATCGAGATTAACGATAAAGGGGTCTGGACCAGTTGCGTAGTTTGTTACCGTCAAATATTTAGAGACCTCATATATTTTGTAATCCCAAATATTTGAGGGCGGGTTGTCTTGTCCATCTATTACTCCAGTTTGGAGTGCCTGGTAGATATCAATTGCTGCTAATTCTTGAGGATTTGCACCAAAAGATTTAGCTGTTTGGATGAAGACGTCTTGCATTGGAACCCTCATCTTCAGACCTTTGAAATCGAGGGGATGTTTAATAGGTTTATTATTATTTGTGTGTGCACGAAAGCCTTGAGATATACCAGTAGCAGGTATGTGAAAACCGTTCACCTTTGCACCTTCATTGATTGTTTCCATTAGTTTACTATTCACTAATCGGGAGGCCTCGTCCCATCCACTTACAAGAAAAGGAAGCGTAATTAGATTAAACTTAGGGTTTGCGTCATTGAAAAAGCCACCTCGAGTTCCCTGTAATGCTCCTGTAGATACGAGATCCATTAGCTCTCTTTCATTACCTAGAATTCCTCCAAAAAATAACTCTACTTTGATTCTACTATCTGTTTCTTTTTCAAGTTTTTCTTTGAAGTAAATCATAGATTGACTTCTGATTGCATTTTGAGGTTGTTCATTGGAATATTTAAAAGTGTAGCCATCATCTTTTTTTGTGCAAGATAAGATGGTGGCTAAAACACTAAAAATCAACGTAGATCTAATAGCTCTGAAGTATGTTTTATTTTTCATTAACAATTTAGCTTCTCTCAAGAAAATAAATTTTTAAATGTTGAGATAGAAGCTTGAAACCCATCCTCAAAATCTCCACCACTTGGACGATAAACACTTTCAAGTGACATCGATCCTTTGTAGTCAATATCATTCAACCGTTCAGCTATTGTTGAAAGATGAGGAGCCATCTGTCCTTCTCCAAGTGCGA
>DUBF01000086.1:3344-4076 GCA_012960465.1 Rhodospirillales bacterium | reverse complement strand
AACAGCATCTAAAGCATCTGTTGTTTTGCGAACGTCTTCAGGAAGGTCCGCCATTTCTGCAATACCACCGGCGTTATCCGTTACAGGGCCAAAAGCATCAAGGGCAACAACCATACCAGCTAATGCAAGCATTGCAGTTGCAGCCATTGCTATACCGAACAAGCCAGCTTGCAAATAAGAAACGATGATACCTGCACTAATTATAATTACGGGAAGCGCTGTCGCTTCCATCGATACAGCTAAACCTTGGATAACGTTTGTACCATGACCTGTCTCAGACGCAGCAGCAACGCTTTTTACAGGGCGGTAATCGGTACCTGTATAATATTCAGTGATCCAGATAATCAAACCTGTGACAACCAATCCAGTGATCGAGCAAACAAGCAATTGCATACCATTGATGTCGCGACCAGCCATGTCATATGCTTTATCAAAACCAATGTATTTTTGAATAGTTATAGCAATCAAACCAGCAGAAAAAATGGCACTTGCAATAAAGCCTTTGTACAAAGCCCCCATAATTGAGTTATTTGAACCTAATTTTACGAACCAGGTTCCAATAACAGAAGCAATAATACATACGCCGCATACTAATAATGGTAGAAGCATCATGTTTTCTTGTGCAGTACCAGTGAAGTAAATAGCTCCTAAAAGCATGGTTGCAACGATTGTAACCGCATAGGTTTCAAATAAATCAGCAGCCATACCTGCACAATCGCCAACATTGTCGCC
>DUBF01000086.1:0-3234 GCA_012960465.1 Rhodospirillales bacterium | reverse complement strand
ACCAACATCGGCACCTTTGGTAAAGATACCACCACCCAAACGAGCAAAGATGGAAATTAATGAGGCTCCAAAGCCAAGAGCAACCATGGCTTCTAAAATATGGCGTATGCCTTCAGCTGAACTTGGGTCAATTATGCTGCGCAGTACGATATAATAGCCAGCAACCCCTAATAGGGCCAAGCCAACAACCAACATGCCTGTTACAGCCCCAGATTTGAACGCAACATCCAATCCACCAGCTAAACCAACGCTACGGGCGGCTTCTGTTGTTCGGACATTAGCACGAACAGAAACGTGCATGCCGATGTAGCCGGCAAGGCCAGAAAGGACAGCACCAATGACGTAACCTATTGCGCTCAGCATTCCTAGCCAGAAGCCAAGAAAAATACCGATGATGACGCCAACAATAGCAATTGCTGTGTATTGGCGGTTCAAATATGCTGCAGCGCCTTCTTGAATAGCTGCGGCAATTTCTTGCATACGTTCGTTACCAGCAGGTGCTGCTAGTACCGAACGAACTGCCCAAACTCCGTAAAGCAATGCGACAACGCCGCATAACAAAACTAAATAATAAAGATTCATTTTATACCTCTGATTAGCGTCGCTCTTGAACCGCTCCATGCTCCCGGTCCTGTTTCAGCCTCTGGGTAACCCCCAGATTCGATCTGCCGATGCCTATTTCCCCAACCTTTTTTCCACTTCACTTTCTGGCATTTAACAAATACCTCACTATTTTTAGCAAATAGGGAAGATACAGTCGGCAGTGTGAAGTCAAATAAAGGAAAAATAATTGCGTCAGATGTAATCTTGACATTTTGTCTCCTCCTAAAGTAACGATTATTGTTCAACTTTAAAACTATCTTGAATGGTGTAAATATAAATGTAGTAATTTATACCTCAATCACTTAGATTCCCCTACCAAAAAATTAGAAGAATTAGCTTACCTCAAAGCAACCCATGAAAGGACAACAGAATTAGGCGGGAGTTGTATGTGGAACTTGCGACCAATCATCGTATTGATCTTGCACATTCCTAGCCACGCAACTAGGTTCTTTCTTTTTCTGAACTCAAAAAACAATAGCAAGCAATACGTCAGGAATTGTTAATATCTTTATTAAGTTCCTTAAATAGTGCAAAACACATTCCTATAATGATCAAGGCTAAAGGAAGCCCTGAAGTTATTGCAGCTGTTTGTAAAGCATTTAAGCCTCCTGCCAGTAGAAGCACCGATGCGATCACCCCTTCTGTTACAGCCCAGAATATTCTTTGATTTTTAGGGGGATTTTGATCGCCCCCTGCAGTTAAAATGTCTATAACCAAACTTCCTGAGTCGGAAGAAGTCACAAAAAAAGTTATAATTACCAGAGTGGATAATGCTATGGTGATTTGGCTCAGAGGAAGGTAGGCGAGCGTTTTAAAAAGGGAAGTACTAAGGTTAGCAGAAACAGCTGCAGAAATTGGCTCACTCTGGACACTTTCTAGATAAAGCGCGGTTCCGCCAAAAACACTTAACCAAATAAAAGTAGCCAGAACGGGAGCAAATAATCCACCCAATATGAACTCTCGAATGGTCCTTCCTCTGGAGATTCGGGCGATGAATAATCCGACAAAAGGTGCCCATGCTAGCCACCAGCCCCAGTAAAATATGGTCCAATTTGCCTTCCATTCAGTTGTAGCTACCCATTCGCTCCAATAACTAAAATAGATAATGTTGCTTAAATAATTTTTAAGTCCTTCTCCAAAAGTGTTCACAATAAACAGGGTAGGGCCAAGTATAAAAACAAAGGCCAGCAGAATCACACTCATCATGACATTGAAATAACTGAGGCGGCTGACGCCCTTTTTCAAACCCAGTACCACGGAAACTGTTGCGAATAGAGTGATGAGAGCAATCAAAGCAATCTGCGTTAATTTGGTTTCAGGACAATCACCAATAAAATTAAGGCCAGAATTAATCTGCATAGCTCCCAAGCCAAGGGAGGTCGCTACGCCAAACATAGTTCCTACAACCGCAAAAATATCAATGCAGTGTCCCCATCGCCCATAAATTTTATTTCCAAGTAATGGGTAGAAACAGGATCTAATCGTTAAAGGCAGACCTTTCCGAAAAGAAAAATAGGCAAGGCAAAGCCCTACCATTACGTAAATAGCCCAAGCGTGAAAACCCCAGTGAAAGAAGGTGATACTTATAGCTTGGTCAACCGGAGTTATCGTTGATGAATCTATTAGGGGTGTCTTGATAAAATGTTTAATGGGTTCAGCAATGCTCCAAAATACTAATCCTATTCCCATCCCGGCGCTAAACATCATGGCAAACCAAGTCACATAGCCAAATTCGGGTTTCTCATTGGCAGAGCCCAGACGGATACTTCCAAAGTGGCTTAAAAGGAGAAACAAAACTAAAACTAGAAACAAAACAGTAGAAACTGTAAAGACCCAGCTAAATTTTTCAATAATAATGAGTTGAATGGAGTCAAAAAATAATTTTGAGACCTCAGTGAATAAAGTCACCGCCAGAATAAAAACCAGCATGATGATAGCCGATATAACAAAAACCGGAGGATTGGTTCTTTTGAAAAATAGAACCGGTTCTATTTGTATTTTAGATACCATATGAAGAAATTCAGATTTAAAGTAGGGAATAAAGTAAAAAAATATGTACGAAAAATAAAATATTTTTAGAAAAAATAGAATTCTTATAATTTTCTAACTGTAGCACCTTAGTGTTTGAAATTAAAACTGATTTGCTGAAGTTTTTTAACGAAGCATTGTAGTTCTAGGCTGTTTTAAATTACCACCTTGTAAACTCATCTATTTCACTGTATCTTAAGCCAGTAAAAATAAATCTCTCAAGGAAATTTATTTATAAAAATCCAAATAGTTTATTTGGGCGTTTCTTATTGTTTCTAATTAAGGAGTAATGATTGCGTCTGAATGCT
The DNA here is from genome assembly GCA_012960465.1 of Rhodospirillales bacterium. GTDB lineage: Bacteria > Pseudomonadota > Alphaproteobacteria > Rhodospirillales > UBA2165 > TMED23. The sequence goes on along the minus strand of DUBF01000086.1, from coordinate 295 downwards.
ATTCCTGAAAGCAATTTTTTAAGGAGGCATTCATGAGTACCACTATTGAAAAAACAGCTGTCGATAAAGCTGCAGAATATTACGATAGCACTCCCGCTGATGAATTTTATTTTAAAATTTGGGGCGGTGACCACATCCACGTAGGAATTTACAATCACTCGAAAGAATCCATCAAAGACGCTAGTCCAAGAATTGTGCAAATGATGGGATCAAAGTTAAAATTAAATACTGATACCAAGTTGTTGGACTTAGGTTCTGGCTATGGAGGCGCCGCACGTTATCTGGCCAAAAATTT
>DUBF01000085.1 GCA_012960465.1 Rhodospirillales bacterium | reverse complement strand
GCAGCACGAGCGCCTGGCCCGGGGTCGCGGCGGCGCCGGGCGTAGAGCGTCAGGCAGCGGCGCAGCGGCGAACCCAGCCAATCCTGTCGAAGGCAACGGCGAAGCATGAAATCCTGAAGCAATTCAAACCTCAAGGTTGCAGTTCCTCAAGAACCGCCTGTACGTTACCGTTCACAGCATAAACTCAGCCCTCAAGAAATCGCTGATTTAAAATTAGCAATGGGGGTTGTATAGTTCACAACACAATCTAATTTAACCATAGGGTGCAGTAGTCTTATTGATTGCTGTACCCTTTTTTTATACCATAGCAATTAAGCTAAAAGAAAGGGGCTATTTATGAGTGAGACTAACATCAAATCTTGGCATGAAAATGCAATCTATTTAGAGGACATTAGCAAGCTGGGAACTATTGTAAAACAATTAGAATTAGAGAATATAAACTTTCAAGTCGATATAAACGGCATTGATAGACGTAGTCAGTCTAGTCAGGATAGGGAAATAATTGTTATTACCATTACAGGAGTATAACCAATATACAGAAAGGGGTTAACATGATAAAAAATACAGCTAAAGACTGGCACATTGTGAAAAAGAAGATTGTCAGCAAATTACTTGAATTACCTCAAGGCCGTTTTCCTAGTAAAAGAATCAATTCATTGAATGATATAATTGTTTTTGAGCGGGCGAAAATGCACTCATTAAGTAATGAAGGTAATTTTAATTGCGAAAATTGCGGTTAATATCATAGATCAGATTTGTTTGGCTTAACCCTTGCAAGTCTGATTTGTGATGTTCATGGTGGGCATCTTAAGAGAATTGGCGATAATGCTAACAGGAGAAATTATGATAGATCAATTCAGAAAAACAAATCCGGTTATTAATGCGTTTGCTCAGCAATCTGCTGATAACCTTTATCACGTAGCCTGTTGTGTTCAAATCACAATACAGCAGGATACAAGCAATCTATGTATGCTTAATACTCAATTTAAAAAATACGGTAGTAAAATACCAGTTTTAAGCAATATGAGGAGCAAACGAGAAAGTTGTGAATATTTTTACAACAATAGGCATGAAATTTATGGTAAAATGATGTCAATAATCGGCTCAAAAAAGAGCAATATACCAAACAAAATCATGGACTTATTCATATCATGTCCTAATTTTGGTATTGCTAAAGCAAGTTTTTTAGGCCAGCTTGCCGTTGGACACAAAGGATTGGCCTGTTTCGATAGTGTCAATATTAAAAAATATGGCATTGATAAACGTGTTGTGTCTGCTATTCCAAAGTCAATGAGCAAAGCTGGAAGGGCAAAGCGGATTCAATTATACATAGATACAGTAGGCAAATTAGGCGGTTCAGAGAAACTCTGGAATGAGTGGTGCAACCAAATTTATGAGAATAGGATTGGTAAAGCAATTAATCGCCAATTTAAAAGTGGTTTAGATGTATCGCTGAGGCATGGGCATTGGTTCACAACTTGGCAGGGAAGATACGACATTGCAGTATAATACATAGAAAGGATAATTATGGGCAATTACTTTAGAAGCCCCAAATGTAAGGGCAAAAAAATAGAACTGTCAAAATTTGATCTTGATAATGACTTCAAAAAATATCATATCAAGGTCTCATTTACTGGCGTTGATAAATGCCTAGATAGTTACGATGATTTACATAGGAGTGATGTAGGCGGATGGCATCAATGCCGTAGCTGGAAGGATGCAACCAAACGCAAGCATCAGTGGTTTCGACATATCGTAAGGTAGGCAACAACTGCCTAGTAGGTAATTTCTGCTAGGCAAATTTTACCATACAGGTGAACATGGATTATAGACAACAGACTATAGCCGATAGTCTATACAGAAATAACATAGACATCGGCGCATTGAAACAGTCAGACCGTAAGTGTGTGGTTTGTGCTGAAAATACCCTGCTAATAATTGGCGAGGGCTATGATAACAAGACTAAATACGTTTGTTCTAATAAAATATGCAACTGTCAGTACTCTTTGGCATAGCACTTGCTTGTATTATAAGTGAGTTGTTCAGAATTAATTTAATATTATTTATTTATAAGATTTTTTTTAAATTGGCACGGTATGTGCTTGTATATATATAAGGAACATTATGGTTGACGGTCAGACCCGCTGGAACTTTTGGAAACGGTTCAGGGTCAAAAAGAAAGTTTCCGCTAAACGCTACAATCGAGCTAAAGAGCGTAGCATAAATAAGAATCCTAATAAACAGGAGTAGTAATATGGAATATAACAATAGCTTTGCAACACGCTACCAAAAAGTTGCAGACCTGAAAGAAGGCGGTTATCGCCAAGTAGGGCAATGGGAAATAAAGAATCCTCTTACTCCCCATTTAAGTAAACTACTCGTTAAGCATGGCGGTAAGCCTGTTTACTTGCATGGCGAGAAGGTACAGGCAAGGTTCAATAAGTGCTATGAGGCAAAGAAACGGAATGTAATGCTTCCACAAGAGCCTCAACAGGTTCGCATGGTAGTTGATCAGATTTCAACTGGCAAGCTGGTAGCCTTGAAGGGCATCTGTGAGTTTGAGATCAACTCACGTAGAGCGGAACAAATTTAATTTGTTTCAATCGGGGCACTCGTTGTGAGTGTCCTAATTGACACAAATTGACTGAGTAGTTAAGCAACGGCATACTCCCTGCGAAAGCATACTATGCTAAGTCTCTTCGTACAAGTGGCTGGACATGGATGTAACCAACTTGAAACGCTACTCAGTCATTCACATTAACAATTAACAGGAGAATTAATATGTCAGTAATATATTGCAGTTTCTGCGATCAGTTCAGCGATACAGATTATGCACCAGACTTTGGATACAACGAGAAAACAGGTGAATGGAAATGTGAGGCCTGTAAGGAGGAAGATGGTGAACTTGAATACCTTGCGCTGGAAGCGCACTTAGAAAAATTAAGGAAGACTAAACCAACTGGAACCCACCGCTATGACGAGCCTGACTCTGACAGGGGTGCAACTGATGAGGGATGGAAAACATGAAAGCAGTAATGTACTTACGTACATCGTCAGCAACTAACATTGGGGGTGATTCTGAGGATAGGCAGAAAGAAGCAATAGCGAAGTATGCCGACTCACAGGGGTATGAAATCGTGTCAGGTGCATATGATCAAGCGGTAAAGGGTAGTGACTCCATCCATGAACGTGAGGGATTTGCACAACTAATCCAGTATTGTGTGGAAAATGATGTGACTATTATCCTCTGTGAGAACGCATCCCGATTTGCGAGGGATGTGATAGTGCAAGAGCTTGGATACAGGGAGCTTAAGAAACTGAATTTACAGTTGATTCCTGTGGATGCTCCTGACTATTTTACTGGTGATTCACCGTCATTGAACATGATACGCCAGATACTAGGGGCTGTCTCGGAATTTGAAAAGAGTAATCTTGTCAGTAAGTTACGTGTTGCAAGGGAAAGAATGAAGGCTAAGACTGGCAAGTGTGAAGGTCGTAAGAACCTAAAGGAACTGATGGGAGATACCACATTTATCAACATGATTAAGCAAGTTAAATTACTACGAAAACATAACAAGACTTACGCCAGTATCGCAAGGGTGCTGGCCTTAAAAGGGTATTGTCAGCCTCAGACTGGCAGACCCTTCAACCAATCGCAGATAATGCGGTTAATTAAAAGGGGATAACATGAGTAATTTAATGTTACACGCTGGAGCAGTTCCTCAAACATATGAGGGATTAAAGGCAATGAATAGTGAGCATGTCAGACCACTTACGCCAACTCACAAACCATTAGCACACTATAGGGTAGCTGATTCAATAAGGGAGAGTCTCAGACGATTCACAGACTATTCAGTAGTGGCTGAGGAGTATGGTATATCTGGCAAACGAGGAACGGAATGTTTCGGTGCAATGTCATTACGTAAAAATGGAGACAATCGCCAAGATTATGAGATGTTCTATGGTTGGAGACATAGCAACGATATGCGTTTCAGTCTCAGATGTGGGCTTGGCGATAAATTTTTCATATGTGACAATATGGCATTCCACATTGAAAGTGAGATCGCTGGTGCAAAGCACACCGAAAACATCCACAGCACGTTCAGTTGGAGACTGGACGAAATGAACCGCAACC
>DUBF01000084.1 GCA_012960465.1 Rhodospirillales bacterium | reverse complement strand
TAATTCACAGACTTCTCTTCGTTGATTCGAACTCTTTTTCTAGCATTTAAAAGCTCTTGTTTTGTTAAGTCCACATCCGGACCTAACCGAACATTACGTTTAATCACGCTTTTTGCATCTTCAATAAATTGCTCTGGATTTAACACCCCCCTTTTAATCCCATCATCTTCAGATTCCTGGATTTCATTGCTCGCACACGAAGCCAAGAGCATTGAAATGAGTAGTAAAAAACTAAATCTCTTCTTTTTCAAAACGTGCACTCCGGTTTTTAACATTTAAAATAAAAATCTCTCCATCTTCTTTTACTTCTAAACCACTACTAAATATTGCTGAAATAACACCTTCATTGTTACCTAACTTATCACCCGTACGAACAAAAAACTCCTGCCCAGATAAATCACGCACCATTGCGACCGCCCAATTGGGGGAAACAATGACACCCATTAAAATATAACTAGACACGTGGTTCTGTAATAAAGGGTGCGCATCAATGTACTCAGATACTGAACCATTCCTCGCCTCACCGCCTCCCGAATCATCCACAATAGGGGCAAAAGGATTCGCCATATATTCTTCTGATAGTCCTTGAGAATAAACCGGTAACAAACTGGGTAGAACCATAACCCACAAAACCACAAGTAGTACTCTTTTAGTATTCATATAAGCCTTCACTATCGTTGTCTTCTTTCACATATTTTTCATTATCATTAGCAGGCCAACGAAAAGCGGCCAGCACCAAGCTCACAGCAACACGGCCTTTTTCTTTCTCAGATTTAACCAATTTTATATGTTCACTTTCGATGACAATTATTTTGCCCATCTTTGCAAGATCTCGTCGAAACTTAGACCAGTTAAGAAAATCTCCTGACGAATCTAATTGAATCGTTAATCGATAAAAAGCAACGGCTTTGGGTGTATTAGAATCATTTCCTTCCATAACCGGTGGTGGCGGTTCAAATGATTCTTCATCACCACTCATTTCGCCACCACCATCATTAATTAAAGCCTCATTTGGATCTACAACAGAGACTAATTGGAATACCGGCTTATCACTTATTTGTTTGAGTTTAGCAATCATGATCTTATGGGTAAGCGCAAGACGGCTAATATAACGATATAATTTATCTAACTCACCTTTCGCTAAAAATCGCTTCGACATTTGGTCAAATGTCGATTTTCTTTTGACGAATAAATCCTTAGCTACTAGAACCTCTTGTCTCAAACTGACAATTTCTGAATTTTGCTGGCTAATTTGACTGATTTGCCCAGATTTTGTGGCTAACTCATCTTGTTTCGGAAGAAAAATAAAAATTAAATACAATAAAACAACACTAACAACACCCGCACTTCCTATCATTATGTTTTTATAAGGATTTACTCTAGCGTCTGCTTTAGTCTTAGGTGTGTTTTTTGAAAACAATCCTTTGAATATTTCACCAATATCGGCACTCATATCAATAGCCATTATTTAGCCTCCTTTTTTGTAGCCATCACCTTGTTTTTCGTTTCTAAAGTAACCCTTATAGAAAAAGATCTGAATTCATTTTTTCCTTCTTTTCCTATGGACATATTGCGCAAGGAAGCTTGTGAAATTTGGGGGGATCTTTCTAATCGCTCAATTAAACCTAAGATATTTTGGTCACTCACTGAGAGGCCATCCAGTTCAATGCCGCCTTTTATATAAGTGATGGATTTAAGCGACACCCCTCTAGGAACAGATTTTATTGTTGACTGAAGTGTGGCATATAAAAAGTCTTGGTTTGAGCGTACATCTTTTGCAACAGCTAGAGTCTTATTAATTTCCGACGACTCTCTATTTATTTCAGCTAATTCCATGTTAAGCGTATTAAGCTGTACGGTTAGAGAATTATATTCTTGCATTTGCTCGTTAATCTTTTTAGTTTCCGATTGATCATAGAAAAAAACGGATACTGACACGATAATAAATAATATAGAAAAAGAGATAAGACCCCATTTGCCGAGGAACTTAACCTTCTCTGTATTTTTTACAGTATTACGATTTGGCATCAAATTGATATTACTGGTGCCCGTAACATATTGGTAGAAACCGAATACATCTAGTTTTCTTGTTGCTAATCCCAAAGCGGTTACTAGAGCCGATTGATTCAGTTCAGCATCGACCTTTTCTTTTAAATTAGCAGGAACAACAAGGTTGCTCGTCACTTCAAATAACAATACGTTAAAGTCTGGGAGAGACTCAGCCAAACACGAAATAGCTTGCTCATGCCCGCCTAAAGTGCTGGAAACTAATAGGGTTTTAATCGAACTGATTTTATATTTTGCCTGATAAATATTAATGATTTGACTAATTTGCATTGCCATACGCTCAATGGCAACCTTCGCACTTCCCTTATCTTGAGCTGATTTAGTAAGTAAGTTACGATCCTCCTCAGAAACATAGATGCTCGAAATATAAGGGGCATCATTATGAATAATCATGACATAGTCTTCCTCTCTCCCTATTTCAATTAAAACCGTAGGCGCATCACTTTCAACAACATTTTTGCATAACTTCAAAGCATTACGCACTGCAAAACAGCGCACATCAACCACAACTGGGTTCAGGCCAGCTTGTTGGACAATATCCAAGTAACTTTCGATCTCGGCTAACTTTGAAGCCACAAAAAGCAGATCCATTTCATTTGTTTTGGCATCACGTTTGATCACTTGCCAAAAGATAGAATAATCATTCAACGCCTCATTTAACTGAATAACATTTTCCCAAAGCGTTGATGTGTCGATCGCTTCTTGTAATTCTTCATCCGTCATTATAGGAATCGTAACTACTTTAATAATTGCGTTACTGACTGGTATTGAAACAGCTGCATTCCCTTTTGCCATCTTATTTTGATCAACAATTTCCTTTAATTTTTTAACATAAATATCAGGGTGCGTTTGAATAGACGTAGAATCCGTACCTTCAATAAATTTATATCCCAGTTTAGACAATACCCAGTCATCGTCTGCGTTTTCTAATTGCGCGACTCTAATATAATCACGAGTAATATCAACCCCGACCACATCCTCCTGTTGCACGCTGACTTTACTGAGCTCAGAAAGAACCATTTTCATAATCTTTTCAAACATTATTTCACTCTCTTTTAATCAATCATTTATGTCGTTTCATTAAAAATATAATGCGAGCCATTTATCCATGCCAATAAATTTTACACCGAGTCATACCTACCAAACCTCACGCCATGATTCAACTTTAACAGTGCCTTTATTCCAAGCACCACTTTTGGGAATTCCTTGAACAATATTCCCTTTTTTAGACCACCCTGCTGGTAAATTTGAGGTGGTTTGTTGGGTTCCACCTATCCCCACATAAAGTTTACTTTTCTGCACAACCACACCGGTTGCAACACCGGCACCGAGATTCGTAGAGCTACCGTTATTACCACAAATATAATTATGCTCACTAATTGATGATGTACCCGGACTACACGCATTACTATTATTAGGGGTATAACGAGACGCAAAGACGACCTCATTAGAAACCGCAATTTTCCCCGTTACTTTCTCATTAGTGTTTAAGTTGATATACCAACCCAGATCAGCAACACTCGGGCAAACCCCGCCAGCAGTACTGGTGTTTTTTAGATTTAGAATCGTACCAATACTTGAAGCTGCCTTAAACTTAGGGAATTCTTTGTCTTTAATAGCAAAGAGTCGATTTTGTATTTGACTATCGGTACGTTGTAATTTTTGATAATCCCCTGTCCCGTAATAAAGCCATAAGGTCTTATTTTGATCTAATGACGCCTCAACCTGATGAAAAGAAAAACGACCATTTTCTTGAGTTCCCTGGCCATCAAATACCTGTGTAACCTCATACAAAGCCCCCTGATCGGTTAAATTTAATTTCCAGAGTTTACTTTCGAGATCTGCAAAATAAACCAGCGCTCCTTTATAGTCTGCGGCACTGGTTGTATCTGCGGTAATAGCCATTAACGTGGCCGGGACCGCATTGGCAATGTTTCCACTGGTGTTAGTGAGATCAATACGCCTTAATACCTTCCCTTCATCTTCGAGGTCAATCACATAGATAGCCGAGCCATAATTGGTATTCACGCCGCCGTTATAGCCGCCGCCAATCACCGCAACCCATTTACGACCATTTAAAT
>DUBF01000083.1 GCA_012960465.1 Rhodospirillales bacterium | reverse complement strand
GGCTGGAAGGGGTTTAGCAAAATGAACCTATGGCAGCAAGACAAAGGGCAAAAAGCGTGCGCAAAGGCTTTCTTAGATGCGGTATCAGAAGGTAAACCTGCTCCTATATCAGCGGAAGAAATTTTTGAGGTTGCGCAGGTGAGTATAGATATTGCTGAACAACTACGTGCGCAGTGATGCTTCTACCCTAATGGGTAGAGTTGCGACATATTTTCATACGATAAAATATATGAAAATTTCGCAAATTTACTTTCGGATTGTCAAAAAGCTTCAGCGCCCTACTCCTCGCATAATGGTTGCTCAGTCTAAAAGTGCTAGTGAAAATTGGTTGTCACTCCCTATTTATAACCAAAAGTTGTTTGAAAATTCAGAGGTTGAGTTTTTAAATCAAAGAGGGTCTATAGAAACATCTAATGGTTGGAATGATGAGTCGAAGAGTAAGCTTTGGCTGTACAACATTCAGTATTTTGACGACTTATGCGCTAGCACTGGTGAGTCGAGAATTGATCAGCACACCAGCTTAATTGAAAGGTGGATACGTGAAAACCCTGCCCCGATTGGTAATGGCTGGGAGCCTTACCCTTCATCCCTTCGCATAGTAAATTGGATAAAATTTTTCTTGTCCAATGATACACCGTCTCAATACGTGCTCGATAGCGTGGCTCAACAGGCCGATTTTTTATTACAAAACCTCGAGCGTCATATTTTAGGGAATCATTTGTTTGCTAACGCAAAAGCGCTTGTGTTTGCTGGATTATATCTTGATGGGCCAGATGCTAAAAATTGGTTAGACACGGGTCTTCGTATTTATAGAAAAGAGGTTGTAGAGCAGGTGTTAAGTGATGGCGGTAATTTTGAGTTATCACCCATGTACCATTCGATAATGCTTGTTGACTTGTTGGATTTAATTAACGTGTTTGGTGCGTATCCTAATAAGATTGAGGCTGGCCTTGTCCTTGAGACTAAGAAAGTTGCAAACAAGATGCTTAGTTGGCTCCTAGTAATGACGCATGATGATGGAGAGCTATCTTTTTTTAATGATACGGCGATTGGTGTAGCAGCGAAGCCGGCAATTATTTATGAATATGCTGGTTTGTTAGGGGTTGATTTGCCAGTAAAGCAGACAGAGAAGTTAACTCATTTAGTAGACTCAGGTTATAGTCGAATTCAGATGACGTCACACTCATTATATTTTGATCATGCGAAGGTTGGGCCGGACTATTTGCCTGGTCATGCGCATGCTGATACGTTGAGTATTGAGTGGACAGTGATGGGGCAACGCGTGTTGGTTAATTCTGGGACTTCAATGTACGGACTAAGTGATGAAAGGTTGCGACAACGTGGTACCGACGCACATAACACGGTTATGGTGGATGGGGAAAATTCATCTGAGGTGTGGAGTGGATTTAGGGTTGCAAGGCGCGCTTATGCAACAGTATCGGAGGCTTCTGAAACTGAAGGTGTTGTTAAGGTCACCGCTTCTCATGATGGTTATCAGCGACTAAAAGGCAAAGTAACACATACGCGCTCAATCGCGGCAGAAGAAAGCAGAATGCAAATAACAGATAATTTGTCAGGCAAGTGGAGTGCCGCCGAGGCAATGTATCACCTGCACCCAGATATTAAGGTGGGCGTGATAACTGATCATTCTGTTCAATTGTCTTTGCCAAATAAACAGGTTGTTTCGGTTGAAAGTACCGGAAAAATTATTTTGTCAGATGGTTTTTGGTATCCAGAGTTTGGGGTATCTATATCAAATAAGAATTTAAAGATAGTGTTTGACGGTTCCGAATTAAATACATCTTTTTCACTGGAAGGTTGATACTTTGAAGGTTCTGATATTGTCTTTTTATTACGAGCCGGATTTATGCGCAGGCTCTTTCCGTTGCACAGCTTTAGTCAATCAATTACTTGAAGAAGAGCGTGGTTTTGATGTTGAAGTAATAACAACGTTGCCCAATAGGTATGCTACTTACTCCAAAGAGGCGCCAAAGTATGAAGAAAGGGAGGGCATTAAGATACATCGAGTAGCCTTGCCTGTTCATCAAAGTGGCATGATTGACCAGGTAAGAGCTTTTTATTACTTTTATAAGGCAGCGTTAGAAATATCGAAAGACAGCGAATATGCCTTGGTTTTTGCCACATCATCGCGGTTGTTTACGGCTTTTTTGGGTGCGCGGGTATCTAGAATGAAAAAGGTGCTCTTGTATTTGGATATAAGAGATATTTTTCTCGATACATTGAAAGATGTGTTGCCATCAAAGTTTTCTGTTGTATTAATGCCGATCCTGAACTTGATTGAAAAATACACTTTTGGCAAGGCCAGTAGGGTTAATTTAGTATCGGAAGGCTTTCGCGACTATTTTGAAAAGCGGTATCCAAGTTTAGAGTATGACTATTATACAAATGGTATCGATAGGGAGTTTGTTCGTACAGCTAAAGAAGGTGACGTACTTGATAGTCATTCAGGTGGCATAAAAACTATTTTATATGCTGGGAATATAGGGGAGGGTCAGGGTCTACACAAAATCGTACCTGGCCTAGCGGAGGCGCTTGGCTGTGATTTCAAAATTCAGATTATAGGAGATGGAGGCAGACGGAAACAGCTAGTTGAAGCGCTTAGAATTAAGGAAATTGATAACGTTGAATTGATTTCCCCAGTGCCTCGTAAGGAGTTAGTTGAGTACTACAACCGGGCTGATATTTTATTTCTTCATTTGAATGATTATGATGCGTTTAAAAAAGTTTTGCCTTCAAAAGTGTTTGAATATGCAGCGTTTAATAAGCCTATTCTTGCAGGGGTGTCAGGGTATTCAGCTAAGTTCATTGATGAGTGTGTAGTTAATTCAGAAGTGTTCCCGCCATGCGATGCTTCTGCAGCGGTTAAGGCAGTAAAGAGTTTTTCTTATAACTCTACACCGAGAACCGAATTTATAAAGGACTATGCGCGTGGGAATATAATGAAAAAAATGTCAAAGTCTATTTTAGAGTTAATGGGAAGCTGATGTCTAAAGTGTTAGTGACGGGTGCGAGTGGCTTCGTTGGATCTTCTCTTTTGGGTGGTCTACAGGGGCTTAATTATGAGCTTGTTGCTACTTCAAGAAAGCCATTGCATTACACAGCAGGTATAAGGGAAGTGTTAGTTAATGCAATAGATGCAAAAACTGATTGGGCCGATGCTTTGTTGGGTTGCGATATAGTTATTCATTGCGCGGCTCGTGTGCATATTATGAATGATGATGTCAGTGATTCTTTATCTGCATTTCGTGAAGTGAATGCAGCGGGAGCATTGGAATTAGCTAGGCAAGCAGCTGATGCCGGGGTTAAGCGATTTGTATTTTTGAGTTCTATCAAAGTAAATGGAGAATTAACAGAAGGCGAGCCTTTTGCACCAGAAGATAAATTTATTCCTACAGATCCTTATGGCCTCTCCAAGTATGAAGCCGAACAAGGATTGTTGGCTTTGGCTAAAGAGACAGGAATGGAAGTAGTTATTATTCGACCTCCTTTGGTCTATGGGCCGGGTGTTAGGGCTAACTTCGCGTCTATGATGAAGTGGGTTAATAAGGGCGTTCCGCTTCCTTTGGGCGCTGTACATAACCAACGATCTTTGGTGGCATTAGATAATTTAGTGAGTTTTATTATTCATTGTATTGATCACCCTAAAGCAGCGAGTGAGGTTTTTATGATTTCCGATGGTGAAGATGTGTCAACAACTGAGTTGTTAAAGAAGGTGGCAAAGGCTTTTGATAAAAGAGCGTTTTTATTACCTATCCCTGTTAGCTGGATGACATTCGCTGCAAAGTTGATAGGTAATGCTGATGTGGCCAGCCGTCTGTTTGGCTCTTTACAGGTGGATAGTTCTAAAGCAAGAGAGTTACTTGGCTGGGAGCCGGTCATTACAATGGACGAACAATTAAAGAAAACAGCGGAAGCGTATTTAAATGAAAAGACTGTTTGATTTATTGGTGGCGGTTATTGCTGTGTTACTGTTGTTGTTGCCGATTTGTTTGGTGGCTATGTTGGTAAGGCTCACATCAAAAGGCTCTGCGTTATATTGGTCTGATCGAGTGGGTATTGATAACGCTATTTTCAAGATGCCGAAATTTCGCAGCATGAAAGTTGATACCCCTGCTGTGGCGACGCATTTATTA
>DUBF01000082.1 GCA_012960465.1 Rhodospirillales bacterium | reverse complement strand
CTAGAAATCATACAGGATTTAGCAACCAAAGGAATTATCTACCCGCCGTAAATCAGCGGGCATTGTGGATGAATAGCTAGTTCTAAGCCTGTCCTTGAAATTATGTCTTAACGAGTGACAAGTGAACTCCAATGGCTTGAAATGTTTGTTAAATACAGTAGACGTACCCATTGTCTTCGTCTACATATCCAGGAACAACTATCAGACCCATTCAATTGCGGCTTGACCCCTCTTCTTGGCGCATATCACATTAATAGAATTAGCCTTGTTTGAGTAGGAAAGGTGCAATATTTACTTATTTTTTCAATCGGTGGAACTGGCAACCCTGACGGATTCAAAATACACTTTGCGTTGTTTCCTGACCGGTAAAATCAGCACCATCTGGATAGTCAATGTAAGTATGCGTGTCGATGAGGTATCTCAGGTTGAGCTTCGACACATATAAGGTTGTAAAAATGAAACTCCCCAGCAACGGCAGAAGACAAATCCTAGACACTAATAATCATGAAGTAATGGGAGATTGAGTGATTTCACAAAATAAAGAGAACAGATTTAAGTTACGGTGCGAGGATTTTAGCGGAGCCCTAAGCTACAAGCAAATTTATAAAGACCTTCCTTAACAATTTTTTTGGTGTGATAGCCTATCAATTCCAAACGTGATGGAAACTTTTCAAAACTGCGACCTAACATCGCATCATAGGTCGAAATCATCAACGTTTTATTTGGCCGAAAATCCCTGACGCTGAGTCCGTGCTTTATGAGAAAATTCGTAAAACGAACTTCCCCCTCCCTGATTATATTAACGTACTCACCTTGAGGATCTACACAAAATGGCAATAGATCTATGCCTGCTTCGCTTATTGCGCCAACCAACCTATCTGTTCGAGCCATTCCAATTCCATTTCGCGCGTGAATCGCATCAGCTTCTATAAGGCCATGGCAGTATGAGCTAGTTCCCAAAAAGGATAAAAATCCAAGTTGTGGGTCGTTATCAAGTTCCTCTGCAGCCGCTCTAAATTTTTCATCGCCCAAAATCAAGACATCATCCTCGCAAAAAAAGAAATAGTCATATTCTTCAGAATATTTGAAAAAAGATTCGCTAAATGCTCCATACGACCACCCTTTATTGGACCTTTCCAGAAATCGGAAATTCCTGTGGTCAGATATCGAATTAGCAACATTAATTTTAGTTTCTAACCGCTGATTATCAGCTTTAAAACGCACATCAGATACGACGAACAAAAGATCCATCAAGCTTGAATCTTCTGCTGAGTCAAGTTCTTTCTTTATTAGGAAATCATGCATTGAATGGATAGATGTAGCATCCGTAAAGTTTTGGCTAAGTAATGTCTTGATCGGCGGACGACCAGTAATAAGTGCATTTTCTCTAACTGATCTCGAGTTGAAAGTGGTAGCAATAACCTTAAGAATTCTAGGTCGATTCATTTTCATAAAAATAATTTTTTTGTCTCACTTATAGAGTAAAGGCCACTAAAAAGTCTGGCATTATTTGATAAATATTCTCTCGTAATACTGCCTGTAAGCTCAAATATTTTAATAAAATTATCGAATGTTGTTACAAAATTCGATAATTTTCTCATCGATGTATTCGATCTTTTCCTTTGTAATAACTGGGGAACACCCTACAAAAAAGACTAGTTTCAGGACTAACTGGGCGTTAGGGTAAAGGTGCTCATTGTCAAGCTCATTATATCCAGGATGAGACAAAATGTTTCCCGCAAAATAATTTCGAGTTTGGATTGAATTGGATTCAAGCCAAGAAACCAAGTCTTGCTTAAGCTGGGCCGTTTCGCACACAAATGGTACGCCAAACCAACTAATCTCGCAATCGTGACGCTCTGATATTCCCTTCACCCCTTCGATTCGTGAAAAAATATTAGAGAGTATTTTAAAATTGTTTCGACGAACCTTATGAATATGATCAAATCTTGAAAGTTGAACACTGCCTATTCGTCCCTGAAAATCAAGAGGCTTAAGGTTATACCCTTGTCGCTTGAAAAGATACTTGTGATCAATCACAGGCTGATCGTCACCGAGCCAATGGTCAAAGCGATTTTTACATGTGCCATTAGGCAACATATTCGCAGACCCTACACAATAGCAGTCACGCCCCCACCAAGCGAAACTTCTTGTTATCTCGATTAACTTTAAGTGTTTTGAAGAGACCATGCCGCCTTCACCTACACTAATGTGATGAGCAGGATAAAATGAGCACGAACTGGCAATCGCGAAATCAGACAAATATGTATTTTTATATTTGGACCCAAGTGAGTCGCAATTATCCAATAATATCTCAAGTTTATATTTGGATGCTAAGTTTATAATTTTATCGAAATCGCCGCAATTACCTAAAACTGGCGAAACGAAAATCGCTTTGGTTTGTGGTGATATTTTTTTTTCAATTTCATCAGGAGAAAAGTTTAGATCCGATAGATCAATGTCTGCGAATACTGGCGTTAGATTATTTTGAATAATCGGATTAAAAGTTGTTGGAAAGCCAACTACAGAGCAAATTATTTCACTTCCGTCGGGCCAAGCTAAAAATTCTTTGACAGCGGCAATCATTACAAGATTTGCGGAGCTGCCAGAATTGACCATAACTGAATATCCGAGGTTGAACTTTCTCGAAAATTCGTTCTCAAATTTCCGAACTTTTTCGCCACTGACCAGCCAAGTTCCCTCCATTATACCTTCGACTGCGGCTTGAAGCTCTTCAACACCCCAATATGGCCCTGAATAAAGAACACGGTTTCTTTCGGTTTGCACATTATCCGAGGCAGGGGTGTTTATATATTTAGGAAATCCATTATGTTTAATAAACTCGGTGATGAAATTTTTGATCAAATCTTTTGGCATATTTCCTCTATGGACTGATTAATTGAAATGCTTGTATCAAAACCTATTGCTTGTACTCTTGATATATTCATGTAGAAATCTTTAACTTGAACGATTTCATGAAACCGAGATTGCTCTATTGACAAAACTTTAGATTTTGATTTTAAAATTTCTTGGGCGACTGTAATGATTTCGATGAAATTATACGGAATCCCAGATCCTAGATTATAACACTTATGTTTTAAGTTTGGTGATTCCGCTATTAACATCAAGCCTTTGCACGCGTCGCGAACATCTATGTAATCCCTAATAAATTGCCCTCCCCAGTATAGTGAAATATCACAATTCTTTTTCAACTGCCCAAGTAAAAAATGCAGGGCATTTTTTTTAGAACTTGCCGTCGGATCATAGCCTCCAATTACATTAGATAATCGGACTATCACGTAGCCCAAATCAAAAGTCTCTGCAAAAGACTGGATGAGGCGTTCAGCGGTCATTTTGGTGATTGAATAAAACCCTTTAGGATTAAGAGGATGCTCTTCGTTGGCTGGTAGGCTGGATTGTCCATAGACAAACCAGCTGGAAACAAATACTAAGCGTGTCCGCTCCGATGTTCGCCACCAGTTGAAGAAATTAGATAACGCTACGAGATTGGTATCGATATCCAAATTTGGATCTTCGAAGACATTATAATTTGAAGTAGTGCTTATCATGTAAATAACAATTTCAGCGCCGGTAGGAGGCAATTCACCTCTAGGAACAACTTCAACCTTCTTATTATAGAGATTTTGAAAGTTAGATCCTATATACCCTGTTCCACCCATTAAATATATGCGTTTCAAATTACGACACCCCATAAAGTTAGCAACTTAGGATAGAAATTGTTACTCATAAAGTCAATGCATATTGAGTAATTGCAAAAAGGATAAGACTTAGTTGTCTTGTGTACCCAGTTTGCATTATTTAATGAAGTAAGAAGAAAGGTAGAGGTAGGTCCTTTAGCAAGATCGGTGGGGTATTTACCAATCTAATTCTTATTATATAGGGCATGACATTTTGATTCTTTTTGAATAGGTTTGAGTTGAAGTGCCATTTATAATCACACGCATATTTCAAAAGGTTTAATGATTGTTGTTCTCTCTTACTAAGTTGTATTCTAGGGTTATTAGTAGCTCGTACGGCTATCGGGACTTAAAAATAGTCGGTGCTTGTGGTGTTTGCTTTTGTTGTAGGCAATGGTAAGCGGCATTTTCGTAGCGAATGCGTAGTGATTGTGTATTTTTTTGTTCTCTCAGAAATTTTTGA
>DUBF01000081.1 GCA_012960465.1 Rhodospirillales bacterium | reverse complement strand
AGTATGCTGAGAAAGAATTTGTTCCAGGTTCAAGTGTTGTTCCGCCGTCAGGAAAGGTAATGGGGGCGACAGAGCTCCAGTATATGGTGGAAGCCTCTTTAGATGGTTGGTTAACTACGGGCAGATTCAATGACCAGTTCGAGAAAGAGTTAGCAGAGTTTATTGGTGTTAAGCATCTTCTTTCAGTCAACTCAGGCTCGTCGGCAAATTTAGTGGCATTTGCAACATTAACGTCACCAAAACTAGGTGAGCGTGCCATTCAAAAAGGCGATGAAGTAATTGCAGTGGCGGCAGGATTTCCAACTACAGTGAATCCAATAGTTCAGTTTGGCGCTATCCCTGTTTTTGTTGATATAGATTTGAAAACACATAATGTTAATGCGGAGTTGATTGAGGCTGCGATTACACCTAAAACGAAGGCTGTTATGTTGGCGCATACATTGGGTAACCCTTTTAATCTGGCTCGAGTTAAGGCGATTTGTGAAAAGTATGATTTGTGGTTAGTAGAAGATTGTTGCGATGCTTTGGGTGCCAAGTTTGATGGAAAAATGGTGGGAACATGGGGCGATATAGCAACACTCAGTTTTTACCCCGCCCACCATATAACTATGGGAGAAGGGGGCGCTGTTTTTACAAATAGCCGGAGGCTTAAAATAATTGCAGAGAGTTTTCGTGATTGGGGTCGAGATTGTTTTTGTCCTCCCGGTAAAGATAACACGTGTGGTAAACGTTTTTGTTTTAAGAAAGGTGAATTACCTAAAGGGTATGATCATAAATACACCTATTCTCATCTTGGGTATAACCTCAAAATAAGTGACATGCAGGCAGCGTGTGGATTGGCTCAGCTTAAACGAGCCCCAGACTTTATAAAAATAAGAAATGAAAATTTCGAGTATTTAAAAAATAAGCTTTCAGCACTGTCAGATTATATTGAGTTTACAGTAGCGACAGAAAACTCGACCCCTTCTTGGTTCGGTTTTCCATTGACAGTTAAAGAGTCTTCGGGTGTTAATCGTATTGATTTAATAACATACTTAGATGAACATAAAATTGGCACTCGTCTTTTATTTGCGGGTAACTTGACTCGCCAGCCTTATTTTGAGAATGTTGAATATAGAGTTTCTGGGGAATTAACCAATACCGATATTTCAATGAATCAGACCTTATGGATTGGTGTATATCCGGGGTTAACTAAAGCGCATTTAGATTTTGTGGTTGAAAGAATAGTTAGCTACTTTGATAAAGTCGTATAAGTTATCAGCAGGCATGATAAATCAATCTGATTTGGATCATATATGTAAACATCCGCAGGGCCTGTGGGAACCATTAAGAGATAAAACGCTTTTCTTGACAGGTGGTACGGGTTTTGTTGGTAAGTGGTTGTTAGAATCGCTCATTGATGTTAATAGAAGACTTAATTTAAATTGTAAAGTAACCGTGCTAAGTCGTCATCCAGAGCGGTTTTCTTATGAATGCCCGCATTTGGCAGGAAGCGAATGGGTTGAAATGTTGTGTGGTGATGTTTCATCTTTTGAACTGGCTGAAGATGAGAAATTTGATTTTATTATTCATGCTGCGACTGATGTTTCTGATCCTGTGCAAGCGAGTAATGATTTAGCTGTTTTTTCTGCAAATGTTGACGGAACCCGACGAGTTTTGGATTTGGCGGTTCATTCAAAGTCGAAAGCTGTGTTGTTGACGAGTTCGGGGGCAGTTTACGGTGTTCAGCCGCCAGAATTAAAAGGGTTGTCTGAGAGTTCCCCCTGCCAGTATGATTTTTCAGAAA
This sequence comes from Rhodospirillales bacterium, assembly GCA_012960465.1. Lineage (GTDB taxonomy): Bacteria > Pseudomonadota > Alphaproteobacteria > Rhodospirillales > UBA2165 > TMED23. The sequence continues at coordinate 2,406 of DUBF01000081.1, read as the reverse complement.
TGCTATCTGCCTATGCTATGGGTAAGTGCACTTCTGAGTGGCTTGCTAGGGTCTACAGTAGGGAGTTTTCTGTGCCGTGTAAGATTGCTCGGTGTTTTGCATTTGTTGGGCCTTATTTGCCGTTGGATAAGCATTTTGCCATTGGGAATTTTATGCGCGATATTCTTAGAGGACGTGAAATTAAAATATTAGGTGATGGTACGCCGTATCGGTCATATCTTTATGCGGCTGATCTGGCTATTTGGTTATGGACGATTTTGCTTAAAGGAGAGGTAGGGGAAGCTTACAATGTTGGTTCTGACGATTCGATATCAATAGAAGCATTAGCGCACAGGGTGGTCGAGTTGTCAGCTTCTAAAGTGTCTGTGAACGTACTTCAGAAACCTAAGGAACATGCGTTGTCTAGTCGCTATATCCCCGATATCAGTAAGGCAAGGAAAGGCCTTGATTTGGATGTTTATATTGGATTAGACGATTCAATTCTAAGAACGGTAAGTTGGAATAATGGTAGTAGCCTTAAAAGGAAGCATTGATGAGATCTATTGACTTGGCTCGAAGTGTGCGAATGAAAGCCTTGGAGTTATGTTTTACAAAAAAGGCATCACATATTGGTGGTGCATTTTCGATCGCTGATGTTTTGGCGGTTTTGTATTCTGAAGTGATGAAAATTGATTGTGACAAACCTTCAAATATAAATAGAGATCGCCTTTTTTATAGTAAGGGGCACGCTTGTACTGCGTTGTATGCAGTACTTGATGAGGTTGGCTTTTTTAAGGATCTAAATTTGATGGAAGAGTTTACCTCTAATGGATCTTTTTTCACATCGCATGTAAATCATAGATTGCCCGGTGTTGAATTATCGACAGGAAGTTTAGGTCACGCGTTAGGTGTTTCGTGTGGTGTTGCTGTTGCGGCAAAGCGTCAAAATCGTGAATATCAAGTTTACACGATTGTTAGTGACGGGGAATTAGACGAAGGTTCCAATTGGGAAGCTATATTATTTGCTTCACATCATAAGTTGGATAATTTAACGTTGGTGGTTGATTATAATAAAATTCAAAGTTTTGGGCGAGTTGAAGATATTTTGCAATTAGAGCCATTGGTTGATAAATTTGAAGCGTTTGGTTGGGATTGTTTAGAGGTGGATGGGCATGATCACCATGCAATTTCTAAGGCATTAATACATAGGGGAAAGGTTAGAGTGAAGCCTACTGTGCTCATTGCGCATACTATAAAAGGGAAAGGCGTGTCATTTATGGAGAATAATTTATTGTGGCATTATAAGTCGCCAAGTGAAGAGGAGTATGTGGCAGCTAAAGCTGAATTGGAGGCTCGTTTATGAGGACGGCTTTTATAGAGGAGTTATGCGAATTAGCAGCGACTGATAAAAAGGTTTTTTTATTATGTGGTGACTTAGGGTTTTCTGTATTAGAGGTTTTTGCTGATAGATTCCCTGATAGGTTTATGAACGTCGGAATTAGCGAACAGAATATGATTCAGGTTGCCTCAGGCTTGGCACTAGAGGGATATAATGTTTTCGTGTACTCGATAGGTAACTTTCCGACACTGCGATGCATGGAGCAAATTAGGTATGATGTTTGTTACCATAATTTGAATGTCACTATTGTTGCAGTTGGTGCCGGATATGCCTATGGTCCTCTGGGTGTTTCACACCATACCACAGAGGATATAGCAATGATGAGGTCTATCCCTAATATGCTGGTTGCAGCCCCGGGTGATCCTTGGGAAGCAAAGTTGATCACGAGATATTTTGTACAAAACCCAGGACCAGGGTATATGAGAGTCAATAAAGCAGGAGAATTAGCGGTTCACTCAACATGTGGTCTTGGTGCTATAGAGCCAGGTTCTTTGCTACCAATAAAAGAAGGTGTAGGTACGGCTGTGGTATCTACTGGAGCAATATTAGATTTAATTGTAAGTCAGCTAGATGCTAAGGGTTTGAGATACGGAGTTTTTTCGTGTCCTTTTATTTCAAGACTTGATAGTGATGGGCTTATGGGTGTTTTGAAGCGATATAATCAAGTTATTACGGTTGAAGAGCATCAGCTAAGTGGTGGTTTTGGGTCGTTCTTTCTTGAAGAAATTAATCGTCTGCATGTTGCTGGTCTAATTGATGAATTCCCGCTGGTTCGTAGAGTGGGTATTCCTGACATTTTTCAGGGTTTTGCAGGTACTCAAGATTTTTTGAGAGAAAAAGCAGGTATTAGAATTTAAATAGCTGTTGAATTGTATTTTTTTGTACAAAAATAATTTATGAAACATTTAAATCGTTGGTTAATCCTTTCCCATGGATTCAATATGGATGGTCGGGCGGCCAGTCAAACTATTACCGATAAAATACCTTATTTGTTAAAAGCGGGTATTGAGCTAACGGTCGTTAGTGCA
>DUBF01000080.1 GCA_012960465.1 Rhodospirillales bacterium | reverse complement strand
AACCAGTACAAGTCTACACAACCGTAAAAAACCGTTTGAGTGTAAACAAAATAGGGAAGAAAATTATGAATAAAGCTTTATCAAAAATAATCAGTGCATCTATTGGCGCTGCAATACTGACCTTCGGGTTGGCTTCAGCCGCGTCGGCTAAAGTTGGCTTTGGAAAACCAGGTGAGCCCGTCAAGTTAGTTGTTGGGTATCAGCCTTACTACACAGCATCCTGGTCGGGTGTTGTTCTCAATGGGAAGAATTTATGGAAAAAATATTTACCGAAGGGTTCTTCGGTCAGGTTTGAGATTGGCCTTCAGGGGTCTGTCGTCGTTGGCAAACTACTTGGTGAAAAAAATCACATCGGGTACATGGGCGACATGCCTGCGATTGTTTCTTCGATGAGAGAAAAGCAGGTTGATCTTCGTATGATTTCTGTTTTGGGAACATCAAAGCAGCAATGTAATATCTTTCTTGTTCCAAATAATGCTCCAAAATTTAAAACAGGTATGGATGCAGTCAAATGGATGGATGGCAAGCTGATTGCCGCTCCACACGGCGCCTGCACTGATCGCTTTGCGTTGCTTGCATTTGAGCAAGCGGGCATAAAGCCTTCGAAGTATCTTAATATGAATATAGAAAACATCACCAAGAACTTGGAAGCAGGTAAAATTGCTGGCGCTGCTATCTGGGAACCTACAGCATCTAAAATCGAAATGGCAGGCATTGCCAGAAGAGGCGCCACCGGTGCTGATTTTTCTGGTGCCGATGCCGGCGATGCAGGCTTCCTAGTCATGATGAATGAAATCATCCAGACACGCCCTGATGTGCACCGGGCTTGGTTAGAAGCTGAGCTAGATGCGCAGCTATTCCTAGCTGACTTGGGCAATGCAAATGCCGTATCTAAAATGGCAGATGATCAAACAGAAGGTATAGATCGTAAAGTTCTCTGGGCTTCTCTCTACAGAGATGAAGGCAGGGTTAACAAGCTGACCTTGGATTTCGTTTTTAACGCTAAGGTCAAGAACTTGTTGAAAGCAGCAACCGCGTTCTTGGCTAAGAAGAAAAAGTTCGGAAAGCGTACAGAGTTACGTCCTGAATCAGTTTGGGATGGTATGGCTCGTAAAATTCTCAAAGAGCGTGGATTAAAAAGTCCACTTGGAAAAATCGATGGTGTGCCACTTTCTCAGTATAAAAACTGATAGGTAAACGATTGTTGCAAAACCGGGTTCCGATCCTAAGATCGGGACCCTTTTTGTAGCTTATTTTACACAAAAATTCTTCAAATATATATTTTATTTATGTCCCTTTTTCGGTTCTAATATGTCTTAAATCGTAGTATAAGCACTAAGTGGAATCATACGACATTTTAACACAGTTTATAGAAGCTCAATGTCGAGACAATTATATAAATACTTAGGTTTGTTATGACTCAAAAAAATCCTACAGTGAATATTAAAGAAGCTCCAACCGGATTGGCGCTAAAAATCTATAACTGGAAAAAAAGCCTCAAAACGCTAACGCCATATCTAATGTTAGTTGGTATTTCTCTCTGGCTCGGCACATATTATTTATTTGTTGAAGGCTGGGAACTGCCGCGTTTTAACAAATTGCCTGGGCCTGTTGAGGTTATAACGGAGTGGATAAACCCGGATCCGGACTGGGGTATTTCAATGTTCAGTCCAATATATTACGAACATATTATGATCAGTTGCAGACGTATTATGATTGCATTTACCATTGCTACTTGTCTTGGTGTTCCCTTAGGTTTGTTCATGGGCTGGTCAAAAACTTTTCGTGATTATACCTTTCCAATTCTTGAAGTCTTACGACCTATACCAATCCTCGCATGGGTGCCCTTAGCGATTTTAATGTTTAGTGGGTTTGAAACCCCAGTAATTTACTTGGCCACATTGGCATCCTTGTTTGTAACTACATTGAATACTCTCTTAGGAGTTGAGTCGATTGATAAAGAATATTTTCGGGCGGCTAAATGCTTAGGGTCAAAACCCCACCACGTGTTCTTGCATATTGTTGTGCCAGGATCTTTACCTTTTATTTTCACAGGGCTGCAAATAAGTATTGGGGTAGCTTGGTTTTCTTTGGTTGCAGCAGAGATGGTCTCAGGTGAGTTTGGTCTTGGGTATATGATCATGGATAGCTACATGAATATCACTTATGTTACCATGGTTATTGGTATGTTGACGCTTGGGTTCGTCGGTTGGGTCTCTTCTGCTTTAGTGCGACTTGCGGGTAACAGAATGATGCAGTGGCGCGTCCGCGCGCTAGCGTTGGAGGGCAGATAAAGTGGCCGATCAAAATACTTCACGTGGCGCGATTAGCATCCGCAACGTCACCAAAATCTATGATCCAGATGGCGTGAACGTTATGGCAGTAGATGACTGCTCACTCGAAATACCAGCGGGCGAAGTTTGCATGATAGTCGGCCCGTCAGGTTGTGGCAAAACCACGTTGCTAAATGCTATCGCTGGATTTCACTCAATCACTGAGGGAGAGATTTACCTTGATGGCCAGTTGCTCTGTGGCCCGTCAAAACCAAAGGCTGAACAAGGTGCAGACAGAATGGTCGTATTCCAGCACGGTGCATTATTCCCTTGGAAAACATTGGGAGAAAACGTTGCTTACGGTCCTATCGTTCAAGGTGTAATGAGTAAAGCTGAGGCACATGAGAAAGCTGAGCATATGTTGGCCGAGGCAGGTATTGGAGATGTTGCACATAAATATCCAGGCGAAGTTTCTTCTGGAATGGCCCGGCGCTCTGAAATCGTAAGGGCATTGATCAATGATCCTAAAGTATTGCTTTTAGATGAACCTTACCGTGCAATGGACGCCCTAACAAAATCTATCATGCATGAATCATTGCTAGAGGTATATGATAAAACAAAAGTGACGATTTTTTTTATTACGCATGACTTGGAAGAAGCTATATTTTTAGGGGACAAGGTCGTTGTTATGACAACACGGCCCGCAACATTGAAGAAAACAGTTGATGTAAAAATCCCTCGGCCAAGAGATTACCAAACCTTAACTACTGAAGAGTTCCGTGTGTTGGTTGAAGAAACAAAAGAAGCCGTCCACGAAGAAGCAAAAAAAGCTTTTGATGCGGGTGAAAGGGAGTTGGCTTAATATGACAGACGCTGTTCAAAGCAAAAGCATCAGCTCAGTTTCGAAAAAAAAATCAAAACTTGAAAAGATGTTGACTAACAAATCACTGTGGCGTGGCGTTGTCGCGCTTATCGGAGCTATCATTTTTTGGGAAGTCTGTTCGCAGTCAAAAGTTTGGTTTGGTGTTGAAATCCCATGGATTGGAAAAGTGCCACCGCCGACAGAAGTAATAGCGGCGTGGCAGAAGATCCTTCACTATACAGGCTACTGGGAAAGTTGGTATCTAAGTACGGGACGGGTGTTTGCCGGTTTTACTATAGCTATGATTATTGGAATACCTTTTGGCTTGTTACTGGCCGTCAACCGTTACTTTAGAGATGTATTTTTCCCACCTTTTGAGATCTTGAGGCCAATTCCACCGCTTGCGTGGGTTCCAGCCTCCATTATCTTCTGGCCGACAACGGAAATGTCGATCGCGTTTGTTACGTTTCTTGGCGCATTCTTCACTATTGTTATTAACGTTCTTGGTGGTGCGCGAAGCATTGACGTCCAATACCTTCGTGCCGCCCAATCAATGGGTGCTAACCAGTGGGATCTCTTCTGGAAGGTTATTCTTCCTGGAACCTTGCCTTCAATTTGGACGGGTGCCGCTGTTGGTATGGGCATCACCTGGGAAGTTGTTCTGGCTTCAGAAATGATTTCCGGCGGTGGGCAGCAAGGTGGTGGTGGACTTGGATTTTTCATTTGGAGTTCTTATATGGGCGGAACAGTTGCCCAGGTCATTGTTGGGATGATTTCAATCGGTATTGCCGGTTATCTATCCAGTTCGTTTATTCGCTATCTCGGTGTGATTACCATGCCTTGGCGGCGCCTTTTTTAGTTGTGAGGAAGCATGCAACAATCTGATATAAAGAATAAAAACAACTCTGCCGACATTTCATCCGCAGAAAAGTCAACTGAAAATAGTGCTTCGCTTGAGCTGAGGAACGTTTGCCGTGGATTTGGTGATGAATGGAGCCGTGAAGAGGTTATTAGTGACTTCAGCCTTTCCATAAACCCAGGTGAACTTACGGTTTTAGTGGGCCCGTCGGGGTGTGGAAAAACAACGTTAGTTAATATGCTTGCTGGTTTTGACAAGCCGGATACAGGACAGGTACTACTTAATGAAAAACTTATTACTGGGCCTGGGATGGATAGAATGGTTGTTTTTCAGGAAACAGCACTTATGCCTTGGTTGACGGCTTATCAAAACGTTGTTTTCGGCCCAAAGATTCGTAATGATCTCCCGGGCCGTGAATTAAAGAAGAAAGCCGACTATTTATTTGAAAAAGTTGGGTTGGTAGAATTCAAGGACAAATATCCAATTCAGTTATCAGGTGGAATGCAGAGGCGCGCTGAGCTCGCTCGTGCTATGATTAATGATCCGTTGGTGATGATTATGGATGAGCCATTCCGTGGACTGGATGCGATGTCCAGGGAGCTCATGCAAGAATTCTTTGTCCGTTTGTTCGAAGAAAATCGACGTACTAATATCTTTGTTACTTCAGAGATTGATGAGGCAATATTCTTGGCTGACAGGCTGATTGTGCTGTCGAACCGACCAACTTCTGTTCGCAAGATTATTGATATCAAATTACCACGGCCACGCGAATTGAATGTGCTCAGTTCTACTGAAGCTTATAAATACAAACGCGATGCTATGGAACTTCTGCACGAAGAAGCACTAAAAAACTTCAAGCGAAGTACTCCCAAAGCTGATTCTTAAGGGGTAAAATTGAAAAATTAGTTTTACAAATCTGATCCTTTAAAGAAATACCCTCGGAGTAGCCGTGGAAATATTAATGTTCATAATGCAGCGAGAGGCGATCATTGCTTTGGCAGTAGGCGGGGCACTTTTAGCAACGATTGGAAATTTTTTGGACGTTAAGGGATTGCTAATTGGGCATAAATCCGCACAAGTTATAAGAAAATCTGGGTATGCTGTGTCATGGTTGAGTGTCGCTTTTTTCATCGCAGTCGGCCTCTTTCAGTAAGTGTTCCAAGAGATCTTTTGATGTCTTTGGGTCGAAAATAGTGGTGCTGTCATGTCATGATTGAGGTTAGAAATCTAACTAAACGTTTTGGTGACATCTTAGCAGTTAATGATGTCTCGTTTAAGATTGAAAACTGTTCAGTTGTTGGGTTCCTGGGTCCAAATGGGGCTGGTAAGTCAACAACCATCCGTCTCATGAGCGGGGTTCTTCGACCAGATTTTGGAACGGCAAAAATTTGTGGCCATGAGATCACCACGGACGGACTTCATGCGCAAAGTTGTTTTGGTTACCTACCAGAAGCGGCAGCTGGATTTGGTAATCTCACTGTTCGCGAATTTCTAACCTATTGTGGTGAATGTCGCGCCATGTGGGGTGAGCCTCTCACTTGGGCAATTGAGAGAACCACAGAACTGATAGAATTACGCCCTGCCCTTGATCAAGAGATCAGGAAATTATCCAAAGGCTGGCGTCAGCGTGCCTGGCTGGCGCAAGCCATTTTGCATGATCCTCCTGTATTAATTCTCGATGAACCCACCGATGGCCTGGATCCAAATCAAAAAGATAAGATCAATGATCTGATCCGCCAGAAGAGAGTGGATAAAACGATTATCTTGTCTACTCATATCCTCGAAGAGGTTGAAGAAGTTTGTGACCGGGTACTCTTGATTGCGAATGGAAGCATTGTTGCAGATGACACGCCAGAAAATCTGGTTCTGGAGTTTGGAAGCCTTTCAAAGGCTTTTAGAGCCTTAACCACAGTAGAGCCAATTCCGCAGAGGCATAAAATATGAAGGGTCCAACAAACTCTTTATTGAAAATCGCAGTACCTACCCTGTTTAACGGAACATTAGCAACATTTCGCCATGAACTTCGGTTGTTACTTTTTTCACCATTAAGTTATCTTTTTCAACTGGGCTTCCTTGCAGCCTTGTCAGCTTTTGTCTTTTTGGTAGCAGATTTCTATGCCACCGATGAAGCCTCAATTAGGCCAATGCTGACATTCCTCCCGTGGGTTTCACTGATACTCGTCCCGGCTTTAGCCATGCGTACATGGGTCGATGACATCAGTGACCGTAGTATGGAATTAACAATAACGTTACCTGTTCAAACTTGCGCAGTAGTGCTTGGAAAATTTCTTGCAGGTTATATGATTTTATTGGTTACGCTGCTGTTTACCTTACCTATTATAGGTACAGTTTATTACCTTGGGGACCCAGATCCTGGCGTCCTTTTTTCAGGTTATTTTGCCTCTGCCCTTTTATTGGCCACCTATTATTCGATATCTCTATTCGCAGCGTCAGTAGCTCGTGAACCCGTCGGTGCGTTTGTTATTGCAATCATGTTTTTATTTTTTCTCCTCCTTTTAGGATGGGATGTATTCGGTCGATTTCTGAATGGTTATATTGATAATTCTATCATCGAAATGCTTTCTAACTTTAGTCCCAATACATGGCTCATCCACCTTAGTCGAGGGATAATTGATTTTCCTGGTGTATTCTATTTTGTTTTAATCAGCGCAACAGCTCTAACGGGAACAACATGGATCTGCAATAACCGTAGTCAGGGCCCATTTTTAAAAAAGCGCTTCCTTAAAGGAAGTTTAATAACAATGGCATTTTTTCTGGTTCCTGCACTTCTGATTCCTCTCTCAAAAGAAGTGCCTGGTGAATGGGATATGACTGCGGAAAATGAATTTACACTTCACGTAGGTTCTTATCAAATTTTAGACAAGCTAAATTCAGACACCCGGGTCATACTCTATTGGAGTAGTAGTGAACCGAGTGTGCCAGCAACCATAAAATCACATGCCGATCGTGCTCAACAAATGCTCAAACGTCTAGCCCGCAAATCAAACGGTAAACTGATACTTCAAATTATCGATCCTAAACCGGATTCTGATGCAGAATTACATGCCATTTCAAGTGGAGCTAAAAAAATTCCTATGTCATCAGGGGACAGTTTCTACCTTAGCCTTAGCGTCGAGCATGGCTCTAAAAAAGGAAGTATACCCTATCTTGATATTCGCCGGGACCAGCATCTTGAATATGATATTGCAGTGGCTCTAAACAGTTTGAGCCGTGCTGTTACGCCAAAAATTGGAATCATTAGCCCCCTCATTCCGTCAGCTGCCGCAAATGCACAACGTCAAGGAATGTCTTTTCTTTCTGAACTGAAAAATGCCTATGATATAGCGATTATCCCTTATTTTAAAACTGCTCTTCCCGATAATCTAAATGTTTTAGTTCTAATAGATGCGTCTATTCTGCGAAAAGAAATGCTCTATGCTATAGATCAGTTTGTGATGAAGGGTGGAAGTTTGGTTGTTATGATAGACCCTTATCTTCGTTCTAATCGAAATAGCAATAAAGTAAATCCTGATCCATCAGAAGAGATTAATGACATTTCTGATGTTCTAATGAAATATGGTGTTCGATACCTGGGAAAAGGCGTGGTTGGCGATGATCTATTTGCATCTGTAGTTACTGATAAACAACAGGCTAGATTAAGCTACCCTTTTTGGATGCGCATCAGAGGAGATGCTTTATCCCAATCACATCCTACGACCGCTGATTTAAATGAACTTTTCCTTGTTGAGGCGGGAAGTCTGGAAATTAAATATCCTGGAAAATCGCTAGCGCTAATAACCACATCAAAAAATAGTGGGATTCTTTTCCGTAAGCACTTCATTACAAAGAAACCACGTGAGCTTGCCCTTTCTTTCTCGTCGGATAACCAGGAGCGCATTATAGCAGCGTTTCTTCGGGGCCCATTCGAAAGCGCTTACCAAAGAATAGATCCTGAAAGAAATGGCAATCATATGGCTAGTTCACAGCACGCGCCAACAATCTTTGTCGTTGCTGATGTTGATTGGTTGTTTGATCCTTTCTCGCTACAAACAACGAATATTGGTGGACGCGTGATAGTCCGTCCATTGAACGATAATAGTACATTTCTTTTAAACATGATCGAATACGCAAGCGGTGAGCAATCCTTAATTGCGATTCGTTCAAGAGGCAAAATTCAACGCCCATTTACCCGTGTCACAGCATTATTTCAATCGGCTGAGAAGGAATTCAAGGAACAAGAATTAGCTATGGCCAAGCAAGTTTCAGAAATTGAAAGCCGAATGGCGCAGTATTCCGCGTCTATAGCTGGTAGCAACATTGGGCGTTTACCAAAAGACGTAAAAGAATCCCTACTTAAATTCAGGCAAGAACTGTTACCTGCGCGACGTAAATTGCGTATGGTTCGTAGAAAAATTCGCGATCAAGTTGACAGTCTAGGGAGACGCTTGGTGTTCATTAATCTTCTCTCTGGTCCCTTAGCTGTATTAATTTTAGCGGGGACCGTTTATATTTTTCGCCGGCGCCGGAAAATCTGATACTGTCAGGGCCGTTGAAATATTCTTCCTCGTCCACGTAAGTGGAGTTACCCCCAGTGTTCCTCAAGTTTACCAGAAGCCTTTAATTCCTTGATGATCGAAACCATTGCCCTTGCCATTGGCATTATAGGTTCGGTTGAAGACCAAACCAGCCCAACCTGTTGACTGACTTCAGGTTCAACAAGTTTTATCGCTCGCACACCAGAAAATTTCCCAGACATCAGTAAAAAATTCTGTGGGATCACCGTCACCAACCCAGCAAACATAACATGATAAATCAAGTTCATAATGGAATCTGATGTGACATAAGACTTAGGTTTCTCGCCTGCTTCAGCAAAGGCATCATCAACAATTTTACGTTCGTGGGTTGAGCCTGACAAAAGAGAAAGAGGCAGGGAGGCAGCTTCTTTCCAAGTGATTGACGAAATTCCCTCATATTCCTCTGTGTCAGGTACTAAGAGACTTAGCCTTTCATCATATATAAGCAGAGATTTTAAACCACTCAACAACTCGCTTTGCAAATAGGTGACGCCTACATCAATAGTATATTTTTGGAGACCTATTATGGTTTCTTCAATGCCCATAAAGTGAATATCAATCTCTACATCTGGATGGTTTTTACGTAATAGTCGGCTCAGTAATGGTATAATAGGTGAGCTGTTTGGCATTGCACCCAGGCGAACACGACCTTCCAAACTGCCTCTCATCTTTGAAAGTTCTGCCATCATCGCATCGTGCTGTGATAATACGCGTTCGGCCCATTCTATAATTTGTTTGCCTTCGTTCGTGAATCCAAGAAACCGTCGGCCTCGTAAAACAATAGGAACTTGAAGTCTCAACTCTAGCTGTTTAATACCACTGGAAAGACTGGGTTGGGAAACATTACAACGCAGCGCAGCGCGCCCAAAATGTTCTTCTCGGGCGACGGCCACTAAATACTGTAGTTGTCTAAATAGCATGTTTAGTCCTTTTCCAGTATAATTTCATAGGTGTTATCTATCACGCATGCAATAATAAGCCAATGTGAATTAATTCAACTGCAAACTGGAAGTATATATAGCAATGTAATCGTTTGACCTCATCGTGACATGGAGGATTTTGCCTCCTGTCAAACTCCAATACGTGGCTTTGATTATAATTTTTAGAGCTCACAGTATATAATAACTACTTCTTTCATAGTTAATCGTTATTACTAAAACAACGAGAGACTGAGAGAGGAGAGTGAGGTTTTATTAGCTAAATCGTCGAAATTCAAAAATGTAGTTCAAATCTTATGGAGGTTACCGTATTTATATCATTATAAAAAAGTAACTATGAGGCCTCACAAGCCAGTTTTCACAAAGTTTCAAACAGCTTCTAGTAGGCAACTTCAATCTAAAATTTCGTCTTATCTATCAGTTACTTATGGGGTTGTATGTTTATGTTTATAGAGTGTACAATTATCTAATTTTATGGTTACATCGTTTAAATTTAGTTGAAGCTGGATGGTAGCTTCACAGCTTACTTGTCCTTACACGGTTTTATTAGGTAACCATTCTAAGCTAAAAATAAATGCATTTTAATGATATTGAAAAATCTATAAGCGCAACAGGAAGGAAAAATTATGACTGATGCACCTAAACGTAAAAAAGTAACAACGCGGACACTTGCAAAAAAAATCAAAGACGGAGAACAAATAGTTCAAATGGCAATCTACGATTATCGTAGCGCTGTTCTTGCTGACCGACTAGATATTGATATTCTTTGCGTATCAGATACGGGTGGGATGATTTTATTTGGGCACCAAAGCACAGTGACTGTTAGTTTTGATGAAGTTATGATGATGGCAAAATCCATTGATCGCGGCAGCCAATATGGTATGCGCATGGTTGATATGCCCTACTGGAGCTTTCATGTATCTCCAGAACAGGCTGTTGAAAATGCTGGGCGGTTTGTTCATGAAGCAAATACGGAAGTCATGAAATGTGAAGGTAATGCTAATCATGCACGGAACATCGAAGCGATTGTAAAAGCAGGTATTCCAGTTCAGGGTCATATCGGTATTACTCCAATGCGCATCCCGCAACTAGGTGGTTTTTTTGCCCAAGGTAAAGACGTTGATAGCGCAAAGCGTTTGGTTGATGATGCAATGGCATTCGTAGACGCTGGGTGTTTCTCAATTCTTTGTGAGGTTACTTCTCATGAGGTTTGTGAATACCTGACAGAAACACTCTCAGTGCCGGTTATTAGCCTTGGTGCTGGCAACAAAGGGCACGGTGTCCATATCATCACATCGGATATTATGGGACTGTGGGAAGAACATCTGCCACGCCACTCCAAAATCTATACTAATGTAATTCCAATCATGGAAGATGCCTTTACACGTTACCGTGACGAAGTGCGTGAACATGTTTATCCTGGTCCAGAGCATACAGTTTATATGAAAGACGACCAGCTTGAGGCATTTGCTAAGGCTATGAAGTGGGATTCCAAACTGGAAGAACTTGAGCAAAGAAAATCAGGTTCTTAAATAGATATAGCTTTTTGGAGAGTTGTTGGGGCAGTGGATAAGATCATTATAATAAACGTTTAATAAGTCCACTGCCTCTATCCAAAATCATTTATCTCTGTCCCAACTGTCCTTAAACAAGGTACTATTAAATTTTAGCCTAAGCCCAATTTCCCCTAGGGCGCATCTTGGTCGTATCATAACAAGGTTTGTGAACTTCAATTAGTTTGCTAAATCTCCCAAGAGGATCAATAAAATGTCTGTCTCCTTCATCATTATTTGCGAGAACAAACCCGAGACCGAGACTGTCACCTTCAACATTTTGACGGCAAGCGGACGTGACAGTAATAAACCCTAGTAGAGGGGGGGGGTGATCTCTTGACTTGGACGCCATGAATCTAGTTTTTCATCTGTCTCCGCCCGAAAACAGATCAAGCGATAGCTAGGCGGTGAAAAAGTCTTCTGAGTGAAATTTCGAAGGCTAACGTCGTCAGCTGAAACTGGTAATTGAAATTCATTAGCAAAAAGAATAAAACCAGCTTCTATCCGAAGTCTATCTATCGCTGAGAACCCGCAAAGCTGTGCTTTATTAGACAAGTGCTTCCAAACTTGGGAGTGGTTCTCTATAGGCAAAATTATCTCAAAACCTCGCTCTCCAGTATAACCCAATCGACCGATTAGACAGGGTAATCTATTAATATGAAATTCTGCAAAGCCAAAATAAGGAAGAGTTGATAACCTTTCATCATCAACCAGGTCATTTAATGCTTTCAATGAATCTGGTCCTTGAACAGCATAAATGACAATTTTTTCACTTAAATCTTCGACATGGCAATCTTTATTGTTTTGACCGTATGCCATAACGTCTTCTATATCTTCGAAAAAGCCACTCATGACAAGAAAAGTATCTGCGCTTAGTTTCCAAACAGTTAGGTCCGAACGTAAGTATCCCAGTGCACTATAAGATAGCGCATACCTTATTCTTCCTGATCCCATATCCAGAAAATTACGATCAGTTATTTGTGCAATAACATCGAGAGAAGCTCTACCAGAAACTCGGACTGAAAACATAAATGAAAAGTCAAATAATGCTGCAGAAGTTCTGCATGCAACAACTTCGGCAGAAACATTTCCATAATCATTTATTAAATTTTTAAAGTCAAAACTCAATAGTTAAATCTACATAAAGTTTGTAGTTCGTGAACAAATAATTGACCAAAACTCTAAAATTTTATCAAATTAAATATAATCATATTAACCATTAACAAATATTTAGTCAAAGTTACTAAAGGTGGGTATTTAGGCTATATTTACTTGAAAAGTAGGTTTACGAGACCCAAGATAAACAATTAATTTAACAAGATGACATTTTGAGTCTTTAATTTAAAACGTTAACTAGATAATAAATTTATTCATTTGAAATTATTTTGTTAATTATAAGCGCTAGTCAAAAAAATCATCATCATCATCATCAGCCTCATCGTATTGGTATATTAATTCTTTTTCCATGTTAACTAAGATTTTATCGTCGTCACATTTTAATTCATAGATTAGCAACTCTTTTTCTGCCATCCCAAGCTTCTCACAGGAGCCCATATTCCACTGCCATAAATGCTTAGAACAAGTTAACACTCCGTCCTCTATCAAGCCTGTTCCGGCGAGCGGTTCTTCCATGTGAGGACAATATGGCGGAAACGCCCTAAATCCATCACCATAATTAGCTATTACTATAGATATTCCATCAATCTCAAATTGTTTTAATGTGTTTTCAGGAATTTGATCAATGTTACAGACGTGTTTCCAACTCATTTATCTTTTCCAATGTATTTTTATGGGAGTGAAAAGTTATTAGTTTTTTTTAAAAAATTTGAATACAAAAACTTAGCAAAGAAGCAAAAACTCTAACAATAGTTTTTGTATGTATCTAATAAAGTATGCACTTTCTGTATCTATATTCTAAATATTAGATTAGATGATGTGTCCCTTTATCAAGTCTTCGAGTATCTAGTCTTACTTCTCGTTCAATTAAAAGAGCACTTTCCCCACTAATCTTGAACTTATCAAGATACTTTCCGACCAGGAATAAACGTGTTTCACCTGAATCTATGTGAGAGTTAATGCCATCATGCATATTCTGGTATACAGCTAGCGATGTTACTGCTGTTGCTGTTTCTCCATCTTCACCGATATCCACTGTATAGACAGAAGCATGCCGCCTTAATGGAGAATGATCAGAGTTGAGTTTTGGAAGCATCTCAGTCAAAGTTCCAAGTTCTTTTTTATTATGAGAGAGATATTCCATATCCCGACGGATTTCTACGCTATATGCTTTTATGCTATATATCATTGAATCATCGCAAAGATTGAGAAATTCTCCCCAATTTCCATTATCCAAATAAAGACAAGAACGATAAACAATATCCGTTACTGCAGCGGTAATCGCTGCTTTCATAGCATTCATAGTATTTTCCTAGATGATCAATCAGTAATGTCTTTATTCAGCAGCCAAAACCTTACGTTGTTCGTCCATTGGATCACTTGGGTTTCTACCCATCCATTTTGACCATTCATCGTAGAAATGACGCATTCCAATTTCGTCATGAATAAGGTTGTTTTCATGGCGGCCGTGAAGGATGCGTCTCGGTTCTGAGCCAGTCTGCATACTTGCACCCTGCCCTGTAATTCCAAGAAGGTCTTCATGAAGGTTTCGGCCGAATGGTCCCCATATTGAATTATGGTGTTCGATACGAGTTTTGCGATCTTTTTGAGAATCACTTTTGAGACCCAAACCACGGAACTCTATCATTACTTTATTTGGTCCAAGTGGGGTCACTATGTCACAACGCAGAGCTGATCCCCTTAGGTTGAAGTTCATACCTGGAAATAAATCAATCATGTACCATTGGTTTGGTGGGAAGCCAGGGAATGAGAGATCTTCTCTCGACTCGCCTAATTCAAACTCACCGTACTGGACTGTGAAGCTATTTACATTGACATGTCCATTTTTAAAACCTTTGTTGGTTCGAGCAAAATATTCATCATTAAAACCAGTGACACGGTTATGATAATGCATATAGTCATGGTAAAATTCACTATTGGTATCGTGCCATAATTTATAATTGCTATCTATAATAGCTTTATGATAGTGAAATACTTCCAATGGTTCCGTATCTATAGCAGAACGAATACATTCGAATGCCCCATCAGCCCAAGCTTCTAGATCTTGTTCAACTTTATCATTAAGAGTAACCCAAACAAAACCGCCAAACCTGACCTCACAACGCAAGCGGCGTAAACCAACATTTTCTTTAGTTAGGCGGTCTTGGTAACCTTCTTTTGCGCGAGGAATGTCTACGCAATTGCCCTTCATGTCAAATTGCCACGCATGGAACATACAAGTCATGTGTTTAGGATTTCCTGATGGTTGCCCATCTGAAAAAGAACCAGCTGTGCGACGCTCAATTCTCATCCCACGGTGTGGACAAACGTTCAAAAAAGCCCGTACTTCATTATCTTTTCCGCGAACAACAATTATAGGCTCTTTAGCAATCGAAGTCGTACGGAAATCATAAGCTTCTGGAAGTTCTGATTCATGACAGACAGGTATCCATACTTGTTTAAAAATTTTATCCTGTTCTTCGTCAAATATATTCTGATCTGAGTATATCCGACTATCTACATAATCACCTTGTTCAAATGCTGGAATTTTCCATTGTTTATGATTCTTTGCTGACATCGTGGGGTCTCCATTATACTGTTATTTGATCTTATAACTGATACGTTACACTTAACTAAATTGATCGCTCTAGACGATAAAATTTATACGAGTGTACCACAGAAATTAAATAATTTCTAATTATGCAATCAATATTTATCTATAAATGCCATTCGTAAATTCGATTTTCTTATCACCTAATAGATTATACTTATAATAGATTATACTTATAAAAAAATACTATAGTTCGCTCTAAAGTTCAAAACCCTTACTAAATTAGTTCTATTTCTTATTTTTGCTAATGTACTGCTAATATAAAATTTTTATGTTTTTAAAATATTAAAAAAACAAAATAATTACAAATATAAATTTGTCTTCATTATAATTATAAAGTTTATCTTATTCAGAGACAAAAACTTAAGATCAGACATTAGATGCCAAGAATTAGAGCCAGGTTAGAGATTTGTAAGGTAAATACCAAAAAACTCGACCGATCATTATCATACCTACTGTAACGAGAACCAAAGCTAAAATACGGTTCATGATAGCGGAAGAGAACAGATGAGCAAGTTTTGCTCCAAACGTGCTTCCAATGATGATACCGCCGGCAATCACACCCCCGACTATTAGGTCAACTGATCCATATAAAAAATTACCAATGGTTGCCAAGCTAGCTATTGGAAGTTGAATTGCCTGACCAAATCCAATCGCAGTGTGGGCGGCGACTTTTAAGGAAACCATGATGGGTACAATAAAAAGCGGGCCACCAGTCCCTGTCAAGGCAGATCCAATGCCTGTTACTACACCGATAGAAAGAAGTGCAAAGGGGTTGGTGATGTTTAAGCTACCCTCTTTGGATTTTTGATTGCGCATCGCATTAATTCCTGCAGCGACAACAAAAAGAGCGATCAAAAATTCCAAGTATTGCCCAGGTATAGATAATGTTACTTTTGCCCCAACAAAAGCTGCTGGAGCAGCGCCGATGAACAACCATATTGTTTGGGGCCATTTGATAGAGCCTTTTTTAGCATATATTAATGTGCCAATGACCCCACTGAACATGTAACTGAACATTGCTGCCGCGATGGCTATATGGATATCGATACGAAAAATATATGTTAGAATGGGAACAAGGAGTACGCCCCCTATACCAACGCATCCAATTAAAACTCCAACGAATACCGCAAAGCCACCCAGAAGGAAAAAAGTGGAAAGTTCCAAAAGTTACTCCCCCAGCAGTTAAGTAAGAGATATGAACTGACTTTCCGTAATCGACTATTTAGCTCGATCACGAATGTATATGCATCCATATTGTTAGCTTGAAAGAAAATGAAGAGAAAATCTACATAACACAACTTAAATTAATAAATACTCAATGTGATTACTACCTTGGGAAAGATAGTTTATTTATTTGCACTAGCATGAAGAATGGTCAGTTCGGTGTCATGATTTATTGTGGACGGTTCGTCTTGGGGACGTGACCATAAAATTATTGCGGACAAATGCGAGAAAGATAAAAAATTCTCTGCCGAGAGGTGCTCCAATGACGGTGAGTATACGAGTGTCCAAAGAACCCTATGACAGTATTAATTAATCAGGACTTCTCTTTGGCATCTTGGTAATTAGTGCCTTCACCTCCAGGCAGTTTACCCGCGTTGACCTCAAATTTCTCAGATGTATAAATTATGACACAGCCTAAATTAATTCAAGCCCAGAGATAAAAGTGGACGGATAAAACTATTATCTACTCCCCTATTTTGTCCAACAAAAAAATGCGGGCAGCCCTCAATCACCAAGTTTATCTTTGAGTTATGTCGCTGGGTAAGAGGTGTGATTAAGTCATTTCTGAATTAGGGTCATAGTTGGGGTCGCAGATAAAATTAGGATTGGGTGAAAAATTTCTTTCTAAACATTTTTTACCAAGCATGAAGTTTTTTGAATCCCTGACCGCTTCGACGGCAATTAGTTCTTGATCACGATAGCTCCAAAATGAGACGCTCGTGTCATTTTCTCCTGGACGGGTGATTTGAAATATATCGTCATCTCCTGTTGGTACAATTCCAACAGATTGCAAATTTGCATCATATTGATCTGACCAAAACCAAGGAGCCTGATCACTTGGCGGGGCTTCGCCCATGATAGCTGCAGCCGCGCGAATAGCTGTGTCCTGAGCATTATGCACCGATTCTATCCGAAGAGAGTGACCGCGCTGTAGGGCGACATCTCCCATCGCGATAATATTGGGATTACTCGTTTGCATTGAAGTGTTAACCAGAATTGCGCCACCATCATGGCGCTCAGTTTCAATGCCTGCTTGTCGAGCTAATTCACTATCTGGTATTACGCCAATCCCAACAATCAGCATATCACCACTTAAAACAGTCCCATCAGCCAGAGTTACTCCGCTAAACTGTCCATTACTGTTTGTAATTTTGTCGACACTAACTCCTGTATAGACTGAAACTCCATGTTCAACATGCAAATCATTCAATAACTGAGCAACAGGTGAGCTTGCAACTCGGGCTAAAAGTCTATCAGCCATTTCAATTACGGATACCTCCAACCCCATTTGCCGCAAAGATGCGGCTACCTCAAGACCTATATACCCTCCCCCAATAATAACTGCGTTATTCACATTGCGAGCGGTGGCGCGAATTGCTGTAGCATCGTCGGGTTGCCGCAGCACAAATACGTTAGAGAGTTCCTCTGTCGAGGCGAGTGAACGAGGTACCGCACCGGTTGCCAGTACGAGCTTATCAAATTCAAGTTGCTCCCCATTAGACAACATCACGGTCTGCGCAGACGCATTAATTTTTGTAACGTTCATTCCATGTTTTAGATTTATTTTTTGTTCTTTATACCATTTCCCTCTCCGCAGCAGAAACATCGGGTTCATTTGATCGGTAGTTTCAAGTAAAAAAGCTTTAGACAATGGGGGGCGTTCCATAGGCCCACCTTTTTGACGATCAATTAATGTCAAACTACCAACAAACCCATACTTTCGTATTTGATCGGCAAAGCTAATCCCTGCATGACTAGCCCCAATTACTACAATGCGAATGTCGCTACTTTCGATTTTTCCATCAACTTTGGAATTAACTGTACTATCAATTATATTTTCTAAATTTTGATCGTTCAAACCGTGTATCCTTCAGACGTTATTTTAATAGGGTCAAGATTATATTTAAAAGCGGGGCGAAATCGTTTCTCTCTATTAAATTATACTCATAGACTTTCATAGTGAAAATTTAAATATTTTTATTTCTACATTTTCTCCAGGGTTCAATGTTTAGGCTCTTGTTGTTATAAGAAAGTCTTTGAAAATGCAAAAAGCACTGAATTTATTGGATACTTTTTAGGCAGTAGAACCAGAAAATTAATGGGACTGCATGGCGGGGTAAACTTCCCCAGTCAAATTGAAAACCATTGCTGGGTCTTTTTGGCGCCTTGTCGGGTTAAATAATATCATTTAATTCCCACGGGATTGTCTAATGGGCTAGTAGCATTGAAATTGTCACTTAATACCCAAGATATGATTGAAGAAATCTACTATGTTATAAAAAAAATAACTTTTACAAGCCTACGAATATCTCTTAGAATTCTTGAATGAATCTAATCTAGAAAAAATTGTTCGGGGTCGCCGTTTGACTGACCTGCCTTTAAGTAACATCACACTATAATTGAGGTAATTTAATGTTTAACACCAATCCTTTCGCCGAGCTTTCAGCCGTCATAGATCCCACCATTATGCAGATTTATATTATAGTTATGGCGCTCATGGTTGCCGGCGGTACTTTATTCGATATCGTGCATAAGAGGAGTGCCACATACTTCTTTAACAATTGGCGAAAATCGAAAACTAATGCAAAACAGAAGATCAGCGGCGCTAAAATGGCGTCCCTGGCTATTCAAACCGCTGTGGTGGAAGGTATGACTTCTGCAGAATTTTGCAGTATGCGCCGCCGAATTGCCCACCTTCTAACGATGTACGGATTTATTGCGTATGCCGCTAGTACGGCAATTATGGTGTTTGGCTACCCAACCTCTGCTACCCCAGCGCCCGCGATTTTAGCAAACCTTTGGTACCTTGGTGCCCTCTTGGTTTGCGTTGGTGGGTACTGGTTCTGGTTTTTCATTCGGGTCGACGTTTCCGCAGAAGGAAATTCGCCATTTCGTTTGGTGCGGGCTGACCTGTTTGTTGTCTCGCTCATGGTAAGCACAACATTTGGCCTGATCTGGGCCTATACCCAAACGACCGGAAATACCACTTGGACAACCTTTTTCCTTGGCTTATACCTGCTTGCGACAACAATATTGTTTGGGTCAGTTCCATGGTCTAAATTTTCCCATATGTTCTTCAAGCCGGCTGCCGCTTTAGAAAAGCGGATGTCAGTAGCGAACGGCACACGAAACAATCTGCCCGAACCGGCTGACCGAACCAATCCAGAAGTCCGAGAGAGCCACTCCATGGAATTGCTCAAGGATGCCCCCCTGTCTATGGGACTTGGCATCAAGCGCGAACAGCCCCGCCACTACTAGGCCTAACCCTTGAAATCGTCTAAATAGAGAGAAAATATATAATGCCCACTTTTGTTTACATGACCCGATGCGATGGATGCGGACATTGCGTAGATATCTGCCCATCCGACATCATGCACATCGATAAGACCAACCGACGCGCCTACAATATCGAGCCCAACACATGTTGGGAATGTTACTCCTGTGTAAAGGCCTGCCCACAGAACGCCATTGACGTACGCGGTTACGCCGACTTTGCGCCGCTCGGCCATAGCGTTCGCGTCGACCGCGATGAGGACAAGGGCACGATTGCGTGGAAGGTCAAATTCAGGAATGGCACGGAAAAGGAATTTCTTTCTCCAATCACCACCAAACCTTGGGGCAGAGACATTCCAAAACTTAAAGATGTCCCCGGACCCACCCAAGAGCAGCGTGATAGCGAGTTATTGTACAACGAGCCAAAATATATCCGCTTTGACGATGGAGGCCTACATACTTTGAAATCTAACGGTCTCACGTTCAAACAGGGAGTGTACTACTAATGGGTTACAAAACGATCATAGAAGACAATATCGACGTTTTGGTCGCCGGCGCGGGCCTTGGCGGCACCGGCGCGGCCTTTGAAGCCAGATTCTGGGGACAAGACAAGAAGATCATCATTGCCGAAAAGGCCAATATTGACCGCTCTGGCGCTGTCGCCCAAGGACTTTACGCGATAAACTGCTACATGGGCACCCGCTTCGGCGAGAACAACCCGGAAGACCACGTGCAGTATGCGCGCACCGACTTGATGGGTTTGGTGCGCGAAGACCTTTTATTCGATATGGCCCGGCATGTCGACTCCGCGGTTCACCAGTTTGAAGAGTGGGGCCTCCCGATTATGCAGGATAACGAAAAAGGTTCCTATATGCGCGAAGGGCGGTGGCAGATTATGATACACGGAGAATCGTACAAGCCCATCGTGGCCGAGGCTGCAAAGAAGTCGGCAGATAAAGTATATAATCGCGTTTGCCTTACCCACTTGCTTATGGACGAAGCCAAGGAAAACCGGGTTGCCGGCGCCGTCGGATTCAATTGCCGCACCGGCGACTTCCACGTTTTTAAATCTAAAACAGTTATTTGTGGTGCCGGTGGCGCCTCCAATATTTTTAAGCCACGTTCGACGGGTGAAGGCATGGGTCGTACCTGGTACGCCCCGTGGTCGTCCGGCTCCGCCTACGGTCTGATGATCGAAGCCGGCGCCAAGATGACGCAAATGGAAAATCGCATCGTACTGGCCCGCTTCAAGGATGGTTTCGGTCCCGTAGGCGCCTACTTCCTTCATCTCAAGACCTATACCCAAAATGGTTTGGGCGAAGAGTTCGAATCCACGTGGTGGCCGCAACTGCAGAAAATGGTCGGCAAGGAATATCTGGATCCTGAACTTTCTCACAAAACCCACAGACCGATCCCGACCTGTTTGCGTAACCATGCTATGATATCCGAGGTAAACGCCGGTCGCGGTCCGATCCACATGGTCACCATGGAAGCCTTTCAAGATCCGCACCTCGAAGAAGTGGGCTGGGAAAACTTCTTGGGCATGACTATCGGACAGGCCGTGCTGTGGGCCGCAACGGACGTCGATCCCAAAAACGAAAACCCAGAACTGACCACGTCGGAACCCTACGTCATGGGTTCGCATGCAACAGGCAGCGGCGCATGGTGCTCTGGTCCCGAGGACGTTTCCCCGCCTGAGTATTTCTGGGGTTATAACCGTATGATGACCATTGAAGGGTTATTCGGTGCCGGTGACGCTGTTGGCGGCACGCCGCACGCCTTCTCGTCGGGCTCCTTCACCGAAGGACGTCTATCTGCCAAGGCAGCCTGTCGCTACATCGACGACGGCAAGGGCGAGGGTATCGTTGTATCTGACAAGCGGATCGAAGAGCTTAAGGAAAAAGTCTTTAAGCCGATGGAGCATTACAAAATCTACCGCAACGAAGTCGTTGCTGGCGATGTTAATCCTAACTATATCAATCCACGGCAAGGACTGGACCGTTTGCAAAAACTGATGGACGAGTATTGCGGTGGCGCAACCGTCAGCTACATGACCAACGAGAAGTTGCTGGGCATAGGCCTGAAAAAGCTTAAGATTCTAGAAGAGGACCTAGAGAAACTGGCGGCATCGGACTTCCATGAATTACTGCGTGCTTGGGAGTTGATGCATCGTCACCGTACGGCCGAGTGCGTTGCACAACATACAATGTTCCGCAAAGAAACCCGTTGGCCGGGCTACTATTATCGCGGCGACCACATGAAGTTGGATGATGAAAATTGGCATGTACTGACGGTTTCGCGGCGTGATCCAAAAACCGGTGAGTACACCATGGAAAAGGCGCCTGTTTATCATCTTGTTAAAGAGGACACCGTTAAAGAAGCCGCCGAGTAACAGAGAATTCAAACAGGAGTTTTAATCGAACTCCTGTTTGGTCCAACTATAGGAATTAGTATATCGCGTTTAGATCTTTTTGTCGGGCCTGTCGCGACGAACGTTTGACTAGGACAAAGAACTACAAATGAGCATTACCGAAAAAACAGACGATGAAATTCTTGCCATAGCCAACCCGCTGTGGAGCCACCTTGTACATGCATCGAATATTGGACAATATGGGGAATTCGTAAAGCATTTTTCCGAGAACTTGGTGCTAGGGTTAAATGAAATAGAGGTGGGTAAGCAATTTGCAAATAGCGAATTGACAAGAAATCTGTCCGAGTCGATTGAGTTCATCGGTACCATACGTCGTGGCGAACATGTGACTGTACTTTACCGGCAACGGAGTACAAAAAAGGAGGGGGAGTGGCTTGGCAGACTTGTCCTCGGATACGAAAATGAAGAGATCAAAGTTTTCGGGGCCTCCATCTTTTGATCATGAGAAGCGAATTTAATATGAGCGAAACGATTCAAGACTGTAAGTATGTGGAACTAACATACAGGGTGATAGATCAAAAATCGGAAGAGATTCTTGTCGCGGTTGAGTTTCCAATCGGCTATGTTCACGGCGTCAACGATATTCTAGCACCCGCCGTCAAAAAAGAACTAGAAGGCAGATCTGCTGGTGACGTGATCGAGGTGCCAATCGATTGCAATCAAATTTATGGCCCCAGGGACGAGTCGCTCGTGTTTACTGATCGAGTAGAAAACGTACCCAAAGAATATAGGGAAGTCGGCACCACTCTTCACGCCGAGAATGAAAAAGGCGAGACGCAGAGCTTTATTGTCACGAGGATCGATGACGAGACACTAACTGTCGATGGCAACAATCCGCTTTGCGGCAGGAAAGTTATTTTTAACTTGGAGGTTCTCGGTGTTCGTGATGCGATCGAAGAGGAGATAGAAGCCGGTGGTCCCGTCGATGCTGCGGGGGCCGATATCCCAGAAGCGCTGACGGTGCCGCTTCAGTGAAATGTCCACGATTTCTACTATTAAGAGGTAATATTAACTTTAATCAACAACAACATCAAATTCATGGAGGTAAAAATTATGAGTGATAAACCAAAAGAAAAGCGCGATGTACCAGACGGCAAATCCAGGTTTATGACTACCCGTCGGAAAGAACCTACCGAGACGGGTTTTGTCGGATACGAGGCCACCTGGGAGCCATTCCATAAAGAGGTTGAATACACGACGCCGAAAAAACCGTAACCAGCCTAATGTAAGAACGGAAAAGTGTAATTAATGACCAATTTAGTCCCTCCCCACGGTGCAGAGGCTTTAAAGCCTCTGCTGCTTCAAGAAAACCTTAGAGCTCAAGAACTTTCTCGAGCTGAAAACTTGAAAAAGATCCCAATGAGCAGTTGTGAGGTCTGTGACTTATTGTTGTTGTCAATGGGCGCTTATACACCGCTCGATGGTTTTATGAACGAAACAGATTGGCGTGGCGTCTGCGAAGATATGAAATTAGCCAGTGGCTTATTTTGGCCAATCCCTGTTACGCTTTCTGCCAAGAAAACTCTAGCCGATCAATTGGAAATTGACCAGGAAGTGGCGTTAGTCGATGGTGAAACTCAGCAGATCATGGGCATCCTGACGGTTCAAGATAAATACACGCCAGACCTTGCTCTGCAGTGCAACAAAGTTTTTGGTACCATGGATAAAAGTCATCCAGGTGTTGCTAAGGTTATGACACAGCCGCCAGTCAACCTCGGCGGTTCCGTAAAAGTTATCGAAGAAGGTTGGTTTCCGCAGGAATTTAGCGATCTCTATATCCGTCCAGAAGCAAGTCGAGCTTTATTTAAGGAAATGGGCTGGTCGAAAGTAGCGGCATTTCAAACTCGAAACCCTATGCATCGCAGTCACGAATATTTGGTGAAAATTGCTATTGATGTGACCGATGGAGTTTTCATTCACCAGGTTTTAGGTAAATTGAAACCTGGCGATATTCCTGCACCCGTACGGGTCGAAGCCATCAAAGTCATGATCGATAAATATTTTAAAGATAATATTGCTATTCAAGCTGGCTATCCAATTGAAATGCGTTACGCCGGGCCTAGAGAAGCTCTTTTTCATGCGCTTATACGACAAAATTTTGGCTGCTCTCATTTGATTGTTGGGCGTGATCACGCCGGCATAGGGGATTTCTATGGACCTTTTGATGCCCACCACATTTTCGACACTTTGTGGGATGGTGCCTTGGTAACTCAGCCTCTAAAAATAGATATTACTTTTTATTGTGAAGTATGTGATGGTATGGCGACTGCTAAAACATGTCCTCATGATGAAAAATTCAGGATTAATGTTTCTGGCACACGCCAACGTGAAATGTTATCGAACGGTGAGGAAATCTCTACTAAATTTGGTCGACCAGAGGTCATCACTGTCTTGCGCAAATTTTACGAAAACCAACTTTAATTTTGGACCATGTTACGTCCAAACTAGGCTCCTGTAAATGGCGTACGACTGCTACGATAGTTTGAATGCAATGATAATAGCCCAAATATCCGATAGCCATATCGATCCGGAATCCGACAAATTGGAAGACCGACTTAAAGATCTCCGACGCGTGGTCGACGACATTAATAATCAGGATCCCGCCCCCAACATCGTCATTCATACGGGTGACGTCGTTCACAACGGTACCCAAGAAAAATACGATATGGCCCTGACTATACTTGGAGATGTCCGAATACCGCTCCATGTTTGTGCCGGTAACCGCGACGACCGGAACCTGATTGCTGCGAATTTCCAAACAGGCCGCGATGTTTCACCTCGTTCGGATTTTCTGCAATACAGTATCGATGACTACCCAGTTCGTCTGATTGCACTGGATACCACGAGCGCTATTACCAATATGGGCGATTATTGCCGAGAACGCGCCGATACGCTTAACCGGATGCTGGCCGAAGAACGGCAAAAACCGACCGTACTTTTCATGCATCATCCACCCTTTGAAATCGTTGATTCCAAATACCCTTTCCAGTTTGAAGATTGGGATACAGTGACTTATCTGGCCGGTGTCTTGAAAAAAAACGAGCACGTAAAACAACTTTTCTGTGGCCATACCCACCGCTGTTCGAACGGCAAGATTCTAGGCATTCCTGCCAGCACGGTTCCAAGTATCGCCATCGACCTCCGTCTCGGTGATGTTCCCGAAGGCGCAGAATTCGCACCCGTGTATCAAATCCATAAATTTGATGGCACCCGATTTAAAAGCAAAACTGTAGTTTGCTAAATATTGGAAGATGTTGGACCTAATGCCAGCCAATTCAAATATTGAGAGTGCAACAGGCCTTGGTGATATTGGTAAAGTACACGTTCCAGAGAAACCTCACACCTCGGAAAACTATCTCCAGCAGGAAATGGGGTTTCAAATTGCACGAAAACATACCGAAAAATTGCGAAAAATAGTATTGATAAGCTTGTTTGTTTTACCAGTAATTCTTATTAGCCTAACATTTTTAATCCCAACCATCTCATTTATGTTAACTATAGTCGCTGTTGCAACAGCGACTAAAGGCATTTTAATTGAACGCTGGTTATTTTTTGCAGAAGCCAAACACGTAGCCATGACTTATTATGAGGGTTAATTTTTAGTCAAATCACTTGTGCAAAACATATCAAAAAGAATAGAAATAAGCGGTCGAACATCTTTATCGGATAAACTATAATGAATTATAGTACCCTCGCGGCGCGTTTTGACCAACCCTTCATTCTTTAGCCACGTTAAATGCTGGGAAAGATTTGCAGGTTTCACCCCAATGCTCTCACTAAGTTCTCCCGCGGTCCATTCATCAGAGATTAAATGACAAAGCACAAGAATCCGATTTCGATTTGCAATAGATTTCAAAAACCTAGCCGCTTTTTCGGCATTATTTTCCATTGTAAGTTGTTGGGCTTTTGCTTCCATTGTTAGATTCCACCGGATAATTCACGTACGAAATTATAGTATAGAGTTTTTAATCAAATTAAATATTAAAAAAAGCAATTCTTGACTTAGATAAATGCTACACTTTGTTTTATTATTTGTGTAGCAAACGAATAACAATTTCTTACTAATCTCATGCACCATAAATATTATTTTAGGTAACTTTTTTAGTAGTATCGTCATCAATCCTAATGTTAAAAATTTTGTAACATCATTTAATCCAGACTTAGTAATAGTAGATTTAAATACGATTGTATGGCCGATTTTTTATGATCTTGATTGTTATCATACTCATTTTTAATCCCATTAACTATAGTAATCATC